>JAFWFT010000096.1 GCA_017515505.1 Solobacterium sp.
ACAATTAGTTGATCTAGATGATGGTTCTATCATAGATATGTCAGTCTACTTAACAGATGAAGAATATCGTTTTGCAGCAAGTTTTTATGAGGCAAATGACGTGGAAGAAGCAAAAGAGGTATATGAATTATTGTGTGATGGAATTCGCTCAGGAGAATTCGGAGGACCAGAAAGACGTTTTATTGTAAAAAATAGTGAAAACCGACAATCAATAGGTGTAAATATTGATACAGAAGAAATTCCATTTTTTTACGGAGATGCGGAAACAATCAGTTTCAAATAATACGCAAAAACGAGAATATTCTGATGCTAGTTTATTCTGATGAAGTGCCAAAAATGGATATCGAAGAATTACTTAGAAAGTGTGGAATGAATTGATTTTAAAGGATTAATACGAGGAGTATAGAAGATGAACGATAATACTAAGCAGTTAATTGAAAAAGCCAAACAAGGTGATAATATCGCAATTTCTGAATTAATGAATCAATATAATTCAGAACTGTTTAATCTTGCGAAAATGTATAGTTCAAGTGATAGTGATGCAGAAGATGCCTTACAAAACACATACATCAGAGCTTTTCGTAATCTTTCATCTCTAGAAGATATTAATAAGTTTGATTCTTGGATTAAACAAATAACAGTGAATGAAGCTAAAAGAATCGTCATGTCTTCTTATAATCAAAAGAATACTATGTTTTCAGAACTTGATAATGAAGAAGAAGATTTAAATTATGATCCAGAAGATGAAAAGATAGAGAACCAGCCAGAAATGGCATATGACAAAAAAGAGACTTCTGAGATAGTATTAGGTATTTTAGATAGTTTAAGTGAAGATCAAAGAATTGTAGCTTTAATGCACTTCTATGAGAATAAGACATTAAGAGAAATCGCAGAAGAATTAGAAGTACCGCAAAGTACAGTAATAGGCAGAATACAGACAGCGAAAAAGAATATCAAAGCGAGTGTATTAGAGATGGAAAGAAAAGATGGAATCAAGCTATACAATATGGCACCATTACCATTCTTCATTTACTTATTACACTTGGCACAAGGAATGCCTGTTCCAACAAGTATTCATGGATTACCTAGAATTGGTGGGAATGAACCGTTAGATATTTTAACACCGAAAGGTGGACCAACTGAAACATTAACTCCTAAAGGAGGGCCTTCAGATGTACTAAACCCTACAAGTGATGTTTTAACTCCAAAAGGAAGTCCAGATGTATTAACACCGAAAGGTGGACCGGAAGGTTTTCCATCTTCTACTAATCCTTCTATACCTTCTGGTACTGAAGTGCCACATGTTGAACCGGAGTTTTCTAATCCTAGTATTCCAACAGAAGTAGAAGTACCAAATGTAGAACCTGTTCAACCACATATTCCAGAGTCTAACATTCCGAGTGAAATTGAAATGCCACAGATGAAACCAAATGTTTCTCAACCAGGCACACCTATCTCTGAACCTGTCTATAATCCAACATTAAATGTAGATCCAACTATTCATAATCCGATTGGTGAAACAATCACAGATATCGTAAAAACGCCTATAAATCCTATTACAACCGGAAAGGGAGCGTCTTTATTAACTAAAATATTAGCTCCAGTTCTTTCTGCATTCTTAGTAGGTGCAGGAGGGTATGTAGGGTATAAAACTTTTTATCGTCCAACAATTGATTTAAATGAATATGTATCTGTTTCTATTGAAGGTTATGACACGATAGGAAAAGCAGAAATTACATATTCAGAAAACGAATTAAGAAGGGCTCTAACGGATGCACTACCTCAAAATGATGCGTATAAGAAAATTGAAGATGAAGTTGCGAATTATTATGATCAAGCAAACTTATCTAGAAAAGAATTTTTAACACTATTTACAGAAGAATTATTGCAATCTACATCTATTGATAAAACTTCTAATTTAAGCAATGGTGATGTAATCAATCTGAAATGGGTATTAAGTGATACATTAACCGATTTAGAAGAAGTGTTAAAGATAAAAATTAAAGCAGAAGATATAACGATAACGGTTGATAATTTAAAAGTCTTAGATACGTTTAATCCATTTGACGCAATCACAGTTGAATTTGAAGGGATGAATGGATCTGGTGAAATATCAATCAAGAATGAAAACACAATAGGTTTAAATTTGATTGCAGATAAATATAATGAATTGTCGAATGGAGATGTTGTAACTATTCGTGTAGATGAAAATACAATAGAAAGTGTTGCACAAAATACAGGAAGTATTCCAAGTCCATTATCACAAGAATACACCGTTCATGGTTTATTGAAATATGTACATTCCGTTGAAGATTTATCAGATGAAGCATATCAGATGATTGTGAATAAAACCCAGGAAGCAGTAAATAATGAATTTGAGAATTCACCTTGGGGTTATCAATCATATGTAGTAACTTTAGATAGTTTGTATGTATTAGGAGATAAAAACAATCGAGGTAATTATGTCTCATGTATTTATCATGTAGATGTTGATTTCCATGGACCAGCAAATTATACGAATATGGTATTCAATCAAGAATATGAAGGAAAGATATCTACTTGGATTATGGCAGAATATAGCAATTTAAAAGTGGATGAGAATAATAATCTCGTTGAAGAATTAAAAGCTCCTAGTGTTGAGCCGTATCATACATACGGAGCAGAAGTTAATTTAGTTGAAAATGCATTAGGTGCAGATAAAGTGACAAAGCACTTTATTATAGGTCATGAAACAAAAGAAGCTTTACTTGATAAACATGTGAATAATAATGCGGATACACATGATATATCAAGTCGATGAGAGGAAACAGATATGTATTGTGTAAAATGCGGACATCCTAATAAGGAGGGAGTGAAGTATTGTGCTAAGTGTGGAACACCTATGGCACAAACGATTCCTACTCCACCACAAGTAACGTATGTTGAGCAACCTAAAAAGAAAAGTAAGTTCATCCCAATTCTAATTGGTTTATTCTTATTATCTTTACTAGGTGGCTTTGGAATAAAGTATTTCTTCTTAGATAATGATTCTAAGAAAAAAGAAGTAGTTGTAGAAAAAGAAGAACCTGTTTCAACTAGTGAAGCAATAACTCCTACTGAAACCCCAACTAATGAATCAGAGGAAATACAAACTTTAGAAGTGAACACAAAGAAATATTGTGATGAAGAGATAAAAACGCTTTTATACAAAAATACTGCTTCCTTTTATCGAACTTATATAGAAGCATTAAATATTCATGATATAAGAATTATTAAGAATGTTAAAGGTGAGTTAGAAGAGGAGATTAATACGAAACTAAAGGATTTCAAACAAGAAGTTTATCTAATTATTGATAAGATGTGGATAGATGAAAATTCCATTATTATCAAGAATAATGGAGACATTTATACGGTAGAATATGATGATGGAGCGGATTTATCGTATGACAGAAATGGAACGAAGTATAGTCATCCAAAATTCCATGCGATAATGGAGATAAATCCAAATAATAATGACTGGGCAATAATACGTTCAGAAACAGATCGTAAAATAGAAACAGGTAATCATACATTAGTTGATATTACTAATTATTAATAGAAGTAGAGGAAATGCTTATGAGTGAACAATTAAAACAAACAATTCAATTAGCTCGTTCAGGGGATGAACAAGCACTTGCAGAGATTATTAAATCTTATGAGAGTCAATTATTTAATCTTGCGCGAATGTATAGTAAGACAGAAGAAGACGCAAAAGATGCTGTTCAAAGTACATTTATACGTTTAAACCGCGGATTAAAAACACTGGAGGATGATAGTAAGTTTGATTCTTGGATTAAACAAATTACAGTAAATGAAGCAAAAAGAATCGTCATGTCTTCTTATAATCAAAAGAATACAATGTTTTCTGAACTTGATAATGAAGAAGATGATTTAAACTATGATCCAGAAGATGAAAAGATTGAGAATCAACCAGAAATGGCTTATGACAAGAAAGAGACTTCTGAGATAGTATTAGGTATTTTAGATAGTTTAAGTGAAGATCAAAGAATTGTAGCTTTAATGCATTTCTATGAGAATAAGACATTAAGAGAAATCGCAGAAGAATTAGAAGTACCGCAAAGTACAGTAATAGGCAGAATACAGACAGCGAAGAAGAATATCAAAGCTAGTGTACTAGAGATGGAAAGAAAAGATGGAATCAAACTCTACAACATGGCACCATTACCATTCTTCATTTACTTATTACACTTGGCACAAGGAATGCCTGTACCTGCGAGTCTCATTAGGGCATTGCCAGATACACCTGTAGATAATCTTTCTCCAAATGAAGAACCTATAGATAAACTAACTCCTAAAGGAAAACCGGATACATTAACCCCAAAGGGTGGAGAAGAAGGCGTTACTGAGAATCTAGAACCACAGGTTAATGAACCTGAAGTTTCTACAGAAACTCCAGAAGTATCCGAGCCAAGTATTAAAGATGAAGTACCAGATGTAGAACCTGAAGCTCCTACAGATGTAGAAACTCCTCAAGTGGAGGAACCAAATGAAACGGATGTTCCAAAAGAAGTTGAAACACCTCAAGAGACGAAACCGAATGAAACGGATGTTCCAAAAGAAGTGCCTACTGAAGTTGAAACACCAAAAGTAGAACAACCAACCGAAACAGTTTCTAAACCAAGTACACCTGTACAACAACCTCAACGCAGATTTGATCCAAAGACTGGAAAACCAATCGGAAATGTACCTCAACAGAACTTTGATCCACATACTGGTAAACCAATCGGAATGAACATTCCTACGCAACCAGTTACACCAGTTGTACCGATAGCGCCGGTAATCCCTGTTAAAAAAGCTGCTTCTACACTTTTATCAACAGTTTTAAAAGTTTTGTTAGGTCTTGCGGTAGCGGTAGGTGGAACCTTTGGTGGTGTGTATATAGGAAAATTACTAAAAGAAAAACAAGATTCTGGAGAATTATCCAATGTAATATCTAATATTACTAGACCATCATTAATTGCACCTGAAGTATTAGTGGTTCATGCGGAGTATGATGTAAATATTACTGATTATACTTTAGAACCTAATTTCAGTAATACGATTAATCCATATAATGTTGCTTATCTTTCAGAAGATCTTCGTAATATGTTGGCGCAGAATTATTTTGTTGTAACAGATGGTACTAATTATTATGAATTCTTCGAAGTATATGAAAGTAATATGTATGGTAATATTCCAAGTTTTATTACGACTGATTCCATATTACATACATTCCATTTGTATTATGCACATTTACAAAAGAATGTTGAAAAAACACATCTTTCAGATCAATTGCGTTCAATGAGTGAAAAACTATTAGAGGAAAGTAAGAATCAATTGAATCAATTATCTGGTACAAAATGGGAAAGTGCTGCCCAAAGAAATGTTGATTATTTTGCAATTGGAGCAGCCTTAATTGGAGGAGATTCCAGTACATTATCGAGTAATGCTTCTTCAGAGTTAAGTAAGATTCAAGCTGCTGAAGGGATATCAGATTCACCAGTCTTTACAACATCGGATCGCACGTATCAGCAAGATTACTCACAGTTTAAACCTAGAGGTTATTACACAGAAAGCGATGCTTTAAAACAATACTTTAGAGCGATGATGTGGTATGGACAAATGAACTTTAGTAGTGATGATGAAGAACTAAGTCGTAGTGCATTATTAATCAATAAAGCAATACAAAGTGCTGCATATGATGAATGGAGTAATGTCTATTTAACAACTTCCTTCTTTGCGGGAGAAAGTGATGATAATGGATATTATGAATATTATCCATTAATCCAAAGTATTTATGGAACCGATGTTTCAATTGATGCGATTAAGGATGACTCAAATTTCCAAAAATACATGGATAATGTAAAACAATTACCTAGACCAGCCATTAATTCGATGGTTGTATATGAATTTGAAAATCGTGATGAAGTGACAACGGGATATCGTGTATTAGGACAACGTTTCACGATTGATGGAAGTATTATGCAACGACTCGTATATAGGGATTTACCCGCAAATGCATCAAGTGACAAAAGAATGATGCCTGATGCTTTAGATGTACCTGCAGCAATGGGATCTAATCGTGCACTTGAACTTTTACAAACTCATACAAATGTGAATAATTGGCCAGACTATACAACTAATATGGAAAGTGTTCGTAATGAAGTGGCTAATTTAGGTGAAGAAACTTGGAATGCGAGTGTAAGTAGTTCTTGGCTTGAAACCTTACGGCCATTATTAAATGAAGATCGTTCACAATTTCCAAAGTTTATGCAGAATAACGCATGGTTAGATAAGGATTTAAATACATTCTTAGGAAATTATACAGAACTAAAACATGATACAGTTCTTTATGCAAAGCAAGTTATGGCTGAATTAGGCGCTACAGGACCGCTTTATGAAAAACCAGATGATCGTGGATATGTTGAACCACAACCATTGATTTACCATAAGTTAGCTAAATTATCGATTGAAACAGCAAAAGCATTACAAGAAAGAAATCTAATCTCTAGTGAAGATTATAGTAGTATGGAAAACTTATCATCTATATGCGCTCAATTAGCAACTATTGCAGAAAAAGAATTAAGAAGTGAACTGCCAACGGATGAAGAATTTGAGTTTATTCGTTCGTATGGAGGACAACTTGAACACTTGTGGATGTCGACAATCGATGATGGTAAATACAGTACATTAGAACATCCTGCAGCTTTAGTTACAGATATCGCAACAGATGGTGAGAAAGGCGAGTGTCTCCAACTTGCTATTGGCAAACCACAAGAAATAATCGTTGCAGTATATTTTGATGATGATATTCGATTTGCAACAGGAGCTGTGTATTCGTATTATCAATTTACGCAACCAATTAGTAATCGTTTAACAGATGAAGAATGGCAAGATAGAGTTCGTGCAAATGAAGTACCAAATATGCCTGTTTGGACAAGTAGTTTCTATCATAAATATGATTATTATGAAGGAGCAAAAACACCTGAAAAACTAGGTTATTATGGTGAAGTTGAAATAAGAAAAGGTGGATTGGTAACGAAACAATCTCCAACAATGTCAGCAGATGATGCGGATCCTGCAAAAGACATGTACACATACTACATTTATGAAATGGTTGAAGCAGAAGGATACACATGGTGTCGTATAGGAAAGAATCGATGGGTACGAGTAACATCCAATCAAGACGTCAGTTACTGGCTATTAAAATAGTTTGGGCCATTCTATTCATTCTTATTGGAATAGGAATTGTTTTCTATTGTCGATATCATGGATTATTCTTGCCAAATTGGGTAATATGGGAAATGAATCAATCGGATTTAGGAAACAATAAGCGTATTCAACTTGCGAATAAAAAACTATCGTATTACCAAGACGATACTTTACTATGGGAATCTGAAAAGGATTGGAAAATATCTAAATATTTAATTACAGATATTGATGAAGATGACCAGGATGAAGTAATTATGCTTTTATGGAATCGTGGTGATTATGGGGATTATCATCCAATTTGGGAAAAACCAGATAAAATCAACTATTATGAACATCTCTATGTATTTAATCTTGAAGATAATCGACTTGAAAGACAATGGATGTCTTCTCGTTTATTACCTCTCATAAAAGAACTAGAAATAGGAAAAGAGAATACGTTAGTAGCGAAAGATCCAGAAGGCGTTCCAACAACCTGGAAATGGATAACATGGGGATTTACTGCGATTAATCCGTAACTGACAATCATGAAATAAGTTTGAAAAAGCGATAGGAATATCGCTTTTTCAATGTATTACTAATATAAGCAAGAACTATATATTCCATTCTGCACTTTCTGTTTGAAGAGAATGCATATGATAGAAGATACTATCTTTATCTTTTAATAGAGCAGAAGGATTACCTTCTTCTACAACTTTACCATCCTTTAATACAACAATCTTATCTGCTGATTCAACCGTACGCATGCGATGTGCAATCACAAGTACGGTTTTATTTAATAGTAAATGTGATAAAGCATCTTGTACTTTGGTTTCATTTTCAACATCAAGAGAAGCCGTAGCTTCATCCAATAATACAATTGGTGCATCTTTTAAGAGTGCTCGAGCGATAGAGATACGTTGTCTTTCACCACCTGATAATTTGGTGCCATTTTCTCCAATTGGTGTTTGATAACCTTGTGGTAGTTTATCCACAAACTCATCACAATTAGCAGCTTTAGCAGCAGCTAATACTTCTTCATCACTCGCACCATGTTTACCTAAACGAATATTTTCCATAATCGTATCATCAAATAGAGTTACATCTTGGAAGACCATTGAATAATCGGTAAGTAATGTTTCTGGTTCAATGGTAGATATATCAACACCACCAACTTCAATACTTCCTCCATCAATATCCCAAAGCCGTGCTGCTAAACGTGCGCAAGTACTTTTACCTGAGCCAGATGGTCCAACTAAAGCAGTTACTTCTTTTTCTTTAGCAATAAAACTTACACCTTTTAATACATCTTCATTATCATAAGCAAAATGAACATCTTTAAATACAATGTCATGTCCATTTGGTTCAAAGGAATCCTTTCCTTCTGCAATTGGTGTCTCATAAATTTGCATTAGACGATTTGCAGATACTTGGGATAAGAAGAGTTCTGCGATTAATGCAAGGCTTTGATCAAAAGGTGCATAGATACGTGTAATAACCAATAAGAACATAAATAACAACATGAAATCAATCTTTCCAGATAAGATTAAATTTGCCCCAACTAGGATGGTCGTTGCGACACCTAGACGCATGATGACACTCGCACCATTCACAAATAACCCAGTCGCGAGTTCACCTTTAATCATTACTTTTTCATGTTGATCAATCTTTTGATATAGTTCCTCTAAATAACGTTCTTCTTGGTTAGTAGAATGAATTTCACGAATGTTTTCAAGAGTTTCTTGAATTCCATCACTTACTTCAAGTGCTGCTTTCTTTGTGGCTTCTGCACTACGATTCGCTAGATTTCTAGAACCAAATAGTAATAAGAACGCAACAGGAACACCCCATAGACAAGCAAGTGCTAAACGCCAATCTGACAAGCATAAACCAATCGCAATAAACACCGTAGAAATATAACTTCCATATAGATAACCAAGTACATGTGACCATACATGTTCCATACGGTTTACATCACTCATGATTGTTTCGGTTAAATCCGCTAAATCTCTTTTTCCAAAGAAACTTAAAGGAAGTTTTCTTAAACGTTCTGCAATGCCAACCCGCATCGTTTTTACTTCATCATATACAGCCCCATAAGTATTAATATACTGTTGAAGATGTGTAATGAAAGATAAAACAAGAAAGACAATCACAAGTAGTGTAAAGGTAAAAAAGGAAGGAAGAGGTTCATTATTTGTATAGGTATTCATAAATTTCATCATGAGATAATGGAGAATACCAATACCTGTCATAACGACAATATTTACAATAATCGTCCAGAAGGTACCTTTTTTAACACTTTCTACACCATGATCACTAAGAGCGTAGGTTTTCTTAAACTTTTCATTAAACATGTAGGGATACCTCCTTATCTGTTGAGATTCTCCAATTTACACCACGGTTATAATCATTCCACATGCGTGCATAGAGCCCATTCTTATTGACTAAGTCTTTATGACTACCTTCTTCTACAACATGACCATCATCTAAGACGATAATGCGATCCGCATTGACGACTGTTGATAGACGATGCGCAATCATGATGACTGTACGATCTTTGGTGAGTGCAGAGAAAGCTTTTTGAATTAATACTTCATTTTCTGGATCCGCAAAAGCAGTCGCTTCATCTAACACAACAATCGGTGCATCTTTTAAGATGGCACGTGCTAAAGCAATACGTTGTTGTTCACCACCTGAAAGATAAGTTCCTTCTGTACCAATGATGGTATGAATTCCTTCTGGTAGTTTTTGAATAATATCATCACATTGTGCTGCATGTAGGGCAGCGTTTACTTCTTCAATGGATGCGTTTGGTCGTGCTGCACGAACATTCTCTAAGATACTTGTCTTGAAGAGGCGGTTGTTTTGGAATACAAAAGCGACTTGATCCATTAATACATGTGGTTCAATCTCTTTTACATTGACATCTCCAACCTTAACTTCACCACTTGTGGCATCCCAAAACCGTGGAATTAGACTTGCGGCTGTTGTTTTACCACCACCACTTGGTCCAACTAAGGCAATTGTTTCCCCAGGATTTACAAGAAAGGATACATGTTCAAGGGCAGGGGAAGAAGAACCTTCATATTGAAAGGTTACATCTTTAAATTCAATCTTATTACTTTGTGGAACTTGTGGATTCTTTGTGACTTCTAAGATTGGAGCATTGGTTACTTGGTGAATACGATTAAGTGCAGTTTCTGCAAGCATCATACCACTCGCTGCAAACATAACCTTTGCTAAAGTGGTAGAGATGATTGCGGAGAAGATTGCATAGAAAGCAAAATCAGTAATAAATTCTGCGAAGTTACCTGAACCTAGTGCTTTTGGTGCTAACAATATAACAACTGGAACTAAGAAGATGAAAGCACCTTCTGTAAAGGTAAGGTTAATCGCTTGAGGTACACGACAGATAACACCTTGGTAGTGTTCTGCCTTTGCACTATAATCATCAATGGCTTCTTTAAAAGCTTTGAAAGAATGAACAGTTTGTTGGAAGATCTTTACAACTGGAATACCTCTAACATATTCTGTAGCAGCTTTACTCATGGTATCTTGTGCTGCTTGGTATTCAGCCATCAAGTTGGCATTTTTACCACCCATCATACTAAACATAGCGATAACGGATATGATGGCTGCTAAGAAACAAGAAGCACCCATCCTCCAATCAAACACAAACAATAACACCAGCATCCCCACAAACATCGCAATCGTTCCAACAATATCTGCTAGATTATGTGCGAGTAATGTCTCTGTTTCACTCGCGGCTCCATCTAAACGATTACGTATTAAACCACTTGCGTTATTATCGAAAAAACCAAGTGGTGTTTTCATCATGATGGCTAAACCATCTTTACGTATATTTTCTGCTGTTCGAAAGGCTGCTAGGTGTGTACACATTAAAGCGAAAAAGTAGATTAAGATGCCTCCTACTGCAAACCAAAAGGCCATCATACCGTAGTCTTTAATATGAATGGCTTCTTGCCAATTTGGTGCAACCCTCACCAAATCACGTATCACAAGCCATATGCATATATAGGGAACCATATTCATAAGCATCGCAATTGCGGATAGAATACAACCAATAATCGTTAACGATTTATAATTGCCAGCGTATTCTAATAGCTCCCCAAGGGTACTCTTATTTTGCTTCATAATACCTCCTTTAGTTAGTTCTAACTAACTCGGGAATATTGTAATCGATATGAAATGGTTATACAAGTAAAAGAATCTTATGATTTTAAAAAGTCAAGAGTAGACAAACAATTTTTTGGTGATAAAATCACTTATGTTGATTCAAAAGAAGGAGGATCCTATGGCTAGAAATGAAAATGTAGAATTAGATGAAATTCTTAAAAAGTTAGAAGAAGCAGAGAAAGAGTTCTCTGAGAAGTATACAAAAGCAGAATTAACTAAAATGATAAACACAAAAGAAATTGAGGAAGCTGCAAAACATTAATCTCTGGAAACAGAGATTTTTATTTTATAAATCTATCTTGCATATTAGATGGATATCTACTATATTGTATATATGAACATATGTTCATATGTGAGGCAGATAGTATGAGTGAGATGGCAACCTACAAGTTTGATGTAGAAGGGATAGACTGTGCAGATTGTGCAGCTAAGTTAGAAGAAAAGATTAAACAAATTAAAGGGATTTCAAATGTCTCTTTAAGTTTTATGCATAGTTCTCTTGTCTATGATTGTGACCATGATAAGGGTAAAGAAATAGAAGAAGAGATACGTACATTAATTCAAAAAGAAGAACCAGAAGCAGTTATGACATCAAAAGGCCATAAACATCATCACGAGGAACATCATCACGAAGAACATCATCACGAAGAACATCATCACCATGAAGAAAAAGCAACCTATCTCTTTGAGGTGGTCGGTTTTGATTGTGCAGATTGTGCAGCACGTGTGGAACATAAACTTCAAGAACTTGAAGGTATTTCGAATGTCTCAATTAGTTTTATAAATAATAAATTAACGTATGATTGTGATCATGATTTAGGAAAAGAGATGGAAGAAAAAGTACGCGCCATCATTCAAAAGGAAGAACCAGAAGTTGTAATGACAGCGAAAGGTCATAAGCACCATCATGAAGAACACCATGAACACCATGAAGAAAAAATCATTGAAACAAAAAACACAAGAAAGTATAAGATTGAAGGTTTAGATTGTGCCGATTGTGCAGCGAAACTTGAAGGACAATTATCAAAAATACAAGGTGTTTCAAATGTTCATGTAAGTTATATTAATAGTTCTTTAACTTATGATTGTGAAGAAAAAGAATTAGAACGTATTGAAAAAGAAATGGTTGAAATTACAGCGAAGGAAGAACCGGAAGCTAAGATATCAAGTTATCAATCCATTATAAAAAAAGAAATAAAAACGAAAGAAGAAGATCATGATAAGAAGATGTTAATGAGGTTAATTATTGGTGCCATCTTATTTCTAGTTAGTTTATTTCTAGAAGGATTTGCACAAGTTATCATCTCTTTAATTTCTTATTTAATACTAGGATATGATGTTATCTTAAAGGCATTTAAAGGAATTGGTAGAGGTCAAGTTTTTGATGAACATTTCTTAATGACGATTGCGACATTTGCGGCGATTTATCTTCAAGATTATAAAGAAGCAGCAGGTGTAATGTTGTTTTATCAAATTGGTGAATACTTCCAAGACTTAGCGGTTCGTAGATCAAGAAGATCCATTGGTGAACTTATGGATATTCGTCCAGATTTTGCGGTAGTAAAAAGGAATGATACCTATCAAACAGTTTCTCCAGAAGAAGTAGAAGTTGATGAAATCATCTTAGTAAAACCAGGAGAACGTATACCATTAGATGGAATCATTGTGAGTGGATCTTCCAGTTTAGATACGGCTAGTTTAACTGGTGAAAGTAAATTAAGAGATGTTGATGTGAATGATGAAGTAAGTAGTGGTGCAATTAATGAGAGTGGTGTACTTGAGATAAAGGTCACAAAACCATATGGAGAAAGTACAGTAGCTCGTATCTTAGATTTAGTTGAAAACCAAGAAACAAAGAAATCAAACCAAGAAAACTTCATTACGAAATTCTCTCGTGTCTATACACCTACAGTCGTTATATCTGCGATTCTAGTCGCGATTATAGTAAGTCTATTAGGATTAGGTTTAGAAGAAGGCATACGAAGAGCGTGTACGTTCCTTGTTATATCGTGTCCTTGTGCACTTGTGATTTCAATTCCACTATCCTTCTTTGCAGGTATTGGTGGTTTATCAAGTCGTGGTGTCCTAGTAAAAGGAGCGAACTTAATAGAACCTCTTGCGAATATTCATCATATTGTTTTAGATAAAACAGGAACTCTTACTTCCGGAACATTTAAAGTAAAAGAAGTCTTAACGGATAAGGATCCAAAAGAAGTTCTTAACTATGCAAGCATAGCTGAATATTATTCCAATCATCCAATCGCAATAAGTATTAAAGAAGCTTCTACTTTTGAAGTAGATGAAAGTAAACTTCATGAGATTAATGAGATTGCCGGAAGAGGTATGGAAGTAACGTATGGGGATGAAGTAATCTATGCAGGAAATTATAAATTAATGAAAGAAAAAGGAATTGCATGTAAAGAAGAAAATGTTCCTGGAACACTTGTATATGTCGCAAAGAATCAAGAATATTTAGGATGTATTTTATTGGGGGATGAACTAAAAGAAGATGCCTATAAAGCAATCGATCAGTTACATCAAGAAGGTAAAAAATGTGTTCTTATTTCAGGAGATAATCAAGAATTAACAGAACAAATCGCAAATGAATTAAAGATGGATGAATACCATGGAGAATGCTTCCCAGAAGATAAAGTACATTATGTAGAAGAACTTAAGAAACAAGGACTTGTAGGATTTGTAGGAGATGGTGTAAATGATGCACCGGTTATAACTTGTGCAGATGTAGGATTTGCGATGGGAGCATTAGGAAGTGATGCTGCAATTGAAGCAGCCGATGTTGTATTGATGGATGATTCTCCATCTAAAATATCTCTAGCGATAGCAAGTGCGAAACGTATCCTTAAAGTTGCGAATCAAAATATCTATGGGGCAATTCTTATTAAAATAATCGTTCTTATTCTTGGGGCACTTGGTATAGCGAACATGTGGCTGGCTATCTTTGCGGATACAGGGGTTGCACTTCTATGTGTCTTAAATAGCCTACGCCTACTTCATATTGCTCGAAAATAAACAATAAGCACTTCTAAAGAGGTGCTTATTTTTCATATTCTTAAAAAATATAATATAATAATTCCTGTCCTAGAGTAGGAGGGAAAGATATATGAAAAAAATAATAACTGCTCTAAGTATGATGGCTGTATTACTATTAGGTGCTTGTGGCACAAGTAATGACCCTGAAACAATCCTAACAAAAGCCTATGAAAATATGCAAAAGTTAGAGAGTTTCACGATGATTGGAAAAATGAACATTACAGTTGGTTCTGAAGATGAATCAGCACTTTCTATTCCCATTAATTTGGAGATAAAAACAATTCGTCATGATCTCAATAATCCGGATGATGATGAAAACTATTCAAATGTAAATCTAAGTCTTCTTGGTGAAAGTGTGACAACAGAAACATGGAGTGTTGATGGAATGAGCTACATTAAAATGGGAGAAGGAAAGTACTATACTCCATTAGAATCTATAACCTCTGTTATTGATGATCCTAAAGCAATGGCGAAACGAGTCGTTGAGAATTGTAAAGAAATTAATGTATCTAAAGATGGAGATAAAACCATTCTTGATTTAGTTGTGGAAGAAGGAAAATTACCAGAAGTGATGAGTTTTACTGGCGCAGGAAATGTGAACGGATTAGATTCGGTTGGAGGAGATGAGATATTAAAGAATTTTAAAGTAGAGCGTCTTCATATGCTTGTTTCAAATGATTACCATACCGAGTCACTTCTATTGGAAGGAACAACAGAATCGGAAGGATTAAAGATGTTAATTAATATGACACTAGATATATTTGATCGTAATAGTGCTACGATTCCTTCCTTCAATAAGAATGAGTTTGTGAGTGAAGAAGAGTTCCAATCACAATTTGGTAATGAGTATAATCCAATCGTTAGTGATCCTAGTGGTTCAACATCATATGACTTTGAACCATATGAAGAAATTGGGTTTGATACAGGGGAAACGATTGCTATTGATGGAAATGGACAAA
>JAFWFT010000097.1 GCA_017515505.1 Solobacterium sp.
CAAATAAACGAACTTGTCTAGAGCCTACATAGAAAGCAACTTGAATTGGCACTTCCATGATGGTACTCTTTCCTGCGATTACTACAACATCACAATCTTTCGTGGAGAAATCACATGCACGTATATCATAATCATGTTCTTTAATTTCATCTAATCGATCAATGGATTCTTTTGTTTCTTTGATGACAGTCATATATCGTTGGATGGTATCTTTTAAATCAATATCAATAATCACTTGGGTTGCATCAAAAACAATCTCTTGACTCATATCCCAAGTGGATTCATAATCTAGAATCACAACGTTTGATTTTTTCTCATATCCTTGTAATAGCATCAATAAAAAACCTACTACTTAATTTTATCATAAAAAAGAGTAATCATGTTTTCACATGATTACCTCAAAATAATATAAAAAATGTAAAAAAAAAGAATGTATTTCACATTCTTTACTTCATTTCCTTTTTGTTCAGTGCATTCACAAAAGATTTCAACTCTATTTCTTGAGTTGTAACTTCATCGATTAATTCCTGTAAAGTCTTCTCCTTTAAAGTATCGTGGAGAGTCTTTAAAGATGCTTTGCTATCCAAGTGCTCAAAAAAAGAGTTGCCGCTCTCTAGATCATCTGACATTGGATAGGACTTCTTATCATACTCCATGACAAGCCTCCTAATAATTTGACGTATTCTTATTATACCAAAGAACTTTCATTTGACTAGAGTGAAATATATTTTTTTGTGTTATCAATAACTATCGTATATAATAATTCATGTGAAATTACAGGGTAAGATTGTTGAAAAAATATTAATTGGTTTATTAGCTCTTGCGCTTGTTAGTGCGGGCGTTTTATTTGTGCGAAATCATAACCTACAAAAAACAGTAGACGTCAATCAAACACCTACTCCTATCCCGACAAGTTCAAGTACCCCTACACCGGCTTCTGTTTCACCAGATGAAATTAGACATATGGATGCATTAGTTACTCCATTCAGCAATAAAAAATATGCACCAATAACACCAGATAATGCTTCAGGGTTTAAGTCAAGTTGGGTTCTACAAAATAATACTGGTGACTCTTGGGCTGATATCGCATTTAATTATGCACATATCGATGTATATAACGGCGGTGAGAATAATGAAGGCGTTATCTTCTATCGTGATGGAATTCCTTTCAGTGGAGGTACTTCTTACTCTATCTTCTTTAACCTAAGTGCCGTTCATGAAAGAGATATTGATGTTGTGATTGTCGATGCTGATGATGCAACACCAATCTATCGTGAAACCATACATGTAAATGGAACTTTAAATAATTATACATTAAATTTTGTAAGTCCTGTAACGAGTTGGAATGGCAGTGTACGTTTCTTACTAGGTGGTGGACAAGAGAATACTTATGATTTAAATGAATTACGTATCACCGGAAGTAGTGAGATAGCCATCCGTACAAACCATTTAGGTTACCAAGCAAATTTCCAAAAAAGATGTACGTTCACTTACTCCGCAGGTGATTTATTTGATGTCGTTAGAGCAGATACGAACGAAATCGTCTACTCAGGTGCCATTTTGAATGAAGCTTGGAATGATTATACAGGCGAAAATAACTCTTATGGAGATTTTACGAATGTGATGGAACCTGGCGAGTATTATGTTAGGGCACAAATCGGTGTGGTATCCCACCCATTTGTGATTGAAGAGAATCCATATATTGATTTTACTAATAGTGTAATTCGAATGTTGTCTCTTCAAAGATGTGGTCACAACAATAATGAAAGTTGGGCTCATGAATTAGCTCATCCAGAATGTCATACATCTTTAGCAAGAGTTTATCAAACCGAAGTCTTAAAAGATGTATCTGGAGGATGGCACGATGCAGGTGATTATGGCCGCTATATCAAGACTGGTTCAAAAGCAGTGAGTGATTTATTATTTGCGTATTTATATTGTCCTGAAATGTTTGGGGATGATGGAAACTTACCAGAAAGTGGAAATGGCATTCCAGATATCTTAGATGAAGCACGTTATGAATTAGAGTGGATGTTAAAGATGCAAAATGAAGATGGTGGTGTTTATAACACTGTTATGACACCTAACTTTGCATATGATATTTCTCCAGAAACAGATAATCAAGATTTAGTTTTACTTTATGTCGAAACGACTTCTACGGGTGATTTTGGAGGAGCAATGGCAATCGCAAGTATTGTCTATAAGGACATTTATCCTGCTTTCTCAGAAACATTTTTAAATGCTGCTCTACAAGCAAATTACTTCTTAGCATATAATCAAGATTTAATCGATATGATTAACCCTCCTGAATATATAGGTGGAAGTTTCAAAGATGATAGTGATAGAGATGCACGTTTCTATACAAACATGGGATTATATGTCGCAACAAAAGATAAGAAATATCTTGAAGAAGCAAAACGACAATATAATGCAGATAATGATGCATCCATTGGTTTATCTTGGTCAACAAATGGTGGTTATGGAAGATATATTTTCTTAACCAATTCGGAATCTTCCAAAGATGATCCAGAATTCTATGACATCATGATTAATAGTTTAAAAGATGAAGCAACTGAAATCTTAAATTATGCTTTAGCAAATGGTTACAATACTGGTTTATATATGTATGGTTGGGGAAGCAATCATGATATGTGTGTGAATGGAATTACAATGTCCATGGCATATGACTTTACTGGAGATACTCGCTTCCAACAAACAGCTCTTGAACACTTAAATTATGTCCTTGGTAAAAACACATTAGATTATTGCTACATTTCAACATTCGGTTATGCTTCACCACAAAATATTCATAATCGTTTATCCGTTAGCCATAATGTGGTTTATCCTGGTGCAATGGTTGGTGGTGCAAATAGCTTTAGAGAAGACCCAACGATTCAAGCACTTCCAGAAAACTTACCACAAGCAAAAGTCTATCTAGATTCACTGTCTAGTTATTCAACGAATGAAATTGCGATTAACTGGAACTCAGCGTTTATTCATCTTCTTGCTCGTGTTCATCAATAATTGTTGTTTCAAGAAGAAATAAAATAGAACAATCAATACAATCAATAAGAATAAGCCTACCCAAAAAAGTGGGCTTATTTCATTTTGAATTTTATGAATCGCAGAAATACTTGCTTCCGCAATACGTTTTCCACCTTCTCCTGTTGGATGAAATCCATCTTCCATAAAGATTGCTGTATCTTCTTCTGTAAAAATGTGTTCAATCCCATCTATATAATATGCCCCATTCTTAAAGGTACCTTCTTTGTAGAAAGAGCTTGTTTTCTCTAACATTGTACGAACATCTGCATTATAGACATGATAGCCATTCATACCTACAACAATCTTTGCGTTTGGAAACGCTTCTTTCGCACGCTTTATAAACTTTTTAATTCCATCTTGTACTTTTTCATTTTCATAGTATTGATCATTATAGCCACCTTCTACAATAATCCATTGATATTGATTGCGATTCTCTTCTCCCGCGATTACAATTGCGTGATTAAGGAGTGTCTCAAAATTTGTAAATGTTCCCCAAGGATCCTGCAATGCATTCACAAAGCCTGTTCCCCCTAGGTCGCTTTCAATATAGGTTGTTAAACCTAAGCCTTCTGCTATATGGGTTGGCCAATTAGAAGTATCTACATAAGAATCTCCAATAAAAATCACACCGCCATAGTTTGGATCAATCTCTCCCCATACCGCATACAAATGAATTTCTGGTGCACTTTGGATTAGCCAATATGAAATAAACTCCATTGGCTTATAGATAATTTCTTTACTATTTGGTGAATCACTATATCCTAGTAAAACGTGTCCTTCATAAGAGAAAGAAACCGGACGTAATCGTCCAATCTCTTCACTTATGACATATTTTTCTTCTATGACAACATCGTCCTCTAAAGATATATTCCGATGAAAATAAATGATGGTACTAATTTCTTCATACGCATGAATTCGTACAGTCATCATCCCACTTCCAAGAAAAATGATTAAACTAAGAATAAATATCGATAGCTTCTTCATCTTTCTTATTATACATGATTCTCGTGGTATACTGTTTATGGTTATGAAAAGGATATTTCTAGTTGTTTTCTTTTTAATCGTATTATCAGAAGGAATTGGAAACTATGTAGTTAAGAAACTGAAGGCTTCTAAACCCACTTTTTC
>JAFWFT010000098.1 GCA_017515505.1 Solobacterium sp.
AGTGGTGTAATTCTTACTCCCATTGAAGTTGGTGAAGCAATCCCATACTGATACTTTTTCTTTAATCGCATAATCTTCTCCTTCTAGAATCCAAAATATTCTTTCGCATTATTATAAGAAACATCTTCTACAATTTTTCTTAGTTTATTTTCATCATTTGGGTATCTGCCTTGGTTTACTAAATCCGCTAAGAAAACACATAATACGCGTCTGAAGTATTCATGTCTTGCGTAACTTGTAAAACTTCTAGAATCCGTCAACATTCCCACAAAGCCAGCTAAATATCCTTGGGCCGCTAAACTTTGTAGTTGAGCGTACATCCCATCATAATTATCATTAAACCACCAAGCACTACCATGTTGGAGTTTTGATTTCGTTGGACCTTCTTGGAAACAACCCATCACCGTATCAATTGCGGTATTATCATTTGGGTTTAAAGAGTAGAGGATTGTTTTAGGTAAGAAACCTTCTTGATCACATAGATTTAAGAAATCCGCCAATTGATCAATACTTCCACTATCCCCAATACTATCGCCTCCTGCATCAACACCATAATAACGTAGTAAATGTATACGATTATCACGTTTCACACCATAGTGTAGTTGTGATACCCAATCGTTTGTGTGATACCATTTATGGAGTTCTTTTAAGAGTGCAGTTTTAAATTGTTCAATTTCATTCAAAGATAGTGTATCTTCATTGAAACGTTTCCGAACAATACTCTTTATCTCTTCTTCTGTATATGGAACACATGGAACATGTGCGATACCATGATCTGCGACACGACATTCATTTCCTTTAAAGAATTCAAAGCGACGATGTAGTGCTTCTAATAATGTTTCATAAGAAGTAATTGGCATATTCGATACATCTTCTAAACGTTTGATATAATCCATCCAATCTTTCTTTTCGATATTTAAGACTTTATCTGGACGCCAAGCAGGTAAAACTTTAAAACCTAAATCTTGTGTACGCATGAGACGATGATATTCTAAATCATCAATTGGATCATCGGTTGTACAAATGATTTTTACATTGGATTCTCGTATGAGTTTTTGGGCAGATAGATCTTTAATTTTATTATTTGCGATTTGCCATACTTCTTCTGCTGTTGTTTCATCTAAAATACCTTCATATCCAAAATAATTCTTTAGTTCCATATGGCACCATTCATATAGTGGATTTCCAATCGCTAACGATAAAGCTTTCGCCCACATCAAGAACTTTTCTTTATCATCTTTATTACCTGTAATATACGCTTCATCAATTCCATAAGAACGCATTAAACGCCATTTATAATGATCTCCTTTTAACCAAATCTCTGTAATATTATTGAATTTAATATCTTCATAGATTTCTTTCGGAGATAAATGACAATGATAATCAATAATTGGCATTTCTTTCGCATACTGAAATAACCGTTTTGAAACAGCGTCATTTAATAAATAATCATCTTTTATAAATACATCCATTGTTTATACCTCCTTACTTTAATAAAGCTTTGAGTTTTTGATCCATTTCCTCTTGGGTTGGCGTTTGTACAATACCCCATTGATAAACACGTTGTAGTGGCACACTGCGAATATGACTATCAGTTTTCGCACGGAATGCGATATCTGGTAAATACTCTTCTATAAGTGTCCAAGCTTCTTCATGATACATCAAAGCGCCAATTCGACTTCGAATACTTAATTCCTTTAAATCTTCTTCAATATCACCTAACAATAAAGATGTGTCTCTTCCTATGTGATTGATGAAGGAAATCGCATGTGGTAACCACGTTGCGTAATCCTTATTCACAACACCACTTTCCTTCGTTCCTAAAGATAATCCATGATCTCCCGTTACATAAACATGAAGTTCATATGGAACTTTCTTTTCTGCATATGCTTTTGCTAACTCTAAGGATTCCATAGAAGGTACTGTACTATCCCCTTGGCAAAGGAACAGAAATGCAGGTGGAGTATCTTCTGTAATCGCATGGATTAGATTTCTTTGTTCAATACCTAAATGGCGCATTGTTTCTTCACGATATACGCCATAACCTAAAATGAAACAATATGGTTTCACTCCACCGACTACATAACTTGAAAACGCTAAGTTTGCACCTGCACTAAATCCAACAAGTCCTATTTGATCTTTTCGAATATGAAGTTCTTCTCCATGTTCTTGTAGATATGCAAAAGCATCTTGCACATCTATGATTGCATGTTCATAAACATGTTCAACATCTACTTTTGGAGATCCAAATAAACCATCGATTGTACTGTATTCCAAAACAAAGGTTTGAAAACCTTCTTCAAAAAAAGCTTTCGCAACAGGCTCTCCTTCTCCCGGGGCGCAATAACGATATGCGCCCCCAGGAAGAATTAGAATTGCATTTCTTTCCTTTTCATCTTCATGAAGATAGGATGTTAATGTTGCTTCATGAGAAGATAACGACATCTTAGTGATTATCATAACTATAATTTAGTTTCCCAACGACCACACCATACAAGATCATTTGCATGACCTTTAAATTCAGATTGTCCAATCATCTTTTCAACACTAGCACGAATATATTCTCTTTCAGAACAATATGCATTTATAAATGTTTTTAGTTGTGGAACATCATATAAGTGATTGGTGTAATTTAAGGAAATGCCAATGGTTGGAACTTCATGAATATACCAAGGAATTTCATTGGAATGTGCAATTGTCCATTTCAAACGCACATTATTCTCTTGCGCATATCCAACCATATTTATTACAAGTAATACTATATCATATCTATTCTTGAAATCTTCAGCAGATTCCTTCTCTTCTAAGACAGACCATAAGTCTACAGTTCCAGCACTTTCTCTTTCGACTTCATAGAAATTCTTATAGAGATCAACTTCAAATCCTACTTTTTCAAGTTCTTCTACCATGATTTTCTTAGCCTTATCAGTAGGAGCCTTAATGGAAGCAGGCGCAGATTCAATGAAATATAAGCGCACGCGTTTCTTTTCTTTTGGATTTAATGGTAATAAATGTTGAGTGTCTTTTACGAGTGTAATGGATTCATTTGCGCTTTCATATGCCATTTCATGGTGCTTTTCACAACCAACTACATCCAATCCGCTTTCATCTGGGAATTGTAAATGATTAAGTCCAAGTTTTGCTTTTAAACCAAGAATACGATGTAACGCATCATCTAATCGTTCTTGTGTGATTAAACCACTTCGAATTCCTTCTCTCATATATTCGAAATCTTCATCCGCATCATTGTAGTAAAGATACATATCACATCCAGCAGCGATAGCCGCAGGTACTTGATATGATCTAGGAGCCATACAAGACATTCCTCCCATATGAGATGCATCGGTAGTAATAAGACCATTAAAACCTAATTCTCCACGTAAAACATCTGTCAGTAATGTTTTTGACATGGTTGCGGGCATGATCTCTTCATCTTTAATATCTGGATTGTATTTTCTCTCTAAAGCAGGTTGACATATATGTCCTATCATCATAGATTCAACACCTTCATCAATGAGTTCTTTATAAACTCGACCAAATGTGTTTTCCCATTCTTCAACGCTTAAGTCATTACAACCTAAGTTTAAATGTTGATCTCTTTCTTCAGAACCATCACCTGGAAAGTGTTTCGCACAACATGCTAATCCAATTCTCTTCATTTCATCCATATAGGCTTTTGAATTCATGATGACATTATCTGGATCATCTCCAAATGCACGGTTATTCACAATGGTATTACGCCAATTGGATACAATATCGCAGATTGGTGCAAAGGTCCAATTACAACCAACAGCCTTCGCTTCTGTACCACCTGCTCTTGCCATATTACGTACTGGAATGTCATTAGGTGCTGCTCCACAAGCATGTTCTGGAGCAATTGTTGTACCACCAATGATGGACTTTCCTGCACCATTTTCAATGTTTGCAGCAATTAATAATGGTACTTTTGAATATTGTTGGAATAAACGATTCTGATTCCAAGTTTGATGTGTATTTGCTCCTTGCCATCTAAGCCCACCTGGATGATATTTTTCAACAATATTCTTAATACGCTCTTCGTTATCTCTATGAATATTCATCACAATAAACAATTGTCCTATTTTTTCATCTTCACTCATAGAAGCAATTGTGTCTTCTACCCATTTAATTTGTTCTTCATTCAAATAGAATGGCTTTTTTGTTAAATCAACCATATCGATTACTCCTTTTCTTTCATTATAAAATAGCCGCCTAAATGACGGCTATTTCAATTCATTTTAAGCAACTGCTTCAGCGGGTGAATTCTTCTTCATTTGATGAGCTAATTCAATCCGAGCTTTTTCAGCTGCACGATTCTTAGCAAAGTGTTCATTTGCTAGGAATACTAAGAAGCCCACAAACAATAACATATTGAATACACTTGTGTTTGCTTCTGATAGTTCTAATTGTGTTAAACCATAAGAGAAGATTTTAATTGTTAATGCTGCAACTATGATACCGATTGCAGAATTGCTCTTACGACCAATATAATTACCAAGAATCATAGAGAACATATTTGCAGCAACTACACCATTACTTGTTAAACCAAGTGATGCAGCCATTTGTGTTGTATAAGAGACATCAATAACGCCTGCGATACATACAAGTGCACCCGCAAATGTATAACATAATACTGTATTCTTAAAGATATTAATTCCACTATTTTGCGCAATCAATTGTGATCCTTGAATCGCTTTTAATTCATAACCAAATCTGGTTTTATTCATTAAGAGTGTCACAATTATTCCAACAATTACTACAACCCCAATAATGAATGCTGTATCACTTAGAATTGCCATTCCATTTTTACCAAATAAGTTTAATCCTTTTCCGCCAGAAACTACATATGGGAACACTTCCCAAATAAGCCCCATACCAATACCTAATACCATTGGCGGAACACGTAACCAAATAAACATGATTCCAGTTAAGAACCCAAATAGTAAACCAAAGGCAATCGCAAAGATTAATAACCATATACCAGAAAGGTTAAGATTTAAAGCAATAACACCACCAATAATTGTACCTGCTAAACGTTGTGCACCTAAGGATAAATCAAAACGACCACTTGTTAAGTTGAATGATAATGCAAATGCAATCATTGCAGATACACCAGCATTACGAATTAATGTCTTAACATCTAACATTGAATTTAATACATGCTTTTGTACAAGTGCCATCGTGATGATTTCCATAATCAGATACATACCTATTGGAAAGGCGATGGTGAATAATATGTTTTTTAGTCTCTCATTTTTCATATTCATCTCCCATGGAGTTTTTACTACCTAATGAGAGGGCGAAAGTCGCCCTCTCGCATATTTGTTTATAAAGTTATTATTTTACTTTCTTACTAATAACTGCGTTTACATCAGAAACTTCTTTTAATAAGTTTGCTAAATCGCTTGAACTGATTGAACCGATATATTTATCAAGATCATCAGAGTTGATAACATATGTATCATGACCAGTATCTAATTTACCAATGCCAGCATATGTTTCAGCATTCATACAAGCCCATGGAGAAACACCTAATAATACAGCATTCCCACCATCTTTAACAGTTTCGCCATTGCCAGCTAAACCTTGATAAATTTCAATTGCATTAACTGCATTTGCAACGTTTAATGGGTTGATAATTGCAGCATTTAAAATTGAATTTCCAAAGCTATCTTTTGTGTTGAAACCTGTTTCTGTTTGCGCTTCGATACTAGCTGTACCAATAATACGTACATCTTTATTGAGAGATTTTTCAACTTCATCAATTGCAGTTGTGAATGCAGCATAGCTGAACACAGCTGCGAATGTATCATAGTTACCAGTTTGTAATTGCGCTTGGATTGTAGGTAATGCAGCACTTGGATCACGTCCTGGATAGATGTAGATATTTACATCATCACGGCCAGTAGCAACTGGTCCTGGATCTTGTGTATTGATGATTTCATCAATTGATTTTTCGAACTTAAGATCATATGTTTCTTCAAATGCTTTTAACATGCCTTCTACAGAATAGTAGTGAGAAGCAGCACCTTGTCCGATTGCACCACCAACAGCAGCACCAGAGAAGATAACGATTGAATGAGGTTCACCATCACCAATTAAATCTTTTAAAGCTGTCTTATATGCTTCACCAAATTCTAATGCACCAGCACCACAGTGACCTAAGTTATGACTGAGAGCTTTTACATCATCATTTAGAGCAGAGTTTTGTGTTGTAAACCACATACCCCATTCTTCTGCTTTACGAGCACCTTGTGCAACTGCATCATTTTGTGTAACTAAGTTAATTAAGCCAACACATCCTGCAGCATATGCTTGATCCATAAAGTCAACAAGACCATTAGCATCTGATAATTTTTCAGAGAACATGAATTCCATATTTAATTTTGGTCCAAGTTCTTCCGTGAAATATTTCTTTTGAATTTCCCAAGTTTCACCTTCGTGAACGGTTGCTACACCAATTTTTCTTGGCGCTTCATTAGAAGCAGGAGCCGCTTCTGATGTTTCTGTTGCACTTCCAGTATTGGATTCAGTAGCTGTACTTGTAGCATTTTGTCCACACGCAACTAATGAACCAACTAGGAATAACGCAACGAATGATTTAAATAGTTTTTTCATTTTTCCCTCCTATATTTCTAGATAAATGAATGATATGGTTTACGGCTTATCCTTCCGGAGCCGGTAATCCCTTAGGACGTTGTTGAGCAGTCATGATTAGAATTAAGAAGATAATTCCACGTACTGCTTGGATGATGGTACTATCAACCCCAATCATTAATAACCCTTGGTTTAATACACAAACAGTAAGGGCACCGATAATACCTGTATATGCGAAACTCTTAGAGCCTCCAAAGATACTCATACCGCCTAATACAATCGCCAACATGACATCTGTATTTAATGTGGATAAGGTTTGTGTTCCTACAGAGCCACCACGCACAATCACTAGTAATGCTCCAATACCACTGCCGATTCCCGCTATGATAAACGCGATTAAGATGTATTTACTCTTTTGAATACCGGTTTGTTCAGCACAGAGATTGTTTGTCCCAATCATTTTTAGTGAACGTCCAATCGCTGTAAAGTGGAACAAGATAATTGCCAAGATGAAGAATAGTACAAACGCAATGACTGAGAAATTATTACGTGTTAATGAATCAATCAGTTCAAATGGCAACGATACAGTAGATCCACCTAGAATAGATTCTTGAATCGCTTTTAGTAATGTCATCATAACGATGGTGACATACATAACACGAACATTGAACAATGTGGATAAGAGTGCAGATAACGCCATAATGATGACACCCAATAAGATTGAAGATACCACCATTAATACGAATGAATTTGTCGCATTATAGACCATGCCTGCTAGTGTTGCGACTAATACAGTTGTCGCACCCATTGCCAAGTTAACGTTTCCTGAAGCAAAGATGAAACTTGCGCCTGTCGCTACTGTTGCGACAATTAGTGCTTGTTCAAATATCATCTTTAGAATAGAAGGCGTTGCGAATCTTCCTCCTGTTTGACTTGTAAAGAAGAGTACAAGAAGAACTAAGAAGATAATAGGTAATGTATGCACAAACCATCTTTGTTCTGCTAGACGCTTAACTTTTGTCAAAAATGACTTCTCTTGTTTACTTTCTGACATAAGGCCTCCTAAATCATGTAGTTGATCAAATCTTGCTCGGATAAGCCGTTGACGCGTAATCTCTCCGCTGTCACCTTGCCATCTTTCATCATAAGAATTCGATCACACATTCCAATTAATTCTGTTAATTCTTCTGAAATTAGAAGTATTGATTTCCCCGATTTCTTCATTTCATTCATCAATTGATACATCGCTGCTTTAACACCAACATCAATACCACGTGTTGGGCAGTCTAGAATCAATATCTGTGCATCTGATGCAATCCATTTGCCAAATACAACCTTTTGTTTATTACCACCAGATAAGGTATTAACTTTATAGTTCTTGCCTGCGCATTTAATCGATAATTCACGTATTTGTTCATCAACATAAGCTGCTTCTTTTTTGAAAGAGATGATACCTTTAAATAATTCATTTGCTTTATAACCCGTACTCGCAATATTCTCTGCGATGGTTGCGGATAAACCTAACGATTCAGTATCACGATTCTTAGAAACATAACCCATACGTTTCGCTATTGCTGTCTTTGGATTATTGATAACTGTTCCATCTGCAACAGTTACTTTTCCATCCACTACTTTTCAACGCCAAAGAGTGCTCTACCTAATGTGTGCATACCACAGTGTGATAATCCACCAATTCCAAGTATTTCACCTTTATGTAGTTCTAAATCAAAACACAATAGATCTTCCATCGTTGTGATACAGTCTGCACGAAGTACAACTTCATCACTATAACCTTCCATATCACTACGATAGTAATCGCCTTCTAATTCTCTACCAACCATCATCTTGCGGATTGTGTTTGGTTCGTAATCTTTTTTATCTAACGTTCCGATGATGACTCCATCACGTAAGACAGTTAACTTATCGCAATGTTGCATCATTTCATCTAAGTCATGTGAAATAAATAGAACAACTTTATTCTCTTCTTTCATCTTTTTTAAAACACGATATAAGAATTCACGTCCTTCAAAAGATAATGCTGTAGATGTTTCATCTACAATCAACAAATCCGGTTTCCAATATAAACACTTCGCAATTTCAACGATCTTACGCGCTTGCATATCAAGTGTTGAAACTCTTTGATTTGCTTTAAACATATCTAGGTTTAATTCATCTAATAAATCCTGTGCAGCTTTTTCCATCTTCCCTTTATCAACAAATAAACCTTTTTGAAATAAATTCTCATGTCCTAAGAAGATATTTTCTGCGACAGTAATATTTGGAATTGTACCTGCTTCTTGTACAATCATTCCAATTCCATGTTCTTGTGCTTCTAGCATGCTTGAAGGTTTCCAAGGTTGTCCTAGATAAGTCATCTCACCTTTTGTTGCCGGTTGCATACCCGCAATAATGGAACTTACCGTTGATTTACCACTACCATTTTCACCAATCAATCCATAGACGTTCCCTCTTTCAAGAGAAAATGACACATCGTTTAACGCAACTGTAACACCGAAGTTTTTATCCATATGTTTTACTTCGAGTATTGTATTTTGGTCTGTCATGTCATCACTCCTTTCTTCTCGAAAATTATGAAAGCGTTTTCTTTTTTTCAACCTAAATATAACAGTGAGTAAAAAACATGTCTATTGCAATGCTTTTAATGTTATATTGCAATTCTTGTACTCTATTAAAATGGATTATTCGACTTCTTGTTGAACTATATTCTTCTAAATATTGCTTTTTATTTATATGATATTGCAATTCTTATATTGTTATATTGCATTTTTTCTATTATGATGAATATATGGAATTTGATGTACGTTCAGGTAACTATACATTTAAACATTCGTTAACCCCAATCCCAGATATGGATGAAACGCGGTTTAAGGAACATTATCATACGATGTATGAATTGTTGTATTTCATTAAGGGAGATGCTTCTTTTCGTGTTAAAGATACAACCTATTCGTTAAAGTCAGGAGATCTATTAGTTGTACAACCTGGAGAACATCATAATTTAATTCTTCGTTCGCAAAGTCCATACGAAAGAATGGTATTACGTTTTGATCCTGTGGATGTCAATCCTGCTTTAAGACGTTACTTACCAAGTTTAGATAGTGTCTATTTCATTCAGAATACACCACTTAGTGCAGAGTTTTCTCATTTAGATTCTCATTATTCATCAGTTCGAAAAGATATGATCCTATCAACCTTTATTTCTTCTTTAAACATTATCTTAGCTTACTTAGTGTCTTCGGATGAGCTCATCCAACAAGCAGATCTTGTTAATAAGGACATTAAACCGATTATAGATTATATTTCAAATCACTTAGCGGATATTCAATCCATTGATGATTTATCAAATGCTCTACATTTATCAAAATCATCCATCTATAAAATCTTTCATAAACAATTTGATACACCAATCATGTCTTATATTCGTACACAGAAGATTATGTTAGCACGTACAATGTTAAATGAAGGTACACCTGCTACTGAGGTCGCAATCCGTTTAGGTTTTAATCACTATTCTTCCTTCTATCGTGATTACTATAAAGTATTCAAAGAAACCCCAAGTGGCAAAAACAAAGACTAAAAGATTTCCTTGAATCTAAATTTCAAGGTTTTTTTTACAAAATTCCTATTATTAATATATATTTCTTTTATTTAATAGAAGAAATACAAACAAATCAAATTTATCTTGCATTTTTTCCAAAAGTGTTATATTCATAATTATGTAAGCACTTACAAGGAGACATTTTATGGACTATTCATTAAATAATTTCGAAAGAAAACACGATAAAGTTATTTGTATTGATTCAGATGGCACAATGATTGATGCGATGAATGTAAAACATGATAAATGTCATGGGGATAGTTTTATTTATACATGGGGATTAGAAGATCACGCAAAAGAGATTCATGAAATATGGGATTCCATTAACCTATATGAAAAATCACGTGGTGTTAATCGCTTTATCGCTCTTGCGGAAATGATTCGTCGCATTAACGGAAAATATATTACTGTTAACGAAGACGATTTCAAAAAGTTCTGTGATTGGGTAGAAGTAGGAAATCTATCGAATGCAGCTCTTGAAGAAGAATTAGAAAAGAATAAAACTCCTCTACTCGAAAAAATACATGATTGGTCACTTGATTTAAATAAACGTATCGCAAGTTTAACTCCACAAGATAAACCTCCATTTGAAAACGGTAAAGAAGCTCTGGAGTATGCGTTTGGAAAAGCAGATATCGCAATCATTAGTAGTTCCAATATGGCTGCGATTGTTGAAGAATGGAAAGCACATGATTTATTACAATATGTGAATGTGATTACTTCCCAGGAAATAGGTACCAAAGGTGAATGCTTAAAAGAAATGTTGACGAAAGGATACAGCAAAGAAGATGTCTTAATGATTGGAGATGCATACCCAGATGTGGATGCAGCAAATGAAAATGGCGTGTATTATTATCCAATACTTACACGTCATGAAAGTGAAAGCTGGAAAGATTTCATCAACCTTTATTTCGATGCATTCTTGAATGGTGAATACGGCAAATACCAAGAAGAGTTATTAGTTAAATTTGAAAAGAATTTTGTTCAAAAATAAAGATAAAAAAGTAGATACAGAAATTAGTCATATAAGACTTAAAACTGAAGTCTACTTTTTTCTTACGAGTTCTATTTCTTAATTCAGTTTTTCTCCACAATTTGGACAATATTTCATTGTTTTATCAATCATCTTATGACAATTTTTACATTCCTTTTCTTGATTTGGTTTTGAAACTGGTAAAGCCATCATATCGCTTCGAATTCGAATATCTACTTTCACATCTTGATTCGGCATGATGAAAGAATAATACCCTTTATCTTTTTCATCGACTTTTTCAAATGTTATTTTAACTTGTTCGGAAGTCACCTTACAGGATGCATCTCTTGGTTGCATAACTGTAAAAGAAACAATCTCACCCTCTTCAAATAAATCCTTTTTTAAATCATGAATCTTATTATCGTTTCCTATTTGAACTTTATGTTTCATATGTACTTCCTCTCTTACGTTCATCATACCATAGTTTATTTGTGGATATTATAAAGGAAAGAAGGATATAAAAGAGTTCTCACAATTGTGAGAACCCTCTACTTATTTCGTTAACTCTTCTACAAGTTTATCAAATCCATAGATAGACATTGTACTTTCACCATTTAAAATTCTTTGAAGTATGTCTTTTTCACTTTCATACTTTTGAAGTGCTTTTTTGATTACTTCTTCTTCATCTTCTGGATGAATAATAACGACTCCATCTCCATCCCCAAAGAGTAAGTCTCCTGGTTGAATTGTGATTTCATCAATGGTTACAGGCACATTGATTTTTGCGAGTGCGTGTTTAATGGTGTGTGCTGGATTAAAGGCTTTAACATAAACCGGGAAACCTAAGTCTTTGATATCTTGTGCGTCTCGACAACTACCATTGATAATGACTCCCGCAATTCCTTTTACTTTACATGCATTCGCCATCATATCCCCAAAGTGTCCACCATCTTTAAATCCCTTACAATCAAAGACAAGTACATCCCCTGCTTTGGCAGCTTCAATTCCTTGATGTAATGCTAGATTATCACCAGGTGCACAATCCACCGTGCATGCTCGTCCAATCATATGTAATGTTGGGTCAATCGGTTTGATTTCATATCCTAGAACACTACCATTTGGATTACTATCTGCGACATTCCCTGTTGGAAGGAATGCTAGTTTTTCTAATAGTTCTTTTGTAAGTTCCATCATGAACCTCCCATTATTTGAATAAGTTAATGAAGAATGTAATGATGATTGGATTCATGATATTAATGAAGATAACAGTTACAACTGGTAATACAAACCAAGCTGTTGGAGCTGGTCCATTACGATCAATAATCGCTGCCATATTTGCGACTGCGTTTGGTGTTTGGCCTAAACCAACACCACAGTGTCCTGCTGCCATAACCGCTGCATCATAATCTTTTCCAGTTGTACGGAATGTGACAAAATAAGCCCATAACATCATCACAACTGCTTGTGTTAATAAGATCACAATCATTGGAATCGCTAGGTCGATTAGCTTCATGATGTTTAATGACATCAATGCCATGGATAAGAATAAGTTTAAAGACACATTTGAGATTACATCAATTTCATACATCCGTAAGTCTTTCTTACGTGCATCTGCGATATTGCGAATCAGTGCACCACCAAATAGACAACCTACATAATATGGGAAACTTAATCCAGTTAGTTTTAATAATGCAGAAATATAAGAACCAATGAAGGCCGCTAATAAGACAAGTAATACACTATTGAAGAATGTGCTTTGTACAAGTGGATGTGTTTCTTTTTCTTCTTTTCCTGTATCTGTAGCGCTACTTTTTAAGTTATATTTCTTAATTAAACGTTCCGCAACCGGTCCCCCTGTAATACTGCCAAGAAGTAAACCAAATGTCGCTGCTGCTACACCGATGGTGGTTCCTCCATCTGCGCCTAGTGCTTCTAAAGTTGGTCCAAATGATGCACCAGATCCGACACCACCAGACATCGAAATAGAACCCATTGCGATACCTAATAATGGATTAATTCCAAATACTTTACTAAGACCTACACCAACTAGGTTTTGAACAACTAAGAATACAACTGCACCAACTGCTAATTTTGCTCCAAGCTTTCCACTTTTCTTTAATACTGCGAAACTACAAGTAAATCCTGTTCCAGTAAAAAAGATATTCATAAAGAAGTCTTGAAGTGTATTGGTCATTTCAATGGTAAATAAATTTGTTTTTGCACCAATGAAGATTAATACACTACAGATTAATCCACCAATAACAGGTGCTGGAATAAAATACTTTTGGAATAATTCCACTTTTGATTTGATCCATCTTCCTAACATGAAGACGAGAACGGCTAATCCTACGGTTTGAATTAAGTCTAATTGAATTGTCATATAGAACCCTTTCCAGTGATCCCCTAATCACTTTTGACAATTCCAAACTAACAGATTGATAAATAATCATAAAACGGTTATTTTTAATATATAATATCGAAGATTTCGATATTTAGGAGAAGCTTATGAATTATGAACAAATTGTCACTTTCTTAACAGTCGCAGCTTATCGAAATATTACGGCAGCAGCCAATTATCTTTATTTATCACAATCAACTGTTTCCAATCGTATTCAATCATTAGAAGAAGAATTAGGAACACCATTATTGATACGTCATAAAGGAATACGTAATGTTGAATTAACAAGTTATGGAAATGCGTTCATTGCGATTGCGGAACAATGGGCATCTCTTTATAAAGATACTCAAGCTTTAAAACACCAAGAAAACATTCATACATTAACGATTGCGGCTGTCGATGCGGTAAATGCGTATACTTTTGTGGATCTCTATAATCAATTAGTTCAAAAGAATTCAACACTTAAACTAAAGATCCATACCCATCACTCTAATGAAATTCATGGACTTGTTGAAAGTCGTGTAGCGGATATTGGGTTTACCTTTAGTCGTGTTAATTATCCGAATGTTATTTCAAAACCTGTCTTTCGTGAATTGATGTATTTAATCTGTCATAAAGATAGTGACTATCATAATAATGTACGTTGTGAAGAATTATCTGTTGATAATGAAGTGTATTTGAATTGGGGTCCTGATTACTACCAATGGCATATTCAACATTGGACTGAAGAAAAATATCCACTTATTACCGTTAATACAGGTAACTTACTTCAACACTATCTTCATAAAAAGAATCGTTGGGCAATCGCACCAATGTCCGTTATTCAAGCTCTTAAGGGAAGTGATATTGTGCACTATTCGATGAAAGATGCACCACCTCCTCGTATCTGTTATGAATTAACGAACCGTTATCCAAACTTTTCACATGTAGAGGCAATTAACCTATTTAATGAAGAATTATTTAAGCACATCAAAAAGAATAAGAGTATTTGTGAATTTGAAGATTGGATGTTAGAAAACAATTAATCCCATTCTTCTCTTAATCTATTTTATAATTATTATATTATCGTTTAAGGAGATAAGAATATGGGACAATTTTCAGAATGGGTTTCAAAAATAGATAGTTTTGTGTGGGGACCTGCCACATTAATCTTATTAGTTGGGACAGGTTTATACCTAACTGTTTATTTAAACTTTTTACCATGGCGTAATTTAGTTTATTCATTTAAAGAAACTTTTAGTAAAGAAGCCCGCAAAAAAGCCGGTAAAGGAGATATCAGTGCTTTTTCTTCATTAATGGCTGCTTCTGCAGCTACCATTGGGACAGGAAATATCGTCGGTGTCACGACTGCAATGTATGCGGGTGGTCCAGGTGCTCTTGTGTGGATGTTGATTAGTGCTTGTTTTGGATTAACTACGAAGTTTGCGGAATGTATGTTATCGATTAAATATCGTGAAGTAAATGAGAATGGTGAAATTGCAGGTGGACCAATGTATGTTATGAAGAATGCATTCAAGAATAAAACCTTTGGTAAGATTCTCGCCTTCTTCTTTGCAGTATTTACTGCTCTTGCTACATTTGGCATCGGTAATATGACGCAAGCGAATTCCGTATCAAGTGCGGTTGAAGTAGCCTTTGGTGTTGATACACGTATTACTGGTTTAATGATTACAGTATTAACCTTCATCATTATCATTGGTGGAATTAAATCTATTTCTAAGGCAAGTGATTTCTTAGTTCCAATCATGGCAGTAATCTATATGTTGGGTGGTCTTATTGTCATTATCGGAAACATATCGAATGTCCCACAAGGCATTTCACAGATTCTAACGATGGCATTTAATCCAAAAGCAGTTGGTGGTGGTGTATTAGGTACCATCACTGTATCGTTTGCGAATGCTGTCCGTTATGGAATTGCACGTGGTTGTTTCTCAAATGAAGCAGGTTTAGGTTCTGCGGCCATTACTGCGCCAAGTGGATCCAGTGAAGATCCTGTAAAACACGGCTACATCTTCATGATGGATGTCTTTTTTGATACTATCATCATTTGTACCATCACTGGATTAGTTCTAGCTTCCAGTGGTGTCTTAGGCACAACTGACGCAAATGGTGTCGCGCTTGAAGGCATCCCATTAATCACAGCTGCGTTTTCTACTGTCTTAGGGTCTTTTGGTAAATATGCTGTATCGATTGGGATTATCTTATTTGCTTTTTCAACTATCATTGGATGGGAATATCATGGCGAAAAAGCAGTTGAGTATTTATTTCGAAAGAATGTCGGTAAGAGCGTTCTCATTTATCGCTTTATCTTCTCATTAATTGTTTATGTGGGTGCCACAACAACACTACAACTTGTATGGAATATATCCGATATCATGAATGCATTAATGGCAATCCCTAACTTAATTTCTTTACTTGTATTAAGCAAAGAAATAAAAAACGAAGTTCTTCGCTTTCAATCAACCATTGAATCAAACTAAAAAAGGATAATAGATGCATTATCCTTTCTTATCGTTTTTTCTCTCTACCCATACGATTCCAATAAATAGTACAATTCCGATTAAACTTCCAAGTACTCCAGCTTTTAATCCTGGCGTCATATAATTCATTTCTATTTGATGGTATCCCTCTTCTAGAGGAATCCCAATAAATCCACCATTTACGGAAATCGGTTCAATTTGTTGATTATCAACACGTATTGTCCATCCTTTATTATTTGGGATTGCGATATATAAAATATTTGGTTTCGTTAAAGTAATTTCCCCTAATAAATAGTTTGTTGCTTTTGCTAGGATATTTAATGCTTGACTTTCCCCACCTTGATAATGCGAATAATCAAATGAATCTACATCTATAAATAATGTATCGAGTAATTGCTTTGAATTGTTTAAATGATTAAACGAGTCTAGTTTTGATAAACAATATCCAAAACCATGATATGCTTCATTCTTATATGCATTTAAATCAGATAAATTCGTAAAATAAGAAAATGGCAATTCACTTGGTAGATCTTTTTCATCGGTTACCAACCAGTACTTCGTTCCAAGCGCAGTTAATGCGTATGGATCATTAATATCTAAACGTATTTCTTCCGTTTTAATAAAATCTAAGAAAGGAAGAATATTTGTATCCGATGTTGATTCATATGTTTTAGCAGAAAGAAATTGATACTGTAAAGAAATATTGAGATTCAGTCCTGCTGGAACAATATCTTTCATATAGATATGATATCGGTATAAACGATCTTCATCCGTATCTTGAAGATACTTCATCATCGATTCATTGATGCGCCATTCAAAATCTGGAATTTCAATATACCATGTATGAACCATCAAAGATGCATACAGAATTATTTCAACAACTCCTACTAACAGCCCTTTTTTAAGTGGTAGTTGAATACATATCAATCCTAGTATTAAACAAACACAAATTGAACCATAATGAATCCAAAAAACAGAAACAGGAAGTTTAAGAATTGGCAGTAGTAATACAAGCACTATGCACAATCCTAAATACCCATATCCAAGTTTCTTCACATTTAATGATTCATTATCTTCTAAATAACGACCTGCTAGATAAAGAATTAACAATTCAATGACAAAATTCCAACGCATGGATGGATCTGAGAATGCATGCATAAGAGAGGAAAATGGCAAAAACAATACACCAATCATCAAGCCTATTAATAAGATTCCCCAAGAACGATGTTTCTTCACGAAACCAAAAGCACTTAAAAATGGAATCACGGTTACAAATTGTGAATACAAATATCCATATCCACTATCATTTATTTGAAATATATTTGGATATACAGAACGGACTGGAAATGGAGCTGTCACAAAACTAATCACATATCCAATCATCACTTTAATAGGCCAGAAAAACGCAAATTCACGTACATGTCCAATACGTGGATTCGAAGCAATATACAGGAGTGCTGGAATTGCCAGAAAAGAAGCTATTAAAAAACCTACTACATAATAGCCTAGTAAGTGTACTGTATCATGTAAGAATTCCTTTGTTGAATGCTTCCATTCGATTTCTCTTTCAATACAGTAGAAAAGAAGAAACAAAGATAAAGGCCACATAAAATAGAAACAATGATAGAAAAGAATCGCAACCGATAAGATAAATGGCCAACCTTTACGATGTTGATGATAGTATTCAACCCCATAAAACAAGAATGGAATAAACGCAAAAAAGCGATGAAACATATATTGACCAATAAATAGAGTCCCCCATCCACCAAAACAATATATAAGACTCAAATAAAGTAAAATCCACTGCTTCTTAATTCCAACTTTTTGCAAGAAGAAATACATAGCAAAAGCACTAATATATAAACAAATGATTGTTTCAATGAATAAGAATAACTGCACATCTTTCACTAAGAAATAGAGTGGCATAAAGATATCACCCGTTGTATAAAATGCCATGGCAGCATAGAAATCATTTCCTAAAAAAGTATTCCAGGAATATAACGGTAGGCCCTTGCCTTGAAAGAAACCCTCAATTAGATGTATCCATTCTTTAAAAAGCACATTGTATTCAAAAACCTGATCATTGTTGATTGTAAATGGTCTATCTGCAAAGAGGTACATCGTAAAGATAATTGCGATTCCAATTGTGACACAAAAAAATAATTCTAATAAAGGGTGTAACTTCTTTTTCATTGCATTATATAGTATATCAAATAATTATGAATGCAGATGACACAATTCGTTTTTTCAAGTAGAATGAAGATTGTTAAGGTTTATAAAAATGGCAAAAGTTTCAATCGTTATACCTTGCTATTATAATGGCATGAATATTCAAGAAACATATTCAACTATTGTAAAAGATGTTTTCGAAAAGCGTCCTGATCTTGATTTTGAAATTGTTTTTGTTGATGATGACTCAGGTGATAATACATTCGCTGAACTCTTACGTGTTCATGAGCTAGATGCACGTGTAAAAGTGGTTAAACTATCACGTAATTTTGGTGAATTCCGCGCTATTGTTGCAGGTATGTCGCAAGCCAGTGGTGATGCGATTGCTGTCATGAGTGCCGATTTACAAGATCCACCTTCCTTAATCCCAGAAATGATTCAATCTTGGGAAAAAGGTAATCTTGTTAATTTAGCAGTTCGTGCAAAACGCGAAGAATCTGCATTAAAAAATTGGTTTGCAGACACCTATTACAAATTAGTACGTAAATTGGTTCAACCAGATTATCCAAAACGTGGATTTGATTTCTTCTTAATAGATAAAACAGTTGCTGAAAAACTCGTTCTTATGCAAGAAAAGAACTCTAGTATCTATGTGCAACTGATCTGGTTAGGATATAAACCTACCATGATTGAATATACTCGGCGCGATCGTAAAAAAGGGAAATCCATGTGGAGTTATAAAAAACGCATCGATTTATTTATCGATACCTTTATTGTATTCTCCCATAAACCAATCCGCTTTATGACTTTACTTGGTTTATTATTTAGTTTTATTGGTCTAATGATAGCTATTTATTTTATTGCTGATTATTTTATGAATAATATCATACCTGGATGGACCTCTTTAATTGTTGCGCTATTACTATTATCAGGTTTCCAAATGGTAATGCTTGGAATCATTGGTGAATATGTTTGGCGTAATCTAGATGAATCACGCAAACGACCATTATATGTAATTGAAAGCGTAATTGGTGAGGATTTAAATCATGAAAATACTCGCAAATAATTTAAAAAGACAATATGACCTTTTTGCGCAAGAATATGAAGATAAAGCCATAGAGGTTTTACGTTCTGGTTGGTATGTCCTTGGTCAAGAAGTCACAGAATTCGAAAAAGAATTTGCTGCTTATACAGGTTCAAAGTACTGCATTGGATTAGCTAGTGGCCTTGACGCTTTATGGATTGGTTTAAAAGCCATGGGCGTTCACGAAAATGACGAAGTCATTGTATGCGCCAATGCATATATCGCTTGTGTCATGGGAATCACCATCAATGGTGCTACTCCTATTTTTGTTGAACCAGATGAATATGATAATTTAGATGCTTCAAAGATAGAAGAAAAGATTACACCAAATACAGAAGCAATCATGCCTGTTCATTTATATGGACAAAGTTGTGATATGACTGCGATTATGGATATCGCAAAAAAATATAATCTTCAAGTCATTGAAGACTGCGCGCAAGCACATGGAACACTTTGGCAAAACAAAATGTGTGGAACATTCGGACAAGTTGGATGCTTCAGTTTCTATCCGACAAAAGGCCTTGGTGGCTTTGGGGATGGTGGTGCAATTGTTACCGATGATGCATCCATCGCAGATTTTGTTCGCATGTATCGTAATTATGGAAGTAAAGTGCGATATCAAAATGAAGTCGTTGGCGCAAACAGCCGTCTTGAGAAATGCAAGCAGGATTACTACGTGTAAAACTAAAACACCTTGATGAACTTAATGAAGAACGGAATCGTCTTGCTTCCTACTATAACGAACACATCCACAACCCTTTGATTCACATACTTCAAACACGACCAGGTTGTTACAATACTTGGCATCAATATGAAATTCATTGTTCAAAGCGAGACATCTTAATAGAATACTTAAAAGAAAAAGAAATTGGTACGATTATTCATTATCCAATTCCCCCACATTTATCAAATGCATATTCTTATTTAGGTTATCATAAGGGTGATTTTCCAATTACTGAAAAATATGCAGAAGAGATTCTATCCATCCCAATGTATAACGGAATGACACAGGAAGAACAAGACTTCGTCATCGAAGCAATCAATAATTTCAAATAGGAGGTAATCATGAATGAGCTTTATCGCTTAATATATTTTAAAGAACTGGGAGATGAGCGCGGAAACCTCATCGCAATTGAGGGAAATCGTGATATCCCATTTGAGATAAAACGAATCTTCTATATGTATGGAACAGATAGTACGATGGTGCGCGGGCAACATGCGAATCGCAATTCCCAATTTGTGCTTGTTAATGTTAGTGGCTCAAGTACAATCTATATTTCAGATGGCTTAGGCAATGAAGCAGAAGTTGTCTTAGATAAACCTCGCATGGGTATCTTTATTCCACGTATGATTTGGAAGGAAATGAAAAATTTCTCTTCCGATTCCGTCATCCTATGTTTAACCGATACCTACTATGATGACAATGAATACATTCGAAACTACGATGACTACATTCGTGAAATGGAAAAGTGAGATGAAGCATAGTTCACAAACTATGCTTTTCTTTTTTGAAGTATGTTACACTTTGTGTAGAAATGGAGAATACATATGTATAGAACTGAAAACTTTAAACCAGATAATTTTGTTCCAGCGCGTTTTGAATCAAAAGGTAGCATTTCTTTAAAAGGAAAGAAAATTCCTTATCACACAGTCAGTGAAGATAATGTCTTCTACAACAATGAAGGAAAACCAATCGCTTCCATCTTTTCTTATTCTTATTTTAGAAGTGATGTAAAAGACACCAAGAATCGTCCTGTTATCTTTGCGTATAATGGTGGTCCAGGTAGTTCTTCCATGTATGTGCATGCAGGTTTTTTAGGAACACGCCGTATTACCTATGGCGAACCAGACCGTCCTACTTCCTTCGGACCATATGAAGTCATTAATAATCCTGATTGCTTAATCGATGTTGCAGATCTTGTTTTAATTGATCCAGTTGGAACTGGTTATGGTGTATTACTGGATGAAGAAGAAGGAAAAAACTTCTTAGGAATTGAAGAAGATGCAGAAGCATTACTCAATTTTATTGAAGGATGGTTAAGAAGATACAACCGAATGTTATCTCCTAAGTATTTAGTTGGCGAAAGCTATGGATGTACACGTTCCGCAATTGCCGCAGGGATTGCTGCAACAGGTGGAAAAGAACGTTCATATGCGGTTGCATTTGATGGAATTGTGATGATTGGAAATACCGTTACCGTCGGTAAATACTTCGGAGAAAACCTACCCGTAGAATCTTCTGTCTTAGGTTTTCCAACCTACGCAGCAGTGAACTGGTTCCACAATCACCCTTCGAAAAAAACGGTTGAACAATTCGTGAAAGAAGCTAAGGCTTTTGCGGATCATGATTATTTGTTGGCGTTATACCAAGGTGATAAACTATCCGCAAAAGATAGAAAAGAAATCATAGAAAGAGTTTCCTACTATACAGGTGTTTCTAAGGAATACTTAGAAAAGAATGGATTAAAGATTGATGATAACACCTATCGTCAAGAAGTATTAAAAGCCAAAGGAAAAGCTGTTTCTCGTTATGATGGGCGTATGACGAGACCTCTTCTTGAACCGGAAGTTGTCGAAGAAAAAGATGGCTTATGGGATGATGCGACTGCAGATCGTTATGATCCATATTTCTATTCTGCTTTAACAGGTGATTTATTACCTCACCTCAACGTAAAACTCAATCGTAATTATGTAAATATGATTCACTACTATAAAACTTGGAATAAAAGTGAAACGATGGGAACAACTGGCGAACAATTACGCAATGCAATGACTCGTCGTCCTGGTATGCGCACATTCTTCGCAAACGGATGGTTTGATTTATGCACAGAAACAGGTTATGTCTATCACACATTAGATCATGCAGGTTTACCAAAAGATCGCGTTTACTTCAAAGGATATGATTCTGGTCATATGATTTATATTGGTGAAGAAAATGTCCATGCATTATGCACAGACATTCGTAAATTCATTTTAGGAAAAGATCCTACTAAGTAAGTAATAGAAAAAAGCACTTGTTCATTCATTCAACAAGTGCTTTTCATTTGCTTATAATGATTTTTCAATCTTTTCTGCAACACCCTCTGCATCCAGCTTATATTTCTTCATAAGTTCTTTTGCAGGGCCACTTTCTGCATAGCGATCTTCAACACCAATACGCACAACTTTGCGTGGGCACTTTTCACTTGCGATTTCAGAGATAAGTCCTCCTAGGCCACCAATGATATTATGCTTTTCTGCAGTGAAGATAATTTCATGGTTTCCTAATACTTTTAGGATACCTTCTTCATCGCATGGTTTAATCGCACATACATCAACAACTGTTAAATCGATTCCTTTATCTTTTAATAATTCAGCAGCCTTTAATGCTTCTTGAACCATCACTCCACATGCGAATACAGCTGCTGTTTTTCCTTCTCTTAGAACATGCACTTTTGTGACATCCACATCTTTACTATCATACACATCTTCAACGGCAGCTCTACCCAATCTTACATAACATGGTTTTGAAGTACCTGCTACATGATCAATAACAGCTTTTGTTTGATTTTCATCACATGGGACATAAACTTCCATTCCCGGAATAACGCGCATGAGTGCAATATCTTCAATCGCTTGGTGAGATACACCATCTTCACCTACAGTAATACCCGCATGGGTTGCGCAAACCTTAACATTTAAATGTGGATACGCAACTGAATTGCGGATTTGTTCCCAAGCTCTTCCTGCCGCAAACATTGCGAAGGTGGATGCAAATGGAATATATCCACTTGCTGCAAATCCTGCAGCATGTCCAATCATATCGCTTTCCGCAATACCGAAATCAAAAAATCTTTCTGGACATGCTTTCTTTGCATCTGCTGTCTTTGTTGCACCAGCTAAGTCTGCATCTAATACAACAATCTTTTCATTTTCAACAACGAGTTTTGCTAACTCTTCACCATATGCTTCTCTTGTCGCCTTTGCCATATTATTCAGCCTCCAATTCTGCTAGTGCTTGTTCTAATTGTTCTGCATTAGGTGCTTTCCCATGCCAACTAGCTTGGTTTTCCATAAAGGATACACCTTTTCCTTTAATTGTCTTTGCGATAATCGCAGTTGGTTTTCCTTTTACGGTTTTAGCTTCTTCTAATGCATTTCGAATTTCTTCTAAGTTATGTCCATCGATTGTGATGACATTCCAACCAAATGCTTTGAATTTTTCATCAAGTGGTTCTGGATTCATAACATCTTTTGTGAATCCATCAATTTGTAATCCATTCTCATCAATGATGGCACATAAGTTATCACTCTTATAATGTGCAGCAGCCATTGCAGCTTCCCAAATTTCACCTTCTTCACTTTCACCGTCACCTACCAACGCATATACACGATGATTATTTCCAGAAAGTTTATTTGCGATAGCCATCCCATTTGCAGCTGCCAAACCTTGTCCTAAAGAACCTGTGGACATATCCACACCATCCACATAATTCATATTTGGATGTCCTTGCAAGTTAGAATCAATCTTACGGAATGTCATTAGTTCTTTTTCATCTAATAATCCTTTTTCTGCTAATACTGCATAGAGTAATGGAGAAGTATGACCTTTACTTAATACAAAACGATCACGGTCAATCCCTTTCACATTCTCTTTATTAACATCCATTACTTCTAAATAAAGAACCGTTAATAAATCTGCAGCACCTAATGATCCTCCAGTATGACCCGAATTCGCATTCGCAATCATTTTGAGGATATTCTTTCGAACATTTTTTGCATGTTCTCTAAGTTCTTGAATCTCCATAATTGTGCCCTCCGTCTACTAGAATTTCTATAAAACACTACCCCCATTATACCATAGATAAAACCATCTAAATGTCTTCCTAATGGATGAAAAAGGAAACACATCTTGTAAGGATATGTTTCCTATCTTTTAATCCATTTTGATTACTTCTGGCTCTTTAACAAAGGAAGAAAATACAGCAGTTGCATCTTGGAAATACAATACTTGTGTATTATCATCCTCCGCTTTATACATTTCACCAAGTTCTGGATATGCATCCAGCATACTTTGTTTGGCTTCTAAGCGATCGTCATTAACGAGTGTTCCAGATACGCGCAACCATTCTCCATCTTTACATGCACAGATTTCAACTTTAGGATTCTTTCCAATTTGCTTGGAAACCTCTTTCACTTTACCTGTTTGGATATACAGTTTTCCTTCAAAAATATGTGCTGTTCCAAATGGTCGAACATGTGGTTGATCACCATCTACGGTTGCTAGATAATACGTTTTACAATCTTTTAGAAATTCGCATACTTTTTCTACACTGCTCATAAATGCCCCCTCCTATTTTTTCTTATGCTTCTTTTCTTTTTCTTTTGTCCAAGTGAGTGCTTTCTTTAAGTATTGTCCTGTCCAAGATTTTGAATTTTCTGCTACTTCTTCTGGTGTCCCTGAGGCAATTAATTCTCCTCCATTGTCTCCACCTTCTGGACCTAAATCAATAATCCAGTCTGCACTCTTAATCACATCTAAGTTATGTTCAATAACGATTACAGTATTTCCAGAATCGACAATTCTTTGTAAGACCGCAATGAGTCTTTTCACATCATCTGTATGAAGGCCCGTTGTTGGTTCATCTAGAATATATACAGTTTTACCAGTTGGTTTCTTTTGGAGTTCTGATGCAAGTTTTACACGCTGTGCTTCGCCACCAGATAAAGTGACAGACGATTGTCCAAGTTTTAAGTAACCAAGTCCTACATCATATAGCGTTTGAAGTTTATTCTTAATCTTTGGATGATTCGTGAAGAGTGTTAATGATTCTTCAATCGTCATCTCTAAGACTTCATAAATATTCTTTCCTTTGAATGTACATTGTAAGGTTTCTTCATTGTAACGTTTCCCATGACACACTTCACATGGCACATAAACATCTGGCAAGAAGTTCATGGAGATTGTTTTAATTCCATCTCCTTGACAAGCTTCACATCGTCCACCTTTCACATTAAACGAAAATCTACCTTTATCATATCCACGAAGTTTTGCTTCTGGTGTATTCGCAAATACGGTACGAATATCATCAAAGACAGATGTATATGTCGCAGGATTTGAACGAGGAGAACGTCCAATCGGGTCTTGATCAATTTGAACAAGTTTACCAAGATTATCAACACCTTTAATCTTTTCAAACCTACCTGGCTTCACTCTCTTCATTCTACCTAAGTGTAATTGAACTGCCTTCATGAAAATTTCATTTACGAGTGTTGACTTTCCACTACCCGATACACCTGTCACCACAACAAATTTACCTAACGGGAATTTTACTTTTATCTTCTTTAAGTTATGTTCACTTGCTCCAATAATTTCAACACTCTTTCCGTTTCCTTTTCTTCTTGTTTCAGGAACTTCAATGCGTGTTCTTCCAGATAAGTATTGTCCAGTGATGGACTCTTTTGAATTCATAATATCTTTTGGAGTTCCTTGCGCAACCAGTTCTCCACCATGAATTCCTGCTCCTGGACCAATATCCACAATCCAATCCGCTTCCATCATGGTTTCTTCATCATGTTCAACAACGATTAATGTATTTCCTAAATCGCGCATGTTCTTAAGTGTTTGAATAAGTTTGGCGTTATCTCTTTGGTGTAAACCAATGCTTGGTTCATCTAATACATATAAAACACCAGAAAGTCTTGAGCCAATCTGTGTCGCTAAACGAATCCGTTGTGCTTCGCCACCAGATAAAGTTCCCGCAAGACGATCTAATGTAAGATATTCCAAACCAACATCTTTTAAAAAACTTAGTCGATTATCAATCTCCTTTAATACTAAATCCGCTATCTTCTCTTGATTCTTAGTTAACTTTAATCCTCGAATCCAATCAATCGCTTTAACAACCGATTGTTCCGTGAATTCAATAATATTCTTTTCTCCAACACGAACGGATAGAGCTTGTTCATTTAAACGTTTCCCTTTACATATTGGACAGATGGATTCAAACATGAATGAATGATACCAATCTTTATTCCAAGAAGATGTTGTTTCTACATATCTTCTTTCAATTAAAGATTTCACACCTTCAATGTAGTCATAGCGTTCATATTTATTTCCGCTACTCGATGTATAGGAATACTTAACCGGTTTATCACTTCCGTATAATACAATTTCCATCTCTTTCTTCGTAAACTTTGAAAGAGGTTTATCCATATCAATATGATATTTATTACAAAGGATTTCAAAGGTTTGCCACTCAATGTTTTCTGAACCTGCGATTCCTTTATAGTAACGAATGCCACCTTCATTGACGGATAAAGAATCATCTGGAATTAATAAATCAAGATCCACTTCTTCTGTAAAACCCAATCCATTACAGTTCGAACAAGCACCAATTGGTGCGTTAAATGAAAATAGACGTGGTTCTAAAGAAGGAATGGAGAATCCACAAATCTTACAAGCGTAATTACTAGAGAAAATCACTTCTTTATCATCGATTAAGACATTTGCTTTTCCATCTGTTAAACCTAAAGCTGTCTCTAACGAATCATGAATTCGACTTCTGGAATCTTCTTTCTTCACAATTCGATCAACAACCACATCAATGTCATGTCTCTTATTCTTTTCTAAATCAATCTCATCTTCTAATAATTTAATTTCACCATCTACACGAACACGTACATATCCTTCTTTTAATAGTTTTTCAAAGGTATCTTTAAAAGTTCCTTTACGATTGGAAACCATAGGTGCTAGAATGGTTAATTTTGATCCTTCTTTACTAGCCATCACTTGATCAACCATCTCCGTAATAGTTTGACCTGTGATGGGAATATTATGATTTGGACAATAGGGGGTCCCTACTCTAGCGTATAGTAAACGTAAGTAATCATATATTTCTGTGACTGTTCCTACGGTAGAACGTGGGTTATTAGAAGTTGTTTTTTGATCAATGGAAATCGATGGAGATAAACCTTCAATGGATTCTACATTCGGTTTTTCAACCCCACCTAAAAACATTCTTGCGTACGCACTTAAAGATTCGACATATCTTCTTTGTCCTTCTGCATAGATGGTATCAAAGGCAAGTGACGTCTTCCCGCTTCCCGATAATCCAGTCATCACAACTAATTTATTACGAGGAATTTCCAAAGATATATTCTTTAAGTTATTCTCCTTGGCGCCGCGTATAATAATCTTATTCTGTTCCATCTTATTTCACCTTCTCACTCAAATCCGCCAACATTTGCCATGCTTCACGAGGTGATAAATCATCCACATTTGTTTCTTTTAAGTGATCTATGATTTCTTTTGCTGTTGGATCTTCTTTTGTCATTTCAACAAGTTGGAAATTTTGTTGAACAACCCGTTTCTTGGATTCTAATTCTTTTTGTAATTCTTTTGCACGTGATAGTACCGTTTCAGGCAAACCCGCTAAACGTGCCACATTAATACCATATGAACGATCTGCACTACCTTCTTTAATCTTGTATAAGAAAGTCACTTTGTCATCTTCTTCTTTGACAACTACATGTACATTTTGAATCACTGGAATGGAATCCGATAACGTTGTTAGTTCATGATAGTGTGTGCTAAACAATGTCTTCGCATGTACACAAGTTGCGATATATTCAATCATTGCTTGCGCTAATGCCATCCCATCATATGTAGACGTTCCTCTTCCTATTTCATCAAATAGTATTAAGGATTTTTCGGTTGCGTTACTAAGAGCTAAATTTGCTTCATTCATTTCAACCATGAATGTTGATTGTCCACTTAAGATATCATCAGAGGCACCAATTCGTGTAAAGATCTTATCAAACAAAGGCATATGACATTCTTTTGCAGGAACATAACATCCCATCTGTGCCATGATGACACATAAGGCAATCTGTCTCATATAAGTTGATTTACCGCCCATATTTGGACCTGTAATTAATAAGATGCTTTTTTCTTGATTCATCGAAATACTATTTGCGACATATTTGGGATCTTTCATCATCGCATCGAGTATTGGATGTTTTCCATTCACGATATTGAATTCATCTTCTGTAAAAGATGGCCGAATATATCCGTGTTTCGCACTCATCTCAGCTAATGCACTATAACAATCAATCTCTGCTAGTGCGACTGCCAACTTCTGAAGAGAAGGTAATTCTTTGCGTATCTCTTCTAGTAATTCATGGAATAATTGTTTTTCAATACGAATCGCATTTTCTTCTGCATGTAAAATCGCATCTTCTTTTTCTTTTAACTCAGAAGAAATAAAACGTTCATTATTGACAAGCGTTTGTTTACGAACATATCCCCATTCTTCTTTGACTTCTTGAGCAGCCGCTTTAGAAATCTCAATATAGTATCCAAAGACCTTATTATAGCCAATCTTTAACGTTTTAATTCCCGTTCTTTCTTTTTCTTTCGCTTCCATTTCTGCGATAAAAGATCGCCCACTTCTTTGAATGGTTCTTGCTTCATCTAATTCTTTGTTATAACCGTCTCTAAAGATTCCACCCTCCGACATTTGTGCTGGAGGATTTTCGACAATCGCATCTTTTAAACGATCACTCAATACTTGTAGAGGATTTATTGATTGATAAACCGCAAACTCTTCACATTGTATTTGATCGAAGATGAATGGAACTTCAATAAGTGTTTTACTAAGTCTTAAACAGTCAATCGCATTTGCACTATTCATTGCGCAACGCGCAATCAATCTTTCTAAATCATAGATACCACCAAGATGGTCTCTTAATGTTTGCCGATTCATGAAATTCGTCATTAAGTATTCAAGACGATCATATCTTTTTTCAATATCCTCTTTTTGAACTAAAGGTTTCTCAATCCATTTTTTTAATAATCTTGAACCCATCGCAGACTTACATGCGTCTAAGAATGTCCAAAGCGTTTCGGTTTTACTTTGTGTATGTAGCGGAACAATCAGTTCTAGATTCTGTTGCGTATTATAATCCATATATAGGATTTCATCTTCTTTAAAAACTGTTGTCACTTGAAGATGTCCTAATATATGTTTTTGGGTTTCTTCTAAATAATGAAGCATGCGTCCATAAGTCTTTTGTTCATAGTCCTTTTTCAAAGCATCTACTAAAGGTTGATATACCTCTTTAATGCTTTCTTCATCACAATAAGAAATAATGATTCCTGTTTCTCTTAATTGTGTAATCACTTTACGATCAAAGGAATGACTAACCACAATTTCTTTAACATTATTTTTAAGAAGTGTTTGAAGAAGAATCGTTGTTTGATGTTCAATATTTTGAACATAATTTTCACCCGTACTAACTTCTACAATCGCTAAAGAATACCCATATCCATAATCCTCAATTGAGCATAGGTAGACGCTTTCCTTTTCATCACTAATTTCTTCCATAAGTGTTCCAGGAGTAATAACACGTATCACATCTCTTTCTACAATTCCTACTGCTTCTTTTGGGTCTTGCATCTGTTCAACAATCGCAACTTTATATCCTCGTAAGACTAAACGTTGAATATAACTTGAAACCGCATGATGTGGAACCCCACACATTGGAATCTTATCTTTTACTCCTGCACTTTTGCCAGTTAAGACTAAATCAAGCTCTTTACTTGCCATTTTTGCGTCCTCAAAGAACATTTCATAAAAGTCTCCAACGCGATAAAAAACAAGTGTATCTGGATATTGTTCTTTTACACTTAAATACTGTTCAATCATTGGCGTATAAGTCTGTTTTTTCTCACTCATAGCCCATTTATTATATCATGTCTGCTTTTTTTATAATCTAGCTATTAATCTAATCTTAATATAAATACCAATAATTCAATCCCCACAAAAACAAACAATAATGAAATCCCTATCCCTAAGAAAATCAGCCCAACTAATCCTAAGATATTAATATCATATTCTTTAACTATAAATGATGAAGAATCTAGGGCATCATATAGCACATGTACTTTTGCTCCAACAGGGTAATTTTTGGTTAAGAATAAAGACTTTGATATCATAGAATTACCTACAATCTCTCTTCCTTGATCATCCATAAAACAAACCTTTAATGCATAGGTCGTTCCATCATCCCCACGTCTTTCTTCAAGTCCAATCACAACCCCTTCTGTTAAGATTGTATGTTCTTGTTTAATCTTATTTCCTAATCGATATAGGAAAAAACCTACTCCTGAAAATATAATTCCTAATAATGCTACTATCCAAATCATTATGCTATATCTCCTATCGTGTTTCCTTTTAACCAGTTTTCTCTTTTTAGCCGAATTAAAAATAAGACACCACGAATACATATTTCAATTGCCATCGCATACCACGCACCTGGTAAACCCATTGTCTTTGTCAAGAAATAAGAGAGTGGAATACGGACGCCCCAAATACTTATTAAATTTAAAATCCCTGGAATAAAGGTATCTCCTGCTCCTCGTAAAGCTCCTGTACTAACAATAGAAGCCGCAAAGAGAGGTTCTGCGAACAATTCAATTCTCAAAATGGTAACGCCAAGTTTTTGAACTTCTTCAACCGGTGTTAAGAATTGAAAGACATAGGGGCATAGGAAATACATTAAAATTGCGGTTAAGGTCATAACGGTGATTCCAAAGAAAGTTGCCACCCACGCAAAACTTTTCGCTAAATCAAGTCGTTTGGCGCCAATGCTTTGTCCAACAAGCGTTGTCGCAGCTGCACCCGTACCAAATCCTGGCATATAACAAATGGACTCTGCTGTGATTGCAAATGAATGTGCGGCAATCGCAATAGTTCCTAATGGCGCAATAATTCTTGTGGATACGATCTGTGCCAAAGTTAAGGCAGCTTGTTCAAGACCCATTGGTACCGCAATACGCACCGCTTTTTCAATCACTTCACTTTCAGGAATCCAACGCCCTTTACTCATTAATAATGATAACTTGTCTGATTTAATGACTGTAAAGTAAAACAATCCAAGCATGTTCACTAAGATTGATAAAGAGGTCCCAAGTTGTGCACCTAGCACTCCCAATCCTGCTCCATATACAGTCAATGATGTACCAAACAAATGAATGACTCTGGTTGGAAAGATTAAGAAGAAGTTAAAGATAACATCTAAGAAACAAGAAACAGCAATTAAGATACTTGGTGTTTTCATATCACCGGAGCATTGAAGCATCCCTTGGAATAAACTCGAAAACTGTCTAACAGGAATAAAGAGGCAGAACAACATAAAGTATCCAGTCGCATCTTTCCATAATGTTTGATCAGCCTTTAACCACATTGGTAAATGTGGAGCTATAATCGTCCCGATGAATAAATAAATAAGTGACATAACAAGGCAACTGACAATGCTTTGACGAAAGATTGCCTTGGCCTTCGTATAATCCCCTGCCCCTATCGCATGTGCAACTTGAACGGAGTAACCTATAGAGCAAGCAGAAATGAGTCCAAAGAATAGCCAAGTCGTACTCGCCACTAAACCAATGGAAGCAGAAGCTGTCGCACCTAGCACCCCGACCATTGCCGCATCAATATATTGCATGACTATTTCAGAAATCTGTGCCAAGATTCCTGGTAAACTTAAATGAAAAACGACATTTACTTTTTCATCTAAACGGATTTCATCTGTTTTATTTAGTAAAAGCTCTAATTCGTTTTTCTGTTCCATAAAAATCATTATACAAAACAATTAATTCTTCGTGTTCTCAAAAACAGATTGGATTATCTTCCACGATTAAAAAAGAAATATGTAATTCATCTTATACAATGTCAGACATTTGTATAAAAAAAGAAATAAAAGGGCTAATTAAAGCCCTTTTTTGAAGTTTTTTTTCTTGTAAGAGGGATGCTGAAATGGTAAAGTTTATGTATTCACATTGTGAATATATAGATAAGGAGAATTATTTAAATGGCAACTGGCAAAGTTAAATGGTTCAATGCTGAAAAGGGGTATGGATTCATCACAACCGAAGACGGTACAGATGTATTTGTACACTATTCTGCCATCCAAAGTGAGGGTTACAAGACACTTGACGACGGTCAAGAAGTATCTTTCGACATCACCGAGAGTGATCGTGGACCACAAGCATCAAACGTCGTTAAGCTTTAATAGAAGTTTCAATGTACGATTCAAGTAGACTGTGATTCTCACAGTCTTTTTTATAAGAAATAATCCTTATGGCTTATTCTTTTGAATATGTTTTCTTCTTTTTCATACTACCATTTTAAAATCTGTGTCTTTCTAACAAAATATCTCTTTTTGCGTAAAATAGACGTCGCTTCTTCAAGAAGTTCTTTATTACGAGTAATCCCAAATACTGTAGATCCACTTCCAGACATAAGCACACCATCGAATCCTAGATTCTCTAATTCTTTTTTAACTTCCCCTATTTCTCTCACCAATTGAATGCTCACCTCTTCTAAACTATTTCCAAGATTATTAAGAACTCCTCCATAGTCATTATTGGCGAGCGCAGTACGCATAGCTTCACAATCTGGATGAACAATTGTATCAAAGTTAATTCCTTCAAATGCTTTTGCGGTAGATACTCCACGATATGGTTTTACCAACAACAGTTCAAAGGCACAATCCACTTGAAATGGTGTTAATACTTCTCCAATCCCTTCTACAATTGAAGGTTGGTTAAAAATACAGAATGGAACATCTGCACCTACTTCTTTTCCAATTTCAATAAGTTCTTCTCTAGTGAGATTTAATCCTTCCATATAATCAATTGCACGAATCACTGCAGCAGCATCCGCACTTCCTCCAGCTAAACCAGCTTGTGTAGGAATGTGTTTCATCAACGTACATTTATATTCTTGATTAATTTGATAACGCTCTTGAAGAATCCGAATGGCTTTAATGACTGTATTCTTTTCATTCACTGGCAAGAAGGAACGATTGATTGTTAAAGAAGTTTTATCTGATGGAACTACATCTAAAACATCATAAAAATCAACAGGTACCATCACCATCTTTAAATCATGGTATCCGTTTTCTCTTCTTCTTATTACATTTAAACATAGATTTATTTTTGCATAAGCTCTTTCTTTCA
>JAFWFT010000099.1 GCA_017515505.1 Solobacterium sp.
ATGATTTGCTGCAGGATGTTTTCAATACCTTCCTTTGTCTTACACGAGATACCATTTTCATGGTTAAAATCATGTGCGATATCCATTTTATTATAAACACGAATACATGGAATATGATTAGCTTTTATTTGCTTGAGTGTATTTTCAGTTACTTCGATCTTTTCTTCCATATTCGCACTTGAAGCATCAATCACATGAATGAGTAAATCTGCATCAAGTGTGGATTGTAAGGTGGTTTGGAAGGCTTCGATGAGTTCGTGTGGTAAGTTTGAGACAAAACCAACCGTATCATAGAGTAAAAATTCTTTTGATTGGTATGTGATATGTCGTACATAGGTATCCAGTGTCGCAAACAACATATCTTTCTCTTGTACATCTTTATTCTTTTCGCCCGTTATCTCTAATATCGCATTCATGAAGCTACTTTTACCAGCGTTTGTATATCCAATAATTCCGACTCTACCTAACGCACTCTTTTGTCTTCTAGTTTCAGCACTTTGGTTTTCTTTTTCTATCGCTTTAAGTTGTTTTTTGAGTTGGGTAATACGTGCTTGGTAGCGTTTCTTAATTCTTGTGCTACGCATTTCCCCTGCGCCACGATTACTAAATGATCCCCCACGTTCATGACTTTGAATATCTTCTGGTTCCATTTGTCTAGGAAGTGCATATTGTAGACGTGCTAGTTCTACTTGTAGTTTGGCTTGTTTGGTTTGTGCACGCATCGAAAAGATATGAAGAATAAGGGAATTACGATCCATCACTTCTACATCAAGTATTTGACTTAAACGTAAACCGATTGAAATCGGAAGTTCATTACAGAAGACAACGGTTTTTACATCATGGTATTCCACAAGTGTTTTTAATTCTTCAACTTTACCTTTATAGAAACCCGTCTTTGAATCGAGATAATCTTTTTCTTGGGTGATTACTTCACATACATGAAAACTACACGCTTCACATAAAAGAATGGTTTCTTCAATTAAAGATTGTGCTTGTGTACGTTCATTTCTTGGATAAACATACGCTAGAATGACATCTCTATATTCACTCATGCTTGATATACAATATCTCCATCAAATATCGTTAACAATACTTTTGTCTTTAATATTTCCTCTGGTTCTATTTCATAAAGATTCTTATCCAGTACAACAAAATCTGCACGATAGCCTGGCGCAATACGTCCTAAATCTTCTTTACGACCAATTACTCTAGATGCATCTTCTGTATAACTATCAATCGCTTCTTCTATCGTTAAACATTCCGATGGGTCCATCTTTGCCTCATAATCAATGGATTTACGTGTTACAGCTAAATAAATACCTTTTAATACATCTGGTATTTCAACGGGTGCATCCGATCCATTACCAGTTGGGGTTCCTCGATAAAGAGAGCCAAATGGATACGACGTTTTAGCCGTATCCCCAACCCGTTTTTCATAAAATACAGAATCGCCATTAATAAATAAAGATTGTATAAAACAATGAATACCACGTTGGACAACTTTATCAATTTGATCTTGACGCATAATTTGACAATGAACTAAACCATATCCTAAAGGATTGCCTTCTAACATATAGTCTTCATAGGTATCTAATACAATATCTACCGTTTGATCGCCAATCGCATGGGTAATTGTTGGCATATTATAATGATTCGCAAGCGCGACATATTTCTTATATTCTTCTTCACTATAACAAAGCATTCCCCTCATACCTGTTTCATCTTCATAAGGTTTTGATAGATACGCAGTACGAGCACCTAAAGAACCATCTAATATCATCTTTAGTGGTCCAATTTGAAATTGTTCATTACCCATTCCGGTTGTATAACCTTCATCAAGAAACTTTGCGAAATCTTCTAAGGAAGTAAATTCACATTGTTCACTCATGCGTACTGTCATATGTTGTTTATGAGATTGGCGAAGAAATACATCCAGTGGTAATTCCCAGTTTTCTGTAACCGATATAAAATCATCACTACCAACACTAGTAATACCATATTGATTTAAATATTTCATCGCTTGATTCACATAATCATATAAATCGTCTCTTGTAGGTTTAGGCATATACGCTTTGATTTCTTCGATCGCATGTTCATACACAAACCCATTCTCAAAATCAATTCTTCCCCCATCCTGTTCTTCATCTTTTGTGATTCCACAAAGTTGTAAAACCTTAGAGTTTACAACCATCATATGTCCACACGCTCTTGATAAAGAAATTGGTGTATCAGTACTAATCTTATCTAACATTTCTTTTGTAGGTAGGATTGGTTCTTTAAAGGTTGATTCATTAAATCCTCTTGCGTAGAACCATTGTCCTTCTTTTAGATTTGTTTTAACGGTATCTAATAAGGTTCCTAAATCTGGTAAGCCAATTAAAGATACATGACTTAAGTAATAACCTAAATTTAATAAATGAAGATGTGAATCTATAAAACCTGGAAGAATTAAAGAACCTTTAATATCGATTACTTCATCATATTCATCTTCTTTAGAACCTTTGAAGATTTCTTGAATAATCCCATCTTCAATTACGATTGAATCCGCATCACTTTGGTAAATCTTCGCATTTTTAATTAGTTTTCTCATAGGTTTCTCCCTCTATAAGTATACAAAAAAAGAATCGAGATTGCTCGATTCTTCTTATAGTTCAACTGGTACACTCGCACTATGTGAACAACTTATCGCTAAGTTTCCATTTCGTACTCTTAATTGATCAATCATTTCTTTTTCTTTTGATACATCCTTTAAATGAATATCATAATCTAATAGAAACATGGAACCAAGATTCGTGGTTTTAACACCTTCTAAATGATAATCTTTTGTGTATTCTTGAAAGATATCATTGAATACAGATGTATAATCTAAATCTTCTGGTATCGTAATACGAATATTGCGAAATCCATTTTCAGTATTCAATAAAGGTGTTTTAACTAAGAGTAGTGTAATGAGGGTTGCACATACCGTCATGAGAATTGCGAATGTGAGATATCCTGTTCCAGTTGCTAAACCTACTGCCATCGCAAGGAAGATGACGATAATATCACTTGCTTTACCTGGCATGGAACGAAATCTTACTAACGAGAAACTTCCAGCTACAGCTACACCGATTCCTAGATTACCATTAACCATCATAATGACCATCATTACAATTAATGGAATAATTGTAATGGTTGTGATAAACCCTTTATTTGTGTTGACGAGTGCTTTATAGGAAAGTGCGATCATTAATCCACATAGTACACTTGTTAATACACATAAGCCAATTTGTGTAATTGATAATGAATTTGTCATATCTGTTAATATTGAAGTAAACATGTTTGGTATACCTCCTTAGATTGTTTGATCATTTCTTCTTTTTCTTTTTTATGAAGTGCTGAATAGATAATTCCATACTTTGAAAATGTTCCTTTATATAATTGGTGTTTCGCTAATGCTTCTGATAACCACATTGGATAACGATCCATTACCTTGATTTCTAAGACCATTTCATTTGGATTTTGAATAATGGTTTCTTCACCAATATCATCGAGTGATAAATTATGTAAACGATAGCGAATATTTGTATCAAAGGTGATACGTACATCATCTTCATCTTTTCCTGCGTAAGCTCTACGATCATATCCAATAAACATCTTTCCTCTAACGTTATAGAGATCTTTCACATAATCAATTTCTTTTGCGATTTGTGATGTATTGGATAATGGAATTGATTTATTTAAGTAATCAAGTGCTTCCTTTTCATGAAGTGCGATTCTTCTTTTATACACAATTCCATCATATTTCTTCTTAATCTCTAAGAAGACATTATCGGTTGGATCTTCTCCATACGCTCTTAATCGTAACTTTTCTTTATATTCAGGTCCTTCTAAGGAACGTGTAATCATTAAGTTATCTGGGGAATCGTAATAGATATTATGTAAGGAGTAAGATGGATACGCATCATCTTTGATATGTGGTTGAATCATCTTGATAAAGCTATCATACTTCTCTACCGGTAAGATATATTTATGTTCTACCCTCGCAAATGTTTCAATGTAATCACACATATAGTTGTCCTCCTTTGTGAGTATAGGATAAGACTCGAAACTGGAGGAAAAATGGCATTAAAGTGAATTTTATCTGAAAAAAGAGGAGATTTTTCTCCTCTTCGTTCTCTATATAATATATTAATTATCATCTTTAATTGGGATTGTTACTTCACATGCATAATCTTTTTCGTATGCTTCTTTCGTACCTCTTTTATCCCAATAATCTCTCCAATAGATACCCCATCGTTTAGCACCTTCATTAATATCATCTTCACTAAGTTTACCTGAATGAGTTAGTACTTCTAATTGATCTCCACCTACCACAAAAGCTACCTTTTCGCATTCCGCTTCCGCAGTCAATATGTATTTCGCGCTGACAATCGCATCTTCTTTAATGTCTTTAATAATCGTTTTATTTTTATATTTTCCAAATACTTCATTCACATATTTCGCATTATTAAATTCAAACATGTAGC
>JAFWFT010000100.1 GCA_017515505.1 Solobacterium sp.
AAGGTTGCCGAAATAAACAAAACGTGTATACTAGGACAAAGAATCAAACTACAATCATCAATGTCCCGAGAGAAATAAACGCTCATTGTCGCTATTGCAGAAGAAATCAGAAAATCAATAAGAGTAATTACTGCTGATACTGGTTTTTAGTGTTGGGAAGTAGCACTATAAAGATAATAGTATAAACTAATAAAGTAAGGGGAATGTTCCTTTTTTTTGTAATTTTTCTAAACAAAAAAATATGGATAAAATATAATGGATATTGGATACAAAATCCTTGACATCATGATTGTGAAGGGTTATATTCTAGGTGACATGGAAGCGCTTCCATCAAAAAAGCGCACTAGCAAATCTAAGGAGGAAAGGACACACATGAAAAAGTTTTCTAAGCTAGTATTATCATTATTACTTGTTGGAACAGTTGGTTTAGCTGGTTGTTCAAACAATGGCGGTGAAACAGCAGGCGCTGCTACACCTGAAACAACTGCAGAAGCAACAGCAGAAGCTGCTCCAACTACACCAGAAGCTACACAAGCTGCTTCTACAGGTCTATCAAAAGCGACCGTATTATCTGCAGATAAATTACCTATTACAGGTATTGGGACAACAGTAGCTACAGATATTAAAGCGAAGGGATCTTATAAGATTGGTTATATCGCTAAGAACACAACAAACCCTTACATGGTTGCTCAATCTGCTGGTGTTGCAAAAGCTGGTGAAGACATGGGCTTTGAAGTAATTACACAAGCACCATCTACTGCTGACTCAGTTGAAGAACAAGTTAAGTTAATGGAAAACATGATTCAACAAGGCGCTAATGCAATCATCGTTCACTGTGCTGACTCTAATGGAATTATGCCTGGTGTTCGTGCTGCCCAAGATGCTGGTGTTATCGTTCTAACAATCGGTACTCCTGCAGCAGAAGATACATTCTTAAGAACAGGTGTTGACTACTATGAAACAGGTTATACAATCGCGAAAGATATGGCGGAAGCATTAGGTGGAAAAGGAAACTTAATAATCCTTGAAGGTCCTGCAGGTGCTGCAAATGCGATTGAACGTCTAAATGGTATTAACGATGCATTAAAAGAATATCCAGATATTACAGTCGTTGCTTCTCAAACAGCTAACTTCAAAAGAACAGAAGGTATGTCTGTAACTGAAAACTTATTACAAAAATATACAGATGTACAAGGAATCATTGGTACAAATGATGAAAGTGCTCTTGGTGCAGTACAAGCATTAAAGGCTGCTGGAGTTGAAGGTGTATTAGTTTCTGGATTCGATGGATCAGTTGATGCAGCAAATGCGGTATTAAATGGTGATATGTTTGAATCTTATAATACAGACCCATATGGTTCTGGCTATATTGCTGCAGCATATGCAGTACGTTATTTAGATGATGGTGTTGAACCAGAAGCTAAGTTCATTCCATTCCCAACATCTAACAATGATCCACTCATCAATTCAAAAACAGTTCAAGACTATATCAACAACTATGCGTGGTTCAACGCAGTTCAATAATCAAAATAATAGTATCAAAATGAAGTATCTCCTGTAGAAATACAGGAGATACTACTCTAAATTAATCGGAGTATAGTATGGGAAAAACAATATTAACAGCGAAACATATTACAAAATTATTCCCTGGTATGAAAGCTTTAGATGATGTCGATTTTGATTTACAAGAAGGTGAAGTACATATTCTTGTAGGTGAAAATGGAGCAGGGAAAAGCACATTATCAAAGATTATTTTAGGTGCGTACAAAGCTGAAGAAGGTGAAATAACTCTAGATGGAGAACCCATCACAATCAATGGAACAAAAGATGCATTAGCACGTGGAATTGCGGCAGTGTATCAAGAAAATTCCTTAGTCCCATATTTAGATGCATCACAAAATATTTTCTTAAACAGAGAGCCTAAGACGAAATTGGGGTTTTTAGATTCAAAGAAAATGAAGGAAGATGCACAAGAGTTATTAAAGACATTAAATAGTGAATATATTGATGTGACAAAACCAGTAAGTTCTCTTAGTGTTGCGGAACAACAAATGGTTGAAATTGCGAAGGCTTTATCTTTTAATCCTAGAATCATCGTTTTTGATGAACCTACATCATCTTTATCAGAACGTGAAGTAGAATCTTTATTTAAACAGATTCATCACTTAAAAGAGCAAGGATTGGGAATTATTTATGTATCGCATAGAATGCAAGAATTTCCATTAATCGGAGATCGCATTACGGTGTTAAGAGATGGTAAAAAGATAGCGACCGTAGGAATTCATGAATGTTCCAATAATGAGCTAGTAAAGATGATGGTTGGACGTGATGTATCACAAGTATATGTTCGAAACCAAACAGACTTTACTGAAGAAGCATTAAAAGTTGAACATCTAAGTGATTTTGATGGTCGTGTTAATGATATTAGTTTCCATGTTAGAAAAGGAGAAATTGTAGGTCTTGCCGGTCTTGTTGGGGCGGGGCGTACAGAAACTGCTGAATTAATATATGGAATTCGCCCCATTAAGGAAGGGGAAATAACGGTCTTTGGGAAAAAGGTCGATATTAAAAATGCAACAAATGCAGTGAAATTAGGAATTGGTTTAATTTCAGAAGATCGTAAAACACAAGGATTAGAACTGAGTGAAAGCATTGCACAAAACACGGTTGCGGTGAGTTTAAATAAAATCTTTCCTAATTTCTTCATCAATCAACATAAAATTCGTGAGATTGCAATGGAATTCACGAATAAGCTACGCATCATGACAACAAGTGTCGATAAAAAGACGCGATTCTTATCGGGTGGAAATCAACAAAAAGTTGTTCTGGCGAAATGGTTAAGCTATGATCCAGAGATTCTTATTTTTGATGAACCAACGAGAGGTATTGATGTTGGGGCAAAGATGGAAATCTATAATCTTATGGATCGTATGGCATCTGAAGGAAAAGCAATTATCATGATTTCTTCTGAACTACCAGAAGTAATTGGTATGAGTGATCGTATTTATATCATGCAAGAAGGTAGTATTGTTGGAGAAGTTCATCGTGGTGATCAAAACTGTAACCAAGAAGCAATTGGCGAATTAATGATGTTAGGGATAGGAGGTAATGGCGAATGAAAAATAAATCATTTGTAGATGTTTTAAAACGTATTCCTCCAGTTCTATATATGTTACTGTTGATGATCATTATCTTTAGTGTCATTGAACCGAATTATTTATCGAGTAGGAACTTTAAAAATATTTTGGTGCAATGTGTTCCATTAATGATTATGGCATTTGCACAAACTGTAACCATCTTAACAGAAGGTATTGATATGTCGCTTAATGCGGTAGTGAATATTGTGACAGTACTTTCTGTATGGCTTGCAACAAAGGGTGTACCACTTCTTGTGGCAATGTTTATTGCGGTATTAGTCGCAATTCTCATTGGTGTTATCAAAGGCTTCTTTGTGGCAAAGTTTTCTCTGCCGCCATTTATTGTGACGTATGGTATGCAGAATATTGTCAATAGTATTGCTTTATTATTAACAGCTGGTGCTTCTATTTATTTTGCAAGCACAATTTATCAAAGTGTTACTAAAACATTATTTATCGTACCAGGAAATGTGTATGTAGCGATTCTAATGTTTATTATCACTTATGTCATGTTAAAGAGAACTAAGCTAGGTGCGAATATTCGTGCACTAGGTGGAAATCCAGAATCATTAACACTTGCTGGTGTTAATCCGAATACATCTTTAATTAAGGCATATGCATTTGCAGGTTTCCTAACGGGAATTGCAGGATTAATGATGTTGTGTCGAGTTGAATCTGGACAACCAATTGTTGCGAATGGCTTAGAATTCCAAGCAGTTGCTGCAACGGTGCTTGGTGGAACTTCCTTGTGTCATGGAAAAGGAAATGTTACAGGGACGATATTAGGTGTTCTCTTGATACAAGTTATTCAAAACGGATTAAATGTCATCGGTGTTCCAGCAATCTATCAAAGTGTATCCACAGGTGGAATTGTTTTAACAGCGATTATTATCAATGCGCTAATCAGCGAGCGGAAAGCGAAGTAGGGGGAGAAAAGATATGAAAAACTTATGGCAATCCATAAAAGAATCAAGAGCCTTCTATAGTTTGATTGGATTAGTGGTACTCGTTATTGTTTCATCCATCATCGCTCCTTCATTCCGCACTGTGAACAACATGATCACAATCTTTAGACAAGCAAGTCTACTTCTCATCTTGAGTTCTGGTTTAACCGCTGTTCTATTAACAGGAACAATGGATTTATCAGTAGGTGCTACAGCAGGATTTGTAGGGTGTGTTGTTGCGCAATTAATTAAACATGATATGAATGTTGCGGTAGCGACATTAATTGGGTTATTAATTGGGGTAGTCATTGGATTAATTAACGGTACACTTGCGGGTATTCTTCCTGGCTTTATCGCAACCTATGGAACGAACTGGGTTATTGCGGGTTTAGGAATTGTTGTCATGCAAGGGGCTGTCATCTATGACTTACCACCAGAGTTTACACAACTGGGGGTTGGATATCTTGGCGCGATTCCGAACTTGGTTATCTTTGCTTCCATTGTTGTGCTAATCTTATATATCTTATTAACAAATACAACTTTGGGAAGAAAGATTTACCAATATGGATCAAATCCAGTTGCGGCAAAGTATGCGGCAATGCCAACAAGAAGAGTCGTTCTATCAGCGTTTGTCATCTGTAGTGTATGTGCAGCATTTGCAGGTATGCTTATGACAGCTCGCTTAAATGCGGCGGATGCAGCGATGGGAGATACCTATGGTTTACAAACTGTAGCTGCAGCTGTTATTGGTGGAACATCACAAAAAGGAGGAGAAGGAGGTGTTCTTGGTACAATTGCAGGAGCATTAATCTTAACGATTGTAGTAAACATCATGAACCTTACAGGAATTCCTTCTCAAGCACAAGGGCTTGTCATTGGTAGCGTAATTATCATTATGGTACTAATTGATACAATCACTAGAAAAAGACAAGAAAGTAAGATGAATTAGAAAGAGAGGATTCACATTATGAAATTCAAAATTACTCCATTAAACACAGGTTTTATTCCAACGAAACCACTTGAGTATCACTATCATTTCTCATGTAAGCCATATCTTAAGGATATCCCTGATGAAGCAGTACCATTACCAGACTTTACATTCCTATTAGAAGGTGAAGATGGAACACTTGTTATGGTTGATACAGGGATGGCATGGACAGAACGTGCAAACAAGTATCATCATAAAGGTTCTTGGCAAACACCAGGAGAAGATGATATTGAATCAATGTTAAAGAAGACAGGACATACGCCAGCAGATATTGATTTAGTGGTCTTTACACATCTACATTGGGATCATGTATTCTATTTAGAAAAATTCACAAAGGCTCGCTTTATTGTCAATAAAAAAGAATGGGACTATGCGCATAATCCAGTTCCTCTACACTACAAGAGCTATGAAAGACCAATCATCGCAAAAGATGGTGATGTCATTATTGCACCATTTGATCAAGACGGGGTTAAAGAACGTTTTGAATTCGTTGAAGGCGAAACAGAAATTATTCCAGGTATTAGTGTATATGAAGGATTTGGACATTGCCCAGGTCATCAAACAGTTGTTGTACAAACGGAAGATGGTCCATATTTCTGTGTTGGAGATTCTGTATTCGTAATGGGTAATATCGATGTTACACCAGAAATCGAAGAGAACCTTCACTATGATATTATGCCTCCAGGACGTTACGTTGATATCGTTGCTTCTTGGGAAACAATCCGTGATACATTAAGAAGATGTAAAGAAGCAGGAGTTGATCCACATAAACATTTATTACTAGCGCATGATAAAGCATTATCTGATTTCGTTGCAGAGTATGTTAAAGAACATGGCGAACTTCCAAAATTTGGAGTAAAAGCATAATTAAGTAAGAAAGATTGTGAAGGAAGCCATTGAGATTCCTTCACAATTTCTTTTAGAGGATTAATAACATGAAAACAATTGCGATTATTGAAAGCTGCGATACAAAACATAGAGAAGCTCAATATATGAAAGAGCTTGTTGAAAAAGAAGGATTAAGAGGACTTGTGATTGATGTTTCAACGGGGCCTATTCTTTCAACTGGTTATGATGTTTCTAGAGAAGAAGTCGTGAAAGTGTCTGGTATGACATGGGAAGAATTACAGCCAAAAACAAAGGGCGAAAAAATTGATTTCATGAAAGATGCCATTGCGAAATACGTAAAAGAATTATATGAAAATGGTGAAATTGATGGTATTTTATCCATTGGTGGTTTACAAAATACTGTGATGGCGACAAATGCTATGCGACAATTACCAATTGGGTTTCCAAAAGTCATGGCTACAACAATTGCGAGTGGAAAGAAAACATTTGATCCTGTTGTAGGAGAAAAAGATGTAGTTGTGATTCCGTCCATTTGTGATTTTACTGGCTTAAATCTTGTGACAAGACAAATTATTGCGAATGCTACGGCGTGTTGTGTTGGAATGGTAAAGATGGCAGGACACGTTTTACAAAAAGGGGATAAACCTGTTGTTGGGGTTACGTTAATGGGTATCACAAATACAGGGGCATGTGCAGCGATTGATGAATTAGAAAGATGTGGAATAGAAACCTTAGGTTTTCACACCACAGGAGTTGGTGGCCCAACAATGGAACAGATGGCAGAGGATGGTCTTATTGATGGGATATTAGATCTTACCGTACATGAAATAACGGAGGAATATTACCATAGTGGATTCTCCTATGGTGATAATGTTAAATATCGCCTAAGAAAAAGTGTACAAGCGAAAGTTCCTTTGGTAATCAGTGTTGGTGGCATTGATTTTGTGGATTTTGCGCCTAGTGAATTTCCACCTAGAATGGATGAAAGAAAATATATGATGCACAATGCATCCATGGCACATATAAAACTTCTTCCAGATGAAGCTGCAGAAGTTACAAAAGGTTTCAGAGATCGCTTAAAAAATATTGATTATCCGGTCAAATTACTTCTCCCAACAGATGGAATGCGTCATAATACTAGAGAGGGAGAAGAACTCTATTGGCCAGAAGTCGATCAAATTATTGTTGAAGAAATAAAAAAGATTGATAATCCGAACATTGAGATGATAACGATTCCTGGTAATCTAGATACGAAAGAATGGGGCATTCAAGCTGCTCACTATATGATCGATGAACTAAAGGAAAAAGGTGTGATTGATGAATCAATTACCTATGAATAGGAGGATACGATGATGGATAAAGAATTACTACCGATTTGTGAACAACTAGTAGAAGCATGCAAACGTGCTTATAACAGAGGAATCCAAATGAATAGTGGAGGAAATGTTAGTGCACGTGTTCCAGGCAAAGATTTAATGATTGTTAAAGCAAGTGGAAGTTCCTTTATTGATAGTACAGTTGATGGCTTTGTGATTACAGACTTTGATGGAAATAAAGTGGAAGGGGAAGGAAAACCAACAAGAGAAGCACTTCTGCATGGTTTGATTTATCGTTTGTGTCCTGATGTACAAGCGGTTGTACATACACATGCTCCATATAGTATTGCGTGGTCTTCATCAAAGAAGGATTTACCAAGAGTAACATGGCATTCCCAATTAAAGATGAATGCAGATATTCCTACTTTAGATGTACCTGCACCAATGGTAAAAGCAGAATACTTCTATATGGTAGAAGAAATCTTAAAAGATAATCCAGAACTTCCAGGGTTCTTATTGGTGGATCATGGTTTAGTTGCGATGGGGAAAGATCCAATTAATGCAGAACATACAGCAGAACTTATTGAAGAAACGGCAGAAGTCGCAATTTTAAGAAAATTAGTAACCAAACTAGATATTTAATTAGAAAAGGAAATAAGGTACAATCTTAATATGTCTACGTCAAGAATAACAATGCAAGACAACAACTCCAACGATTTGTTTCAGAAAAATGCTTATTCACAACAGGTGATTAATATTCTAATGGAATGGATCATGGAAGGTAAGTTTGTCATGGGAGATCGTTTAAATGCGAATCAAATTGCGCAATCACTAGGTATTAGTAGAATGCCAGTTCGAGAAGCTCTTTTAGACTTGGAAAAAAGAGGATTAGCAGAATCGATCCCATACGCAGGAATGCGTCTTGTCGTGTTGTCGGAAGATGATATTAAACAGATTTATCTAGCACGAAAGGCATTAGAACCGATTGCGGCACAATATGCTTGTCGTTATGTAACGGAAGAAGATATTCAACGATTAGAAGAAATTCATAAAGAATATGAGCGTATTGTATGGGATGAAAACGCAAAACCAATCGATTCCTATACACAAAACCGTTTATTTCACTTTGAAATATATAAGATTAGTCGTTTGAATCAAATCTGTGCCATGATTGAACAATTATGGGATCGTCTATCATTTTTTAAATTAATCTATGGACATGACTTATTAGAAACCCCTGAATCTAAAGCAGAACTCGTACAAACACATCGTAATTATCTTGATGCATTAATCGCAAAAGATGAAGAAAAATTGTTTGAATTAATTGCGGGACATACAAATAAACGTATCGAAGATATTCCTTACTCAATGGATGAGTACCTTGGTGAAGAAAAGAGAAAAGATTGATGAATTCGGATTCGCACCATCTAGTGTGGACTTAACAGTATAGAACCGGATAGTAAATATCCGGTTTTATAGTGGTTATTTGATAAAGAAACCATTTGAAATGGGATTTACATCGGACTCGAAAGAGTCCTTTTTTTGTTCGCGCGAATTTCTTGCCTCAGATTAGGAGGTTCAGGAAATGAATAATAAAAAGAATGATTTACAGATTGACGGTTCCGTAGGGAACGGACTTACAGTGGATTTAACGAATAGTGCTTCTATGAAAACGGTTAAGGAAGTATGTGAGTTATTAAAAATCACAAGAAAAACATTATTTTATTATGACAAGATTTCTCTTGTGAAACCAACGATTCGAGTAGGGAGCCAGAACCACAAGATGTATGGTGATAAAGCTCTAAAACAACTCGCAATTATCTGTCTCTATCGAAAAGCAGGATATCGAATTGAAGAGATTAAAAAACTTAATAGTGAAGATTCATATATGCATGTTCGAAATCGATTGAAAAAAGAAAAAGCAATATTAAAAAGAAAAGAAATGTATCTATCTTATTTAAAAGATACAACAAGAGAAAGACTGGAAGAAAGATCAATCGAAGAATTAGTAAAACTAATTGAGGAGGATTCAAATCATGAAATTGATTAATATGAGATGTCCAAACTGTAATGCATATTTACAGATTAAAGAGGGGATTCATCAGTACAAGTGCGAACATTGTGCAAGTACATTTCTAGTGGATGAAGAAGTGAAGAAAACAAGAATTGATAATGCGGAAAATACAGGTTATCAATTTGAAAAAGGAAGAATGAAAGCACAAAGTGAAGCTGGCATTATTGATGTGCCACCAGAAAAAAAGAAGATAACGATTTGGAGAGTGTTATTATGGGTAGTTTTCCTACCCATAATGGTACTCTATGTAATTTGGACAAATAAAAAACTATCTCAAAAGATGAAGATTATACTATCTGTTATTGTTGTATTATTCACAGTATTATTTGCGTCAAAAAACAAGATTGAAAAAGCATATGCGACTATGACAATGAAAAAGGAAAATGTGATTCCTGCAAAGGAAGTATACTTTGCGGAGTGGTTAGATGATTGTTTTGAGATGATAGAAAAAGATGTGCATGTGAAACTGTCAAAAGATCATACAGAAGCAACCCTCACCATTCCTTTACGTTGTAAGAAGAATCCACTGAAGTATGCAGAAGAAGAATTTAAGAAACATGATGAGAATTATGAGGATTATGAATTAACAAATCAACATTTTGAATTGAATAATGTCTTTTTGCATGAAGGTTCTTATAATGCAGAAGGGATGCGGAACGCAAAAAAGATAAAAGAGATTTTGAATATGGAAGAAGGGGAACATGAATTAGAAATAATCGTTCCACTTGAAGAGAATAAAGTGTCCGCATTTATGAATCAAACACAATTGTATTTACAAATGAGACTTCACTACGAAAACAAAGATAAAGATTATATAGCGATTCCTTGGTATAAAAGCGAGCATCAAGAGCCAACACCTACTCCAGAAGAAACAATAGAAGCTACAGTGGAAACGACCATTGAATCTACTCCAGTTCCAACAGAAGTGTCTACACTTGAGCCAACGACGGAAACGAAAGAAATTGTGGTTGGGGTAACGCCTGCGTTTAAAGAACAAATGGATAGTTATGAAGCATTTATGGATTCATATATTGAGTTTATGGAATCCTATGATGGATCAAACATGAATATGATGCTTAAGTATACAGAACTGTTAGGTAAATACGCTGATTGGGCAAAGAAAGTAGATGACATGGATACAAGTACAATGACACCTGCAGATGAAGCATACTATTTTGAAGTTATGTTAAGAGTGGAACAGAAATTACTGAAGGCAAGTATTAATTTCTAATAGAAAAAGGTAATATCAGAGAATATTACCTTTTCGTTTAAGCGGATTGGATAAAGGATTAAGAAACAACAGATAAGAAGGAAGGAATGAGTTCGCCTTCATAGTAGAATAGGCCTCTACCAACTTCAGAAACATCCCATACACGTTGTGGGTTGTCTGGGTAAGCAGCATATCCACCTGCATATGTTTCAATACGGTTACCAGATGGTTCCCAGAAGTAAATAGTTTGACCACGTGTGATTGCATGGCGTGTTGGGCCGACATCTCTTTTAACACGATATTTACCAATGAGGTCAGCTGCATGTCCAATGTCATTCCAGTCTTGTAGATAGAATGCGAAGTGGTGCATCTTGCCTGGTTGTTCATATTCTACGAATGCGATATCGTGTGCTTTGTTTCCGCCTGTTAACCAAGTGGCGAAACGTTTGCCATCGTCTGTATTACATACTTCTGGAGCGAACATTCCTAATACTTCCATAAAGTATCTTTCTGCTTCCGCAATGTTTGGTCCATAGCAGAGTAAGTGATCAAAACGTTGTGCACGGATTCCACGTGGTTCTTCTTTCCATGGATCTGGATTTCTGAGCATTGGATAATCAGAAGCGAGTTCAACTTCATGATAGAGTTGAATGGTGTGACCTGTGCAAAGTTTGAAACTGTAACGTTTTCCAAAACCTGGTTGTTCATCAGATGCGACTTCTACTGGATAACCGAATTTTTCTGTGTCTAGTTTTGCTTGTTCAAGAGCTTCTTCACTAACCATCTTGAATGCGACATAGTCTAATCCTGCTTCATCCGCTTTGCGTAATACAACAGAGTGATGATCGAATTCATCGTAAGTCTTTAACATAACTCTACCATCTGAAGTGCGACCTACTTCATCTAGACCAATGATGTTCTTATAGAAATCTAATGTTTCATCTAAGTCTAATACGCGAATTTGAATTAATCCTGGACGAATTGTTTTTGTGATTGCCATACTATTTATCCTCCTTATTATTATTGAAATTAGTCTTGGCTAAATTTTTTAATGATTAAGTTACTAGTTGGTTTAATGCAGCAAGATAGCACAATATGATCTGCATATTCTTCACTGCTGATGTGGGCACGAGACATTTTCTTAAAGCAAATAAAGTCGCCATTTAGAACATGTATCTTACAAACTCCACATCCACCACCTCCACATCCATATTGGATAGGACCTTTATGTGTTCTTTTCATAGCAGAGAGAAGGGGTTCATCTTCTCTACAGTTGAAACTTTCATTTGTTTCAACATCAAGGATTGTGTATTCCATTTTTTATTTCACTAATCCATTCTTTAATTGGTAAGCGACATCAATGATCATATCTTCTTGGCCGCCAACCATTCCTCTCTTACCTAGTTCCACCATAATGTCGCGTGGATCAAGCTCATATGTTTTAACAGCATCATAGACATGAAGTAAGAAACTAGAATAAACACCTGCATACCCCAACATGAGGGAACCATTATCAATGGTTTGTGGTCTTAACATGATTGGATCAACGGAATCTTGTGCGATATCCATGAGTTTATAGAAATCTGCATTTACATCATATCCGCTTCTTTTTAAAACACCTGCTAATACTTCAATTTGTGCATTTCCTGCACCTGCACCTAAACCTCTTAATGTTCCATCAATGAAGGTTGCGCCACTTTGTACAGCCATAAGAGAATTAGCGATTGCCATGCCGAGGTTGTTATGGGCATGGAAACCAACTGGAATTTTGACGGCTTGTGTAACAGCTTCAATTCTTTCTTTGACACCTTCTGGTAAAAGATAACCAGCTGAATCAGCTAAGTTAATATAATCTGCTCCATAGCTTTCCATCTTCTTTGCTTCTTCGACAATTCTTTCGACTGGGGCCATATGTGTCATCATAAGGAATCCAACTGCAAACATGCCTAAGTCTTTTGCAGCATAGATATGTTCAGCACTAACATCTGCTTCTGTAACATGAGTCGCAACACGAACTGCTTTGGCACCACATTTTTGTGCTTGTTTTAAATCTGCGATGGTGCCGATACCTGGGAGTAATAGAACAGTTAGTTTTGCGTTTTCAATTTTAGAACTTGCAGCAGTTAGTAAATCGAATTCACTGACTTTAGAGAAACCATAATTGTAACTAGATCCTCCTAAGCCATCACCATGTGTTAACTCGATGAAGTCAATTCCTGCTTTATCGAGTCCACCAGCGATTGCGGCAACTTGTTCTTCGGTATAGCTATGTCTTACGGCATGACTACCATCACGAAGGGTGGTATCAACCATGGTTATTTTTATATTATCCATTTTAGTTACTCCCTTCCTTTAATAACTTTTCGGCAATCTTTTCTGCAGCTGCGATTGCTGCGGAATTGATAATGTCTAAGTTTCCACTATAAGCAGGTAAGAAGTCTGCTTGACCTTCAACTTGAGCGATGACCGTCACTTTATCATCTTCCATGGTTGGTGGAACACGTAATACATATCCTGGTACATATTGTTGTAGTTCTTTTACCATGTCTTCAATGGATTGTTTAATTGTTTCAAATGGAACGGTTTTATCTTTTACTTTGACGTGAATGGTATCGGTCATCATGAGTGGTGGTTCTGCAGGGTTTAAGATAATGATTGCTTTTCCTTTATCTGCGCCACCGACGACTTCAATTGCTTTGGCAGTTGTTTCTGTGAATTCATCCATGTTCGCACGGGTACCTGGACCTGCACTTTTGCTTGATATACAAGAGATGATTTCTGCATATTCTGCACCAGCAACTCTTGATACTGCATAGACAATTGGAATGGTTGCTTGTCCGCCACATGTAACCATATTTATGTTTGGTGCTTCTTCTAATTCTTGAAGATTAACGACTGGTACACAATATGGTCCAATTGCTGCAGGAGTTAAATCAATTGCGATTTTATGATTCTCTTTTAGTTTTGGGCCATTGAATTTTAGATGTGCAGCTGCGCTTGTTGCATCAAAGACAATCTTGATATCTGGATCACCATCTTTGATTAAGCCGTCAACACCTTCAATTGTGGTTGGAATACCTTCTGATTGTGCTCTTTTAATTCCTTCTGATTCAACAATCCCGCACATCATCGCAAGTTCGAGATGTTTACTTCTGAAGATTTTATACATCAAATCACTTCCAATATTTCCAGGTCCAATGATTGCGACTTTAACTCTATCTGGCATTTGTTCTCCTTTCTTTAAATAAATTTTGCTGTGACTTTACCTAATACAGGGCCAAAGTCAGCGGTAAATGTATCTCCTTTAACAGCTTCAGGAGCAGCAGAGAAAGCTCCGGATAGGATGACTTCTCCTTTTTTTAGTTCAACTCCATATCCATAGAGTCGATTCGCAAGCCAGGCGACTGCGATTGCTGGATCACCTAATACAGCTTCGCCAGTTCCTTCGCCAACAACTTCACCATTTTTTGTAAGAATCATGGGTACGGTAGGAAGGTTTACATCTTCTAGCTTTACTTTTCTATCACTTAATATATAGCGACCAGAAGAAGCATTATCAGATACCGTATCCACTAACTTAATCTTCCAATCTGCGATTCGGCTATCGACGATTTCGAAGGCTGCGACAACATAGTCGGTTGCTTTACGAACATCTTCAACGGTGACATTTCCACCCGTTAGATCTTCTTTTAAGATAAATGCGATTTCTCCTTCAATCTTCGCTTGCATCAACTGATCTATTTCACATTCTCCATTTTTGCAATCCATCGCCTTAAATAGGTGACCATAGTCTGGTTCATTAACACCTAATTGCTTTTGAATGCCAGGAGAAGTTAAGCCTATCTTTTTTCCTGAAATGATATGTCCTTCTTTAACAACACGCTTGACATTCGCTAATTGAATTGCATAAGCATCATCAATATCTAATGTAGGATCCATGTCTGTTAAAGGAGCAATGGCTTTACGACTTCTTTCTGCTTCATAGAGCATATCTGCATATTTTTGAATATCTTTACTCATCCTTCACCTCATTTTCGGGTACAACAAAAACAGCATTTTTGTATACCTTCTTTTCTTATTGAATTGTTTTAATCTTGGTTTAACGCTCGAAGAATAGTTTTAACTGGTTTGCGAAGTCTTGGGTATGTTCAATTTGTGTCCAGTGTCCACATTTACCGAATACGTGTAATTCTGCATTTGGAATAAGTTGTAGTAACTTATACGAATTATCTAGTGGAATAACACGGTCTTCTCTACCATGAATAATAAGTGTTTCGTGTTGAATATCTCTAATGTAATGTTGATCTCCTGCCATATCTTCTACACCATTTTGTCTTGGTTCTGGGAACATTGCAGAAAAACTTTCTTGGAATCCAGGTTGGATACTACCTTTATAACGAGATTCAGCAAGTTCTGGTGTTGCGTTTGAATGATCATATGTGAATATATTTAATAGTTTTTCCATATTTTCTGGAGATGGTGTATAACCCCAAACTTGGTCTAATCCATATGTGATAGGGAAGCTTACACCCATCGCTCCCATTAATACAAGTTTATTGACGCGATCTGGATAATTGATTGCGAAAGATAGAGCGAGTGCTCCACCAAATGAGTTTCCTACGAGGTTTGCTTTCTTGATTCCTAATGCATCAAAGAGTTCTTTTGTTTGTTGAACCCATACACGCATTCCATAGGTTTGTCCTTTCACTCTTTCGGTATATCCGAATCCGACTAAGTCTGGTGCGATAACACGATACTTATCACTTAATAGTGGGAATACTTTATTCCAGTTCGCATACGCAGTTACACCAGGTCCTGAACCATGTAGGAATACGACAGGAAACCCTTTTCCTAAATCATGGTAATTTGTTTTAAATTTTCCTGTCTTAATACTGTTTGCAATTTCTGGTCTTTTTGTTGTTGCTTTTTTTGTTGGCATATGTCCTCCTCCTTTAATATTTCAGTAAGCTTTACCAATCACTTACAACATTTCCTATAGGTTTTCTAATTCTTTTGAAATTTGATTGGCTGCACGTACAGTTTCTTGAATCACCTGGTTTAAACGTGTCCCATATAAGTCTCGTACTTGTGCAGAGATACTAATGGCATATCGTATAATTCCATTCGCATCTTTGATTGGGGCTGCAACACAACGCAAGCCTTCCATAATTTCACCATCGTCAATCGCATATCCTTGTTTGCGTATTTTCTCGAGTTCTTTTTCGAGTGCGGATTGCGTTGTAATGGTTCTTCTAGTAAGGGCTGGGAGGCCCTTTTGATTAATAAACCGTTTTAATTCAGCAGGGCTTTTTTGTGCGAGTAGTACTTTTCCTAAACCACTACAGTGCATTGGTAATCGAACTCCTACTTCTGAAGAGATATTGATTAAATGATTGGCATCAATTTTCTCCAGATATAACATGTCTCCGTTATCTTCTGCACCTAGATGAACGGTTTCACCAAATTGTTTATTCAGTTTTTTCATAATAGGGATTGCCGCATCGCGTATGTCCCATGATCGAGCAACTTTATTTCCTAATTCGAATAGGCGAGTACCTAACTTATAGTTACCAGTCTCTTCGGATTGTTCAACGAATTTATAATCTCTTAGAGTTGCGAGTATTCCATGTACAGTGCTTTTTGGATACTTAAGTTTCTGAGAGATTTGTGTTAAGGACATCCCTTCATTTTTCTTTGATAGGATGTCGAGGATGAGGATGGCCTTTTCTACAGATTGAATATGAGATGATTGTTTTGTTTTATTTGTTTTCTTTTCCATTGCTAGACCTCCTAGACCTAATAATGGAATCACTTATTTACACATGCAATATAGCATTCTCAAAATTATTAGGTCAACGCAGTTGTTCGGTATTATCGAACTATAGTTCGATTATATCGAAAAATGAATGGGGGATAAAGAAAAGTGCTCAGAGGTATAAAAAGGGATATAATAAATTCATGTCGTTAAACAATAAGTGTCGTCTATTACAGTTTATTTATTGAATGATTGGTGGAGTAGGACTTGGGTTTATTACCTACTATCTACAAGAATTGGATTATTCTTCAAGTGCGATTGGATGGATTAATGCGGGTTTTGCGCTACTATCTGTCTTTTTACAACCTCTACTAGGAAGACTGTCAGATACGAATCAATCATTTACGTGGAAGAACATATTAGTTTATTCTGCGATTCTATTAATTGTATTCTTTTTAATCATTTATTTTGTGGATTTAAAACCATGGAGTGGGCTCTTATTTGGTTCGGTAATCCTTGTGATTTACTGTATGATGCCATTTGTGAATGGAGCAATCTTTTACTATGAAAGAATAGGAGAGCGTGTTGACTTTGGCAGTGCCAGAGGATTTGGTTCATTTGGGTATGCATTTATTTCCTATTTACTTGGATATTTTACAACTTTATGGAATGAAAGAATCGTGATTGTCGTAGGAATATGTGCTTCGCTTTTATTCTTAGTATTTGTGATGCAATTACCATGTAAAGAAGAATTATGGATCGATCAAAGTACAGAAAAAAAATCGAGTTTTGATTTTGTAACAAAATATCCAGCTTTAGTTGTGATGATTATTGGGAATATCTTCTTATTCTCTTTCCATAATTTAAGCAATACATTCTTAATTAACATATTAGAAAATGTTGGTGGAGATAGTGCTTCTTTAGGAGTTGCGATCGCGCTTGCGGCAATAGTAGAAATACCAATCCTTTTTATGAGTACAAAGTTGTTACATAAATATAAAGGGAGTTACTTGATGATATTTGCAGCAATCTCTTTTGTGATAAAAGCAGCGCTCTATTTATTCGCAAAAACAGTTTTGATGGTTTATGTTGCACAACTCTTCCAAATGTTTTCTTATGCGGTTGATGTTGCGGTTTTTGCGCATATCTGTGATGAAGCAGTTGAACCAGAAGACAAGATGCTAGGGCAAGCATGGAATACAACTTCTATTTCCGCGGGGCTTGTGATTGGAAGTTTATTAGGGGGAATGATATTAGATGCCTATGGCTTAAAAGGGATGCTAATGGTAGGAGTAATCTTCTGTATCATTGGGCTTGGATTTATGGCTCTGTCATCGCATATGTTTGAAAAAGAAAAACGCAATGTGTAAGCATTGCGAATGATTTTTTGGTCGGGATGACAGGATTCGAACCTGCGACCTCCTCGTCCCGAACGAGGCGCACTACCAAGCTGTGCAACATCCCGTATGCGTTATAATTATATAATAAATAATAAAAAGTAGTATACTAATAACGGTATGAAGAAAAGAATACTATCTATTTTATTCGTGAGTATAGTAGGAATTCATCTTCTTCCTGTGCAGGCAGAAGAAGATTTTAGTAATACGAGTTATTGGAATCAAAAGTGTACAAGTTATGACTTGAGCGAAAACGATAAAGCGAGTTGTGAAGCCTATATGGTTTATATGAAAGAACAGAATACAGTTCTTCAACAACAACTTGATGCAATTGATTCAAAGAAGAATGAGATTAGTGAGAATATTGATGATTATGCTTCTAAAATCAATTCTTTTAATCAAACCATCCATTCGTTAAATGATATGATGCAAGATTTAAATATTCAAATTGCTGGTGCAGAAAAGCGAATGGCTGAAATGCAAGAATCCATTAAAAAGAATCAAAGGGAAATAAAGGAAAAGAAAAAGGAAGTTGAAGAACTGGAAGAAAGAATTGAAGCACGTATGGTGGAGGAACAAAAAACCATGCGAATTAATCCGTTCATCGATATCATTATGGGTGCAAAAACCTTTGATGAGTTTATTCGCATTTTAAATGGAATTAAAGATATTAATGATTCTGATGTAAGTCTACAAACACAATTAAGTGAGGGAATTAAAGAACTAGAAGAGATGAATGGTAAGCTTGAAGAAGAACAAAAAACACTTCAACAAGTTGAAATGGATTTAACACAAGGAAAAGAAGCCTTAGCCAATCAACAAGCTAGTTTGCTTGCTTCTCAATATGAAGCAGAACTGATTCGACAAACCTATGTTGAACAATACAATGAAGTTCTCGAAGAACAAAAATTCGCTTCGAGTGCGGTAAACAGTAATACTAATGTGATTGGAAATGTTGATCAATCATTACAGAATCAAACAAGCACATCTCGTTTATCTAACCAAGAAGAAGCTATCACAAATCCACCATCAGACTCTTCATCGGAATCGACTTCATCTTCTATACCTACGCCAACACAAGAGACTTCTACCGCAAGTACTGGCGATTCCTCACAAAATCCATATTATGGAGGATGGTCTAATTGTACATGGGGTGCTTGGCAACTTGTGCATGACAATTTGGGGATCTCTTTACCAGGTTGGGGATGGTCCACAAACTGGATTCATGATGCGGCTGCTTCTGGGTATCCAACTGGTTCTGAACCGCGTGTAAATTCCATTGCGGTCTATGAAAACCATGTGGCCTTTGTGACGGCTGTTGATGGTGATCAAGTTTATATTAAAGAGGGGAACTATTTAGGTTCTTACGCAGAGAGATGGGTATCAAAGGATGAACTTCCCTGGACTGGGCAACGATGTCTAGGCTATATTTACTTATAAAAGAAGGATTTAGAAATCTTTCTTTTTGATATATATTTCCAATTCTTCATCGGTATCAATCAGTGTATGTTTTGTGGTGGAAGCGTAATGTATAAATCCACATTTTTCTATAACACGTTTGGATTGGTGATTATAACCAAAATGCGCACACATGAGGAAGTCTACACCTAAATCCTCAAATAGATAACGCATCACTTCTTGAACTCCCTCAGGCATGATGCCTCGACCCCAATAGTCTTTGGATAATACATATCCGATTTCTCTTCCTTTTAATGAATCGAGTTCAGGGAATAGTTTTTCATCATACATTTCAATTCCAATAGAACCAATTACTTTATTGTTGTATTCAATTGCGAATGTTTTCTTTTTGTTGATAAATAGATCAATAATCGCTTTTGACTCTTCTTTTGATTGATGTGGTTTCCATCCTGCCATTTGACCAACCCCATCTATTGAAGCATATTCAAATAAGTCGTCAACATCACTCTCTTTAAAAGGACGTAAAAGAAGACGATTGGTATGTAATATTGTTTGACTAACATCAATTGGAATATTCATCTTTAATCCTTTGGTTTCATATAGAATCTTCCTGCAATTTCAGAAGAACGTAAGGAATTGATAAATGCCTTTGGATCAATCTCTTTAACTGCCAACATTACTTTTTTTACATCACTGGAAGAAACAACCGAATACACGAATTTTTTTTGTTCATGTGCGTAAGCGCCTTCCGCATTGAGAATGGTTGCGCCATGATGGGTTAGTTCATGAATCTTTTCGGATATTTCATTTGCCTTAGTCGTGATAATTAATAATGTTTGCCGTTGATAATTTTGATAGAGAACGTGCAGTGTTTGGGTGGATACATATTGGAAGATGATGGAATACAAAGCTTTATCATATCCAAATAATGAACCCGATATTAACAACAATACAACATTAAATACTAAGATAGTATTAAAAGAATCTTTTCCTTCTTTTTGTGATAAGTAAATCGCAATAAAATCGGTACCCCCTGTTGTCGCATCCACATAAAAACATAAACTCATCTCCACTCCATTTAAGATGCCTCCAAATACCGCAATTAATAATGGATCATAGGTAACGGGGAAAGAGGGCATTAAGTCTGTTAAAATACCTGTTATCAGAATCGCAATAAGAGAGAAGAGTGTAAACTTCTTTCCAATAAAACGAAATCCAATATAAACAGGAATACTATTTAAGAGTAAGTTGATAATGGTATAAGGCAATTCCATCGAAAAATAACGTAGAGCGATTCTTTGAATGAGAATCGTTAAACCATTGACTCCACCTGGAACAAGTTCTCCAACACGGACAAAAGTCTTAATATTAAAGGCCATTATGATGCCTGCTATAACAACGAATAATAACCGTTTTACGTCTTTCTTTATATCTACTTGCATACTTCTTATTTATACAATAGAAAAATATAAATATAAAGAGAAACTTAAGGCTTTATCATGTACAATAAAGGTATGACAAACAGGAATGATTTTGATGATATTGAATTAACAATTGATATCGCTAATGAAGCTATTATGCATCTAGAAAACGCAAGAGAGAAACTAGGTAGTGCACGAACCTGGGGATTTATTGATATTTTTGGTGGAGGAATGTTTTCATCTATCTTTAAACATAACCATATCCGAGATGCACAACTTGATTTAGAACGCGCAAAAATTGCGATGGAACAGCTATCCTCTCGTTTAAACTACTATGGAGATATGGGAGAAGACTTAGATTTGAATATCGATAGTTTCTTAGGGATATTTGATGTTCTATTTGATAATCCAATTATTGATATCTTTATGCAGTCAAAAATCAGTAATATGAGAGAACGTATTGATGATGCGATTGAGAATATTCAAGAGATTATCGATTACTTATATTCCGGTTTTACAACCGATGATAATGATTTTTAAAAAATCATATTGACACTGTCTAAGGTCTTTGATAAGGTATTATTGGTTAGTTGTAACTAACTTATAACGATTATGCCTGAGAAATTAGTGATTCAGTATTGCGCTCCAACATTAGCCGGTTTAAAAACGGGCAGTATATTTATCCTTCCTTATGAAAGGGAAATGATTGAAAAAGAGTTAGAAGAATGGAATAAACGATTTCAGTCCAAAGGATTACGATTCATTCTTCTAGGAGTACGAGTTCATAAGGTTTTAATCTATGTCTATCGACCAAAGAAGTTGATGAATGACTTATTGGTTCATGCGACAAAAGATATCTTAGAAGAAAGAGGATATGAAACCATTGAAGAAACCAAATGTTTGGAAACCTTAAAGGAACATCTTCAAAAAGATCAAACGTTTCCTCATGAGATTGGGTGTTTCCTAGGTTATCCTCCAGAAGATGTGGAAGGATTCATCAAAAAAGATAAGCCATGTAAGTTAACGGGAATTTGGAAAGTATATGGAGATGAAAAGAAGGCGGAGAAACTTTTTGAAACGTATAAGAAATGTACGAATATTTATCTTCAACAATATGAAAAAGGGATTCAATTAGAACAACTCACAGTAGCTATATAGCATACACGAATAAACAAGGAGGAAATGAAAATGAGTAAATTAGCAATTGTATTCTGGTCTGGAACTGGGAATACAGAAAAAATGGCAAATGCAGTCGCAGATGGCGCAAAAGCAAAAGGTGCAGAAGTTGATGTATTAGGACCAAGTGAATTTGATGCAAGTAAAGTAGATGGATATGATGCCATCGCATTTGGTTGCCCTGCAATGGGTGCGGAAGTACTAGAAGAAGCAGAATTTGAACCAATGTTTCTTGGTGTAGAAGGATTCTTATCTGGCAAGAAAGTAGGATTATTTGGGTCTTATGGTTGGGGTGATGGCCAATGGATGCGTGATTGGCAAGACCGTGTTACTGCTGCAGGTGCTACTCTTGTTCAAGATGGCGTTATGGCAAATAACGAACCAGATGCGGATGCGCTTTCAAATTGCACAGATTTAGGGAAAGCACTCGTATAAAATAGTTCTCTTAGAATATCAATAAATGGCTCCTTTGATGATGAACTTCAAATATTCATAATCAAGGAGCTTTTTATTTGTTGACAGATATTGTTCTATTTCACTATATTGAGGATAAAGAAGGGATTTGTCATGAATACTTGGTTAGTAAAAGAGTTAAAAAAGAATCAAGATTTACAATATAAAGAGTTTACTGCGAAACTCATTCCCAATATTAATCCTAAGACTATGATTGGGGTTCGCACTCCAATGATTAAATCCATTGGGAAAGAGTTTTCTAAAAAAGATGAGAAAGAAGACTTTTTAAATGCTTTACCACATACCTACTATGAAGAAAATTTAATTCATGGATATCTATTATCAAATGAGAAAGACTATGAAACATGCATCAAGGAAGTAAGGAAGTTTCTGCCGTATATTGATAATTGGGCTGTTTGTGACAGTATTTCGCCAAAGTGTTTTAATAAGCATAAAAAGGAACTTGAAAAACAAATTCAAGAATGGATTACCTCCAAAGAAACCTATACGATTCGCTTTGGGATAAAGATGTATCTATCTTTCTACTTAGATGATGATTTTAAGAAGGTACATTTACAAAGAATCAGTAAGATTCATTCTGACGAATACTATGTCAAGATGATGATTGCGTGGTATTTCGCTACCGCTTTAGCCAAACAATGGGATTCTACAATTCCTTATCTAGAAAACCATACATTAGAACCTTGGACACATGCGAAAACCATTCAAAAAGCCATTGAAAGCTATCGTATAACCGATAAACAAAAAGAGTACTTGCGTACTCTTAAATAATTATTTCTGCTTATTTCGATAGTTAAACAGTAAGAATATAACGAAACCATAAACAGCCCCCAAGATAATGGGACTAATCACATGATTTCGCAATGAATAAATAAAGACTCGATTGGGATCAATTTTAGTCCATATATAATCAATAAGTGGGTACATAACTAGACCAGACAAAAGAGCTATTGAGCCCATAAAAAGGCTATAATATAGGCGATTTGAACGTATTTTTTCTAACATTATAATTATTACAATATAAATTATACGAGTAAAGAATGATAACTATTTAAAGTTAAGTTATAATAATACATATGAAAAAGGATGAATTAATTCCGTATTTAAACAAGTTTATTACTGTTATTTTAAAGAACACATCGGAACACACGGGCTATGTTTCAAACGCAAAAGAAATTATAGAGGCAGAAGAGGAAGATGTGGTTTTAAAGTTGATTAACGGGATGTTTACGGAAGAAGTACCTATTTCAGAGATTGAGAGTATCGAATTACCAGAACGAGAGAATACGGTTAGTATTCCTACAATCGAACTGACAGATGGGTATAAGAATAATTAGGGTAAGAAATATGACAGAAGAAAAGATGGGCATTGATGTAGAAAAAATCGTGGATCAATCCACAAAGCTTCGTAAAGACGAAGATTATGAAGGGGCACGTCGTATTGATCAAGAAGGGTATGATCGATGTGTTTTGGAGTATGGTGAAAAAGATCCAAACACATTACGTGTATTACATTTCCTCGCAATCGATTATGAGCGCTTAGGAGATTTAGAAAAGGCGGTTGAACTCTATCAAAAGATTTACGATGCGAAACGTACAACAATCGGTAGTGAACATAAAGAGACACTCAATGTATTGGTTGCCTTATCTAGTTTATATTCGAAATTAAAACAACATGAAAAAGCGGTAGAAACCGATGAAAAGATTTATGAAATTCGTAAAAGAAATCTAGGACCAGAACACTTAGATACGTTAAGTGCGTTAAATAATGTTGCGTATGATTATCGTCAATTAGGACAATTTGAAAACGCAAAAGAATTAGACCGTAGAGTCTATATGAAACGAAAACAATTACTTGGAGAAGAAGATTCTAAGACATTATCAAGTGCGAAACATCTTGCGTATGATTATGGAATGTTAGGAGATTTTGAAAATGCGATTAAGGTTCAAGAAGAACTATGTCGTATCTTAAAAGAAAAATTAGAACCAGATAATCCATTATTACTAGATAGTCTAACAAATCTTTCGACATTCTATTATGAAACCCAAAAACATGAACAAGCACGTCATGTGGACGAAGAAATCTATCATACACAAAAACTGGTATTACCAGAAAATGATGAAAACTTAGTTTTAACACAAGAAAACTTAGCATATGATTACCATCAATTAAATGATTATGAACAAGCACAAACCATGGACTTATCCTTATTAGAACTTAAAAAAGCATCTTTAGGAGAAGAACATGAGGAAACCATTCTTAAGATGGAACATCTTGCGGAAGACTACTATCAATTAGGAAACTATGAAGAAGCTTTCAAGTTAGATCAAGTATTGTTTGAAAAGTATCCGATCATAAAAGGAGAAGATAAAACATTTATAAGAATTGTGAATCGTTTAGTTGTGGAATGTGAAAAGCTTAATCAACTGGAACTTGCACAACCATATATCTTAAAACAATTAGAGTTCGCAAATGATAATGAAGAAGTTCGGGTTGAATTATTAAAAAATGCATTGCAGAAATTTAAGATTGCGAAAGATTACGAAAATGCGGTGAAAGCGAATCAAGAATTAGTTGAATATATGAAAAGCATTTATGGAGCATTTAGTAAAGAAGCAGTTGAAGAAAGATATGCGTATATTCAATTGTTACAAGAAGCTTCGCTTTTAAGTGATGTCGCAAGAGAATATGAAATTCTCTATGATCTCTTCGATCGTAATCGTGGTAGTGACCACGAAGATACATTACTGTTACAAGAAGATTTAGCACGTGCATATATTCACGCAGGAATGATACAACCAGCAGAAGCAACCCTACGCAATTTGTACGCAAGAAGATTACGTTTAACAGGTGAAAACGACGAAAAAACAATTCTTATTAAGAAGGTATTAGATAAACTAATTGGTGAACCACCAGTTGAAGAAGCAGTGGTTGAGGAAGCAAGAGTAGAGGAAGTGCCAGTTGAGGAAACACAAGCAGAAAAAGATTCCGATTTCTTAGAAAAAGTAAAACAATACTATCAAACTTGTTTAGAAGAAAGTGGTCCAAATCATAAACAAACGTTACGTGCACAAGCATTTTACGCATGTGTATTAGATGATGAAAAGGAAACTCCTGAATTACTGAAGGATGTTTATCAAAAGAAAGGAAAGTTCATTTTCCATATTGGGCACTTTGATCAAGAAGAATTAGATAAGAAGAAAGAAGCACAAGCACTTTGGAAAGTGAAGAATACAACACAAGCACTAGAGGCATATAGAGAACTCAAGCAAATGAATCAACATCTCCCATCCCTTCATCCAGATGCGGTTTATACCGATTTATGGTATGCGCAAGCATTAAGACAAGAGGGAAAGAAAGAAGAACAAATGGAACTTCTTAAGAGTATCTATGAGCGTGCAAAAGAAGTGAAATTAGAGAAACATGATGATGTCTTACCTGTTCTTGATGCACTCGCAAATGAAGCATATGAGAAGAAGGAATATAACGAAGCAATTCACATGCATCGTGAATTATATAGCCGTTGGTTACATAAAAAAGACGCAAATGACTTACAAACC
>JAFWFT010000101.1 GCA_017515505.1 Solobacterium sp.
CGCCGCTTCTACAAACTGTGTTATCTTGTGGTTTGATCTACAAGAAATCTTTAATTTAGATGATAACGGGCATTACCATACCATTTTGATTAAAAACTTAATGTCTACTCTCTCTCTTCAATCTTTAAACTTAAGTGCGAAGATGTCTCATGTTACACAAAAGACAACAAGAGAGAAGCTATTATCCTATTTATCCGAAGAAGCATATAAAAATGGATCCAATGAATTTGATATCCCATTTGACCGTCAAGCTCTCGCCAATTACCTATCGGTTGAAAGAAGTGCGATGTCTAATGAATTATCAAAGTTACAAAAAGCAGGATATCTCACTTCGAAACGAAATCATTTTATCCTGCATAAACATTAAACTTATTTATTAAGTGCTTGATTAACAGCGCTTTTAGCGTTTTCAATATCATCACAAACAACTAATATCACGAGTCCATCCTTAGAATCTACAATCGCATTATCAACTTTGAAGATTTCATCTGGTGCGTAGGTTTGAAGTTGGGCTTTTAATGTCTCTAAGTATGTCTTAATACATTCCTTACATGAATCTTCATCATTGACACGGAAGACACCCACACAATCAGCCTTCTTATCTGCGACATAGAAACTACTCGCATTCACAGTCCCTTCCTCAAAGAAGAAGATTCCTGGAATAATCCGTTCTTTGACTTCCGCAACTTTATCTTCAAGATTTAAATCTGAAACAAGTTGTTTGGATAGTTTCTTAACTTCAGCTCCATCCTTCGATGTATCTTGACTTTGGGTTGTCTCTTTTGTTTCTTCTGGTTTTTGTTCAGGTGCAGATGTAGAGGCACTTTCTGTCGTTGTTGATCCACACCCCATTAATAACATAGCGATTAATAAACTACTCACAAATTTCTTTATCATATACTTCTCTCCTTACCACATGCGTTGCGATATAATCCTTAAAGGCTTGGGTTCCTTCATAGGTAAAGTGTAACCCATCCGCAACATAATCATCAATGATGGTCCCCTCTGCATCATTCATTCCGTTATCTAAATTCAAATAATAGACATGATTTCGAATCGCCAAATCCATTAACGTTGTATTCAGGTTCACTAAGTGCTCACTTAAGTCTGGCTCTGGTAGATTCGAAATATAATCTGGATGATACGCAAGAATAATATAAATATTCACATTTGGATTATTATTCCGTAACATCGTTAGAATCTCTTGATACATTTCACTAAAGGCTACAAAGTCTTTATTTCGTATCTCATTAATTCCAAACAAGAGATAGATATTCTCTTTTCTTGTCTCATTTAATAATTGATATAAAGTTACTTCTGAATCTTCATCTTCAATATCATCAACTTTCATCATATCGATGTAAAGAAGGTTTAAAGAAGTGACATAATGAATATCTCCATTTTCAATATCTCCAAAAAGATAAAGAGATCCCATACGAGAGTCACCAGCAAAGAAGGCCGTTTCATAGTACGAATCGTCAACATAGTCTCCCCAAGGAACTGGTGAATAGTAATCATAAAAATCAATCAGACGACAACTATATTCACCTGCATCTACCTCTTCTTCTGCTACGATTGGAGTTACATTAATCAGCAAACTAATCAGTAGTAACTTCTTCAATACTTTCTTCACCATTCTCGTTTTCTTCCTCTTCGGTTGTTTCTTGAATAGATGAAACTTCTTCTATATTAGAAGCTTCTTCCACTTGCGATACTTTTTCACGACGACCACCAAATAAATCATCACTTTCTTCTAAGGATTCAAATTGTGGTAATTCCGGCAATTCATTTAAACTTAATAACTTAAAGGAATTCATAAACTCTTCTGTAACTTCATATAGAATTGGTCGCCCAGCTGCTTCACTACGACCGCTCTCTTTAATGAGATCACGTGCTAATAATTTCCGTAACATCATTTCTGCCCCAACCCCACGTAATTCTTCAATTTCAACACGGGTGATTGGTTGTTTATATGCAATAATCGCTAAGGTTTCTAAAGCAGCTTGCGATAATGTTGCATTCTTATTAATTTGGAATAGAGTCTTCGCATATTCATGGACAAGTGCTTTGGATAAGAAACGATATGTTCCTCCATAATTCGCAATCTCAATACCATGTGCATCATCTAAATAATCTTGCATGAGTTCATCAAAAACCTGTGCCGTTCTTTCTTGCGAAATCCCTAAAGCTTGGGAAGCTTGTTCAAGGGAGATTCCATCATCCCCAACAATAAAGAGTAACCCTTCTAGGATTGCTTTAGCATGTCCTTTTTCTTGTGGCTCTTCCTCTTTCACTTCTTCTTCCACCGTTTTATCTGCCTCTGGAATATGCTCTATAAAATCAGTATGAATTGGATTTTCATTTTCTTCCTTTAATACTTCGTTATTTTCTTCAATTATGTCATCTGTATCTTGAATCACTTCTTCAGCAAGCGTTTCTTCTGTATTTTCTTCTACGATTCTATTCTCTAATTCACTCATGCACTTAGCCCCATTCCTTTTGAAAACCAAATTGTATCATCACTATCTACCGTGAAATTTAAAATATGTTGTCTAGCAAGATCGAGTACCGCTAGGAAAGTCGCAATAAACATTGGCACATCATGGCAATCTTCCAGTAATCTTTCAAACTGGAAGGTTTTTGGTAATTGTTCCAGTTTTGCACGGATTTCTAGTTCTCGATCTTCCATGGAGATTTCTCTTGCGGTGTATCTCGTCTCAATTGGTTTAGCTAATTGTAGACGCATCAAGCATTTACGCATCGCACGCATCAATTCATATGGATTCCCTTCATAATGTAAATCATCTGTATTCTTCATCCATTTTTCTGCTTCTTCAGATTGTGGCTTTGTCATCTGCATCTGTCTTTCCTCAAATAAGGCATTGAGTTGTACACTGACTTCTTTAAATTGTTGATACTCTAATAAACGTCTCACTAAGCGATCCTTTGGATCTTCTTCCTCTTCTAATTCAGAAGTATCCTTTGGAAGTAATTTCTTCGATTTATACTCAATGAGTTCCGCAAGCTCTACTAAGTATTCACTCGCAATCTCTAAATGCAATTCATTCATCGCATTTAAATACGCAATATATTGATCCGTTAATACATTCACATCTAAATCAAAAAGATCTAATTCCTTTTCTTTAATAAGATGTAACATTAAATCCAATGGACCATCAAAATTTTCAATCGTTACCTTAAATTCTTCCATAACCTTAAAAATTATACCAAAAATAAAGGGGTTTCTCTATAGAAAACACCCTCTATTTTTTTATCCAACCACAATATTCACAATCTTATTTGGTACAACAATGACTTTTCGTATGGTTTTCCCTTCTAAATGTGGTTTAACTGAATCAACTGCACACGCAAGTTCTTGAAGTTTTTCCTCACTTTCATCTTTACTTGCTTCAAATTTTCCACGCATTTTTCCATTCACTTGAACCGCAATCGTTACGGATTCTTGTTGGAGTTTACTTTCATCATAGGTTGGCCAACTTTCATAGGCAATGGTCTCTTTGCCTGTATAGTGTTGGTACATTTCTTCACACATATGAGGTGCATATGGAGATAAGAGCTTAATGAAGTTCATCATCATCTCTTTATTCACCTTTTCCGCCTTATAACACTCATTAATGAAGATCATCATTTGAGAGATTGCAGTATTAAAGTTTAAACTATCAATATCTTCAGATACTTTCTTAACTGTATAGTGATACATATAATCCAGTTCAGGCGTATCTTCTTCCACAATCTTTCCTTCAGATTCCATCGCTAAACGCCATACACGATCAAGCCAACGTCTTGCACCTTCTACCCCTTGTTCACTCCATGGTTTACTTGCCTCAAGTGGTCCCATAAACATTTCATAAATGCGTAAGGTATCCGCTCCATAGGTTTTCACAATATCATTTGGATCAACGATATACTCTGGATATCTTTTCCCCATCTTAATCCCATTTTCCCCTAAAATCATCCCTTGGTGAACGAGCTTTTGAAATGGTTCTTTATATGGCACAAGTCCTTTATCATAGAGATAGTTATTCCACATACGGCTGTAGAGTAAATGTCCAACCGCGTGCTCTGGGCCACCCACATATAAATCCACAGGCATCCAATGTTCCAATAACTTCTTATCTGCGATTTCATGATCATTATGTGGATCAATATAGCGTAAGAAATACCAACTACTACCTGCACTTCCTGGCATCGTACTAGTTTCGCGTTTTCCTTTCTTTCCATCAATGGTGACATTCACCCAATCACTTGCTTTATCAAGTGGAGAAGCACCACTCTTTGATGGTTTATAATCATCTAATTCAGGTAAAAGTAATGGCAGATCTTCTAAAGGTAAAGAAACTAAGGATTCATCTTCCATATGTACAATTGGAATTGGTTCTCCCCAATATCTCTGACGCGCAAAAATCCATTCGCGAATACGATAGTTTACTTTCTTTTCACCGATTCCTTTTTCTTCTAACCAGTTAATCATCGCATGAATCGCTTCTTCTTTATTCATGCCATTCATGAACCCACTATTAATATGTAATCCATCTTCTGTAAATGCTTCTTTTTCAACGTCTCCGCCTTCTAAAACTGGAATGATTTCTAGATTATATTTCTTCGCAAATTCATAATCTCTTTCATCATGTGCAGGAACCGCCATAATCGCACCTGTCCCATAAGTCGCCAAGACATAATCACTAATCCAAATCGGAATCTTTTTATGATTGACTGGATTAATCGCATAGGCCCCTGTAAAGATACCGGTTTTATCTTTATTGAGTTCTGTTCTTTCTAAATCCGACTTTGTAGAACATTCTTTCACATAAGCTTCAACGGCTTCTTTTTGTACAGGAGTTGTTATCTTTTCAACAAGGGCGTGTTCTGGTGCTAATACACAATAAGTAGCTCCAAAAAGAGTATCACAACGAGTTGTAAAGACTGTAAAAGTATCCTCATGTTCATCAACCTTAAATGTGACATGGGCTCCATAACTTCTTCCAATCCAATTTCTTTGCATTTCTGTTGTACTTTCAGGCCAATCAATTTCATCAAGTCCATCTAGCAAGCGGTCTGCGTATTTCACAATATCAATGACCCATTGTTTCATGACCTTACGAACGACCGGATATCCACCTCTTTCACTTTTTCCATCAACGATTTCATCGTTGGCTAGAACGGTCCCAAGTTCTTCACACCAGTTTACAGGCATATCCACACATCTTGCTAAACCATCTTCAAAAAGTAATTTAAAAATATATTGTGTCCATTTATAGAAAGAAGGATCACATGTTGATATCTCACGATCCCAGTCATACGAAAGACCTAAGTTCATTAA
>JAFWFT010000102.1 GCA_017515505.1 Solobacterium sp.
AGGAGGATACAATCCTTCATGGCGATACTTCATTTCATATTGAAAGATGGTTTCATAATCTTGGTTTGCCGCACATACGACTGCGTAATGATTAGGATCATAGACTTGAAGAACGACTTCTCCTTCGACATCACTTCTTCCTGAACGACCAGCTGCCTGCATCAGTAAATCAAATGTCACTTCACAACTTCGATAATCTGTACGTGTTAATCCTTCATCTCCATTCACAACACCTACTAATGTGACATCTGGATAATCTAATCCTTTCGCAATCATTTGGGTACCTAAAAGAATATCTGCTTCATGGTTTCCAAAGCGTTCTAAAATATCTTTATGTGAATTCTTTTTCGTTGTGGTATCTCGATCCATACGTAATAGTTTCGCATCTTTAAAGGAAGCTTGAAGTTCCTCTTCTAATCGTTCTGTCCCAAATCCATATTTCATAAATCCTTCTCTCGAACCACAATTTTTACATTCATATGAAACCCGAATGGAAGTTCCACAAGTATGACACTTCATCATCTTATCTTCACGATGATAACTCATTGCGATATCACAATGTGGACAACGAATGACTTCTCCACATGTTTTACATTTTAAAATGGAATGATAGCCTCTACGATTTAATAAGAGGATGATTTGTTGGTGTTTATCTAACCGATCTTGAATCTTTTCTTTTAAAGTATTGGAAAGAATAAAGGATTCTCCATTCGCTAACGCGTCCTTCATAGAGATAATCGAAACAGTTGGTAATTGGTCATTGATACGATGTTCCATCTTTAATAAGTGATAGACCCCTTTCATTGCCCTTGCGTAGCTTTCTAAAGAAGGTGTCGCACTTCCTAATAAAACTTTACAATGATGGTATTTACCACGGAAAATAGCGACATCACGGCAATGATACGCTGGTTGATTTTCTTGTTTATAAGAGCCATCATGTTCTTCATCAATGACGATTAACCCTAGGTTTGTAAACGGTAAGAAAACTGCACTTCTCGTCCCAACAATAATAGAAGCTTGATTGTTTTTGACTTTTTTATACTGTTCATATTTTTCTTGTGCATTTAAGCCAGAATGATAGATTGCTAAATCGACACCAAAACGAGAAGAAACACGATCAATCATTTGCGGGGTTAAACCGATTTCAGGAACTAAAATAAGAACTTGTTTATTCTCTTTTAATACTTCTTCCGCAAGTTGAAGATATACTTCTGTTTTCCCAGAACCAGTAACACCTCTAAGTAAATAGACATCCTCATTTGAATTCTTAAATTCATCCATGACAGCTTTCTGTTCATCATTTAATGGGAGTCGCTCACGAATGATTGTACGAGAAAAAGCTTCTGCTTCTTTTTCTTTCTCATATCGGATTAAAGCCCCCTTATCAATAAGTGCTTTTGCTTGATTAGGAAATGCTTTTCGTAATTCTGTATAAGATACTTCCCCTTTCTCTTTCACATATAAAAATGCATCGAGTTGTTTTGGAGTTAAGGAAACTTCTATATCGGAAACCTTTACAAATTGTTCATTAACAATCGTTTGGTTTGAAGAAATAGGTTTAATCTTAGACGGTAACATTGCCTGAAAACAAGAAATAGTCGTTGATAAAGTGGTTTCCTTTAAAAACATAGCTAAAGAATGAAGCTCATCCGTAATAAGAGGTTCTTCATCTAGAACTTCTAGAACCGGTTTCATATCGACTCCTAGTTCTTCTTTAATAGCCTCTAAAGAATCCTTTCTTTCTTCCACTTCCTCAATGAAGCCTATGGATACACGATTATTAAAATCAACTTTAATACGCATTCCTGGCAAGAGTTCTTGACTTGAATAATAGGTATAAAGTTGATCTACTGGACGTATTGGATGTTCAATCCAGCAATGTATTAGATAAATCTTTTCCATCGTTATAAATTCTATCATATTATAAGATTCGCTGTATGGAACCCATTTTATCAAATGTAATGATTTCATCCAATGGAATATCCCATGTATCAACTGGAATCTGATTTACTTCCTGTTCAGGATAAGCAATCCCTATCGAATTACATCCCTCTACTAAAATAGAATCATAATACCCTTTCCCATACCCAATTCGATTCTTATTGTGGTCAAAGGCTACAACAGGTACAATCATCACTTCTATCTTAGAAATGGGATATGGTTCACTTAAAGTAGGTTCTAATACACCAAAAACACCTTTTTTTAAGTCATTTAAAGTGTCTATTTGATGAAACGTAAGAGAATCTGGATGTGTTTTTGGGATAACAATATTCTTCTTCTGGTTTAGTAAAAATGCAATCAATAAATGCGTATCTACTTCCTCTTCTTTCGAAACATAAATCCCTATCGTTTGATAGGGATTAAGATACTCTTTTAAGTATTCTAAAAACAATGAATCATATTTTGTTTTCTTTTCGATAGAAAGGTCATGACGAGCTTTTAAAGCTCTTTTTCGTAATTCGTTTTTATCCAATGGAATCACTCATATCTAGTTTTAATAGTTGGTTTAATTCAACCGCATATTCCATAGGGAGTTCTCGTGTAAATGGTTCTAAGAAACCTAACACAATCATTTCCGTTGCTTGGGATTCTGTTAAACCACGAGACATCAAATAAAATAATTCATCATCACTGATCTTAGAAACTGTCGCTTCATGTTCAATGGTGGAAGTATTATTCCGTCCAATATTCGTTGGAAATGTATCACTCTTTGACTCATGATCTAGAATTAACGTATCACATTCAATCTTTGATTTTGAAAACGTCGCCTTTGGACCATGGAAGATATATCCACGATAGTTTGCCTCTCCGCCTTTTCTAGAAACCGATTTAGAAATAACGGAAGAAGACGTATGAGGGGCTAGATGAATCATCTTTGCACCAGTATCTTGAATTTGTTCATCACTTGCAACAGCAACCGAAATACATAAACCTCTTGCGTATTCTCCTGTTAGTACACAGGCAGGATATTTCATGGAAATTTGAGAACCCACATTTCCATCAATCCATTCCATAACACCCTGTTTCGCAACTGTTGCTCTTTTTGTGGTGAGATTTAAGATATTCTTTGACCAGTTTTGAACAGTTGAATAACGAGCTTTTCCTTCTTCTTCCACAAATATTTCAACGACTGCTGCATGTAAGGAATCTTTGGAATAAATAGGGGCTGTACAACCTTCGACATAATGCAAATCAGCGCCTTTATCTACAATAATTAAAGTTCTTTCAAATTGTCCCATTCTTTCTGAATTAATACGGAAATAGGATTGTAAAGGCTTTTCTAAGGTAACACCTAGAGGGACATAGATAAAACTACCACCTGACCAAACTGCACTATTTAAAGCCGCAAACTTATTATCTGTTGGTGGCACAAGTTTCCCAAAGTATTTCTTAAATAAATCCGGGCAATGCTTGAGTGCTGTATCGGTATCTAAGAAAATAACACCCTTTTCTTGAACCTCATCTAACATATTATGATAGACAACTTCTGATTCATATTGCGTAGAAACACCCGCCAAGAATTTTTTTTCAGCTTCAGGAATTCCTAAACGATCAAACGTTTCTTTTATTGCTTCAGGAACATCATCCCAAGACTTACGATCTCTTTTATCACTTGGTTGGATGTAATATGTATAATCTTCAAAATTGATAAATGATAAATCTGGTCCCCACTTTGGCATTGGCATTGATTCAAACACATGAAAAGCATTGACTCTATAATCTGTCATCCATTTTGGTTCTTCTTTAATACGAGAAATCTCACGAACAATTTCTTCTGTTAAACCTTTTCCCGTGTTATAAACCGATATATCTTCATCATGGAATCCATATTGATATTCATCTTGTGAAGTTATGACATCTTTTTCTTTATCACTCATGGGATGCCTCACTTTCTAATAGAGCTTGAATTGCGTTCCAACCAATCGTTGCGTACTTAATGCGATTGGCTTGTTTATAAACATTCTTCATTGCAACTGCTTCTTGAAGAACTTCTTCATCATATTCTTTTCCATCAATCATCATGAAGTATTCATCGATGATTGCCTTAGCTTCCTCTATCGTTTTTCCAATTAAAAGATCTGTCATCATACTGGTACTTGCGGTACTGATGGTACATGCTACACCATCAAACCGGATGTCTTGAATAATCCCATCTTCAATCTTTGTTTGAACAGTAATATCATCAATACAGCTTTCACTAGCCATATGTTTTTGAAGATATCCATTTTCTTCCGTTAAGGAATGATGATGTGGATATTTATAGTGATCCATAATGAGTTCTCTTAGAATATCAGGATCCGATAGTAAATTTTGATGACTCATAATTCCTCCTGCTTTCTAGAAGAAAATACCAACCGCATTTTCTAAATTCACTTCTTTTGTAACTTCAATGAAACGATCCACTTCTTCTTTAGTATTATAAAAGTATAAAGATGCACGAATCGTTGAATCTGTTTGTATGATTTCATGAAGAATCTTTGCGCAGTGATTTCCACTACGAACAGCAATATTCTTATGTGCATAATATCCTGCTGCATCTTGGGCAAAAACATCTTTTACATTAAAAGTAATTGCTCCAGATTCATTCTCAGGATTATAGAAAATAACATTGTCTAATTCTTTCATACGACTTGCAAAATAAGACCGCAATTCTTTTTCATATTCATGTATATTTTCCATTCCAAGTTTCATTAAGTATTGAATGGATTTCCCTAATCCTATAATACCTTCAATATTTGGAGTTCCTGCTTCAAAGCGCTCTGGTCCTTCTTTTAAAATCATAGAAGTATCAGATGCAAATCGCGCATTCATTCCACCACCTAAAAATACAGGTTCCATATGCATCATGTGTTTCTTTTTGCCATATAGAATACCCACTCCTCCTGGTCCACACATTTTATGGGCTGAGAATGTTAGGAAATCTACATCTAAATCTTTGACATCCGTTGGTTTATGAGGCACACTTTGAGCTCCATCCACAACGATAATGGCGCCATTATCATGCGCAATCGACGCAATTTGTTTGATTGGTTGTTCGGAACCTAAGACATTGGAAGTAGAAGCAATACTAATTACTTTGACCTTCTTATGCATGCATTTCTTAACTTCTTCAACAGTCATGACACCTTGCTTATTCACAGGTATATATTCAATCTTGATTCCTAAATCATGACTTAATCGAAACCAAGGCAAAAGATTACTTGCGTGCTCAACTTGTGAAACAAGAATAACATCTCCTTCTTTTAAGAATGATCTTGATAGTCCATAAGCAATTTGATTGATAGAACCTGTATCGTTGTGCGTAAAGATGATTTCATCTGTATCTGCGTTAATAAATGTCGCAGTTAACCTTCTTGTATCATCATAGAGTTTATCAGCTTGAATCGATAATTCATAATCGCCACGATGTACATTAGATGTCCCAAATAAGTAAAAATAATCGACTGCTTCAATCATTTGTTTTGGTTTGAATGTTGTCGCACCATTATCAAAATAGATTAAATCAGGATGGTTTTGAATCATGGGAAAATCTTTACGGATTTCTTTTACATCGAACATAATTGTGAAATTTTCTCCTCTAATTCATTTTTAAGTGTTTCTTTTAGTTTTTCATCATGAATAACTTCTGTGACAGGTAGTAAATAGCCAGTACTGATTAAAGCGGTACATTGTTGTGGAGATAAGCCACGAGATTGTAGGTAATAGAGTTGATCTTCATCAACTCGCCCTACACTAGTCGCATGAGATGCCTTCACGTCATTTTCATCTATGAGTAATACTGGAATAATCTTGGCATTCATTTCCGAATCAAAACATAACGCCCGACTGGTTTGATGACTTTCTGCCCCTATTGCCCCATATTCAATAGATCCTACCGCATTCATATAGTAATCACCACCATTTAGCACGACACTAAAATTTCGCATTTGGCCAAAGGTATGTGGTGCTTTTGAACTTACTTTCATATCAAAATGTTTTTTGACAGAAGTTAAAGTCGCACTGGATAAATAGACTGCTGCATTCTCTTCTTCTAAATCAACTGTGAGGTTGTGGGTTGTTTCATTCTGCATGATTTCGCCATATGCGATATTTAAAACGGCCCCTTTTTTCACTTGATGACTTTCCTCAAATGAAATTGGATAATCTGCTTCATTCCAGAATAGATATGTTACATGTGCATGCTTTTCTGCGATTGTATGAATTAAGAGTTTCTTCGCTTTTGTGATTCTAATAAAAACTTCCGATTCTCCAAGCGCATAGAAAGTAAGATTCAATTCCTTTTCATCCGTTGAAACCTCATATTCTGTATATCCATTTTGTAATGTTTGTTCAGAATTCTTATCTAAAATCATTATTTCTCGCCTTTTCTCATTTGTTGACTTACAGCACATGTCCCTAAAGAAACGGTTGGTCTTTTCTTAGGTTCTTCTATTTCTGGAGTCACTCCATATTCTTTATAAATCCAATCGTATCCTTCTTGATCAATACGTTTCACTAAGCTTACATCCCCATCTAAAACAATCTTTCCATTCACTAAAACATGAGTAAACTGTGGCTCCACTAGTTCTAAGAAACGTTCATAGTGGGAAACGATAATAATTGCCATCTTAGTTTCCTCTTTTAATTGATTAATCGCATCTGCCACAATCTTAATCGCATCTACATCTAATCCAGAATCAATCTCATCAAGCATCGCAATCGAAGGTTTTAACATCATCATTTGAACAATTTCGTTTCTTTTCTTTTCACCACCTGAAAATCCTTCATTTAAGAAACGATGCGCTAAATCATCTTTCATTTGAAGAGCTTTTGTCGTTTTTTCCATTTCTTTGATAAATGTAAATAAAGATACTGGACTATCTCGACGTGCATTCATCGCCGCTCTTAAAAAATCACTATTGGTGACACCGGATATCTCTTGTGGATACTGCATTCCTAAAAAAAGTCCTGCACGACTTCTTTCGTCGACCGACATTTCTAGTATATTTTGCCCATCTAATAGGATTTCCCCCTCTGTCACTTGATAACGAGGATGTCCCATAATCGCTGCTAAAAGTGTCGATTTCCCATTCCCGTTTGGCCCCATCAAAGCGTGCGTTTCATTCTCATGGATGGTAACATCAATCCCTTTTAATATTTCTTTATCTTCTACCGATACATGTAGGTTTTTAATCACTAATTCTTTCATGGTTCTAAACACCTTTCATCCAAGTATTATAGCATAAAATACTCTATTATATTGAAGGATACAATAATCCAACTATTTTATTATTAAATTGCAAATACATAGTAATTAGCATATAATAAGTAAGCGTTTTTAAGGAGGCATTTATGGTCAACTTTATAAAAAAGAACTGGTTTGTTTGCCTAATTGTATTAGCGCTATGTGGAGTGAGTATCTTCTACATCGTAGATACAAATAAAGGTAAATTAAGAGGAAAAACCGTCAATGGAGAAGATGTTGTCTATTCAATTAATGGCCAAGATATCACAACATCAGCATTTTATAATCAACTTTATAAAAGTGGAGGTATTGGAGCAATCAATGAGTTATTCCGTCGTGCAGTAACTGAACAAGCTATTGAATCAACAGATGAAATTACAGCGTTTGCGGAAGAACAAGCTTCACAAATCATTGCGAGTTATCAATCCCAAAATCCTACAAACTACAAAGAAACACTTGAAACTGCATTAAAATCAATGGGTTATTCTGGGTATGATGATTTGGCAAAATATCTAGAAAACTATCGTAAAAGTGAAATACTTGCGGAAGATTACGCAAAAAATCACTTTGATGAATTAAAGATTCGTAGTATTTCTTATATTCTTATTCAATATGAGAATAATACACCTAGTGATAAACCAACTGATGATGAAAAGAAACGTATGGAAGCAGTTGATGAAGCATTTGAAAATGGAGATGATTTCGCTACTGTCGCAACAAACTTTTCCGAAGACCAATCTTCTGCACCAAATGGTGGAATCTTAGGGATTATCGATAAAAATGTCAAAAATCTAGATGATGCTTTCTTAGAAGCTTCTTTAAGTCTAAAAGAAGGAGAAGTTAGTGATTGGATTAAATCAGATAACTTTGGTTACTTCAAGATTAAGAATAATGCTTCTACTTTAGAATCTTTAAATACATTCTATGAAGAGAATCCAACGGATAGTAGTTTAACGTATGGTAGCCCTCTTGTTGAACTATTCAATTCCTATGATACTTCTCTACCAAATGTCGCTTTATTTGAAAAAGCAGAAGAACTTGGCGTTGATTTCAAAGATCAACC
>JAFWFT010000103.1 GCA_017515505.1 Solobacterium sp.
TAATATCATAATCACTGGATAAATATACACGAATGGTTTGATTACCGACATTTAAGAAAGCAAGTTCTTCTTTACCCATGGTATATCTTTGTTTCACAGTTGCTTCAAAGTCATAGTCATCACTAGAAGAGATTGCGACTGACTCAGCACGAATGCCCATCACAACTTGATCATTATCTTTTACATTTGGATTGCTAATCTTAATCTTTCCACTATCATCTTCTAATACGAAATAACCTTCTTTAATATACCCGTTTAGATTATTGATTGGAGGATTACCCAAGAAATTCGCAACGAAGAGATTGTGTGGATCATCATATAACTCTTGTGGAGTATCTTCTTGTTGGAGAAAACCATCCTTCATTAAGATAATCTTATCGGAAATGGACATTGCTTCTTCTTGGTCATGTGTAACGAAGATGGTTGTAACACCAGTTTCTAATTGGATGCGACGAATTTCTTCACGCATTTCCAAACGAAGTCTTGCATCTAAATTAGAAAGAGGTTCATCTAATAGAAGGAGTCTAGGTTCTTTGATTAAAGCACGCGCAATCGCGACACGTTGTTGTTGACCACCTGATAATTCTTTAGGTCTTCTCGCTAGTAACTGTTCAACGTGAACAAGTTCGGCCATCTTCTTTGCTTTTTCTTCGCGCTCTTCCTTACTTACTTTTTTAATCTCGAGTGGGAAGGCAATATTTTCGAGGACCGTCATGTGTGGATATAAAGCATAGTTTTGGAAAACTAGACCAACACCTCTATCTTGTGGAGGCATATCCGTTACATCTTCTTCATCAAAATAGATTTTACCTTCCGTGACAGGAAGAATTCCGGATAGCATGTTTAACATGGTAGATTTACCACATCCAGAAGGGCCAAGTAAAGCAACGAGCTTACCATCATCAAAGGTAATAGTGAAATCATCTACCGCTGTAAATGGCTTCTCGTTCTTATTGCGAGGCGGGAAAACTTTTGTTAAATGTTCAATTGTAACTTTCATATGTTCTATCTCCTACAATCATTATATTAAAAATAGCCCCCTTAAAGAAAGGGGGCTATCGATAATAATTTTTAGAACAATTACTCAGCAGCTAATTCATCTTCAATATACTTCACTGCTTCTTCTAAAGCTTTATTAACATCTGTGCCACCAGCTACTTGAGACATTAATGTTTGTAGAGCCTTACGAGCATGTGTTTGTGCAGTAACTGCTGGGAAAGCACCTGCATGTTCAGCATTTAGATATTGGAAACTTTCGTTTTTAGCAACGAAATCCTTATATGTTTGTGTTTCCATAGTTGCTTTGAATGTTGCAGGATAGTTACAAGCTACACACCAACCAGCGTTAATCTCTGGGCTTGCAAAGTAATCAATGAATGCACCACTTGCTTTTGCACGGTTTTCATTGTTGTAGTTGAATACGATCATACCACGGTTCCATGCAGGTACCCATTCAACAACTCCACCTTGTGGAACAATACCGATACCATATTCTATCTTTAGGTATGGAGCACCAGCTGCAGATCCAATGTAAGACACTAGTGTTTCAGCGTTGAAGTCTTCAGAGAAGTATTCACCAACTTTAGAGTTTGTGAATAAACCTTTTTGGATATTGTCTTGATAATACTTCATTTGTGCAGCTACTTCTGGAGTATTGAAGTAAATGCCATCATTATCAAACATCTTATTTCCTGTTTGCATAATTAATGTTTGTGCACCATCTGTTTCAGAGTCAAATGCGAATCCAAATTTATCAGGATATTTTTCTTTAATCTTTTCACAGTTAGCTTGTAGTTCAGCCCATGTTGTAGGAGCTTTTAAGCCAAGTTCAGAATAGATTGCCTTGTTGTAGAAGAATACTGGTCCACTACTTACGATTGGTAAAATGTGTAATTTACCATCTGCAAAGGATGTAGCTTCTGCTTTTGTGCCTTCGCTCATTAATGCAACCGTATCACCACTTAGAACAGTACTTAAATCAACAACTTTGCCATCTGCAACATACTTAGCTGCTTCAGAAGCATAGTGAATAATCATATCAGGTCCATTACCAGCCATAACTGCTTGGTAAACTTTGTCTGTGAAACCATCATATGGTTGAGATTCAGCAACAACTTCATATTTGTCTTGAGAAGCATTGAAGTCAGCTACTGTTTTTTCAAGGTATTCTAATTGATCTTCTGTGTAAGTGTGCCAAATAGTCACCTTTGTTTTGCCACCTGTACTACCACAAGCAACTAATCCTGCTGCCATTGTGAGAGCTAAGAGGCCTTTGAATAGTTTTTTCATTCTTTCTTTCTCCTTCTCCCTAAAACATTTAGGTATCTACTATATATTCTAATACATTTTTTCATACCCTAACAATATAGGAATAATAAATAGTATTAGATTAACAGTACATAATACAGAAGAATAATGAAATAATCTACTATTTTTCAAAACAATTAAAAAACAATACGGTTAAAAGATTTTTTATCAATTTAATAGGACGATGTTAAAATGAGAGAGTGGAAGAGAAAAAACAACGGAACTACCATATTGGAATTATTGGCCAAATCGCCTTTCTATTCGTAATTGGGATGATTGCGTTAGGAGCCGTTACTTTTTATACGCAACGAACACGTACGGAACAACAATATAAAGAACAAGTGGAGTCTCTTGCGCGGTCGCGCTCAATTCAAGTGGCACGATCTCTTCAAGAGTATCCTGCCTATCAATGGCTAGTTCAATATTGGCATGAACATTATGATGAACTTGATATTGAGTATGATGCAGATTTTTATTATGCTGGAACGAAAACAGAAGAAAAGTGTCATCTTTTCAATGAACATCATCCAGAGATTCAAATCCGTTATGCAAGTTTGTCAGAAATACAAAACCTTAGTTCAGAAGATCAAAAACTATACGCAGAGATCACCTACTCTTGGTTGATTACACGTGTGAATCAAATTAAACGTGATTCAGAAATTGATTTTTTATTCTGTGTTTTAACAGAAGATCCATATAATAAACAATTCTTCTTATTTAGTGCTGCGGAAAGAAATGAAAAACGGGGAACGAATTATGAAGAAGTCTATCCTTTAGGTGTGCAAGTGGAAGTTGGAGAGAGCCAACAAGAACAGATGCGTGCAGCGATTCATAGTAACTCTCATCTTGCGAGTGCAGGTGATTATGTGGATTACTATTACTATGTCACAACTGTCAATGGCTATGATGTCTTAGTTGGAACAACCTATAATGTCTCCAACATTTTGAATACGATTGAACGGCAAACCAACAATGACTTACTATTTATGATGGCGCATCAAATTGTATTAGCTCTTGCATGTATATTCTTATTCTATGAATTTGTATTAGTGCCATTAGGAAAGATTCAAAAGAATATTCATTTCTATAAAGAAACGAAAAACAGTGCCATTGTTCGTGATAATCTATCGAAAGTTCAACCAAGGAATGAAATGGGGGATTTATCACAAGATATTGTTGAACTATCCATCGAAATGGATCATTATCTCAATCGAATAGAAACGATTACTTCCGAAAAGAAAAAGATGGAAACGGAATTAGTGCTAGCGAAACGTATTCAAGAAGATATGTTGAATAGTGAATTTCCTGCTTTTCCAGATCATAAAGATTTTGACATCTATGCATCTATGGATCCTGCCAAAGAAGTTGGTGGAGATTTCTATGATTTCTTCTTAATTGATGAGAATCATTTGTGTTTAGTGATTGCGGATGTATCGGGGAAAGGAATTCCAGCTGCACTCTTTATGATGGCTTCCAAAATCATCCTTGCGAATAATGCGATGAATGGAGAATCACCCGGGAAAATTTTAGAAAACACAAATAACGCAATCTGTACAAACAATCAAGAAGAAATGTTTGTGACCGTATGGCTAGGAATTCTTGATTTAAGAACCGGTGAACTTGTTGCGGCAAATGCAGGTCATGAATTCCCTGCCGTGAAGAAACCAGATGGTAATTATGAACTTTTCAAAGATCCACATGGGTTCGTTATTGGCGGTATGCCAGGTATGAAGTATAAAGAATATACGATTCAATTAGAACCAGGCTCAAGATTATTTGTTTATACAGATGGATTACCAGAAGCAACCAATGAACATCAAGAAATGTTTGGAACAGATCGAATCATTGAAGTATTAAATGAGGATCCAAATCGTTCTCCAGAAGAACAATTAACATCTATGGCAAAAGCAGTTGATCAATTCGTTAAGGAAGCAGAACAATTTGATGATTTAACGATGTTAGGTTTTGTGTATCACGGGAAAGAGAATTAGGAACATATGAACAGCATATGTTCCTTTTAGAAAGGTGGAAGAAAATGCAGTATAGAAAAGATAAACAACAAGAAGACATCTCATTGCTTGGTTTTGGATGCATGCGTTTTCAAAAAAAGGGCGGAAGCATTGATTTAGAAGAAGCAGAAAAAGAAATCATGGAAGCATATCGTCAAGGAGTTAATTATTATGATACTGCGTATGTTTATAGTGGAAGTGAAGAAGCGATTGGAAAAATCTTTGAGAAAAATCAAATACGCAATAAGATTAAAATTGCGACGAAACTACCCCAATATTTAATTTCTAGTTTAGAAGGAATCAATCGTTATTTTGAAGAAGAACTTTCTCGTTTACGCACAACCTATATTGATTACTATCTCATGCATCACTTAACGGATATCGCAATGTGGGAGAAGTTAAAAAGTATTGGGATTATCGATTGGATTAAAAAGAAAAAAGAATTAGGTCAAATACGTAATATTGGATTCTCTTATCATGGGAATACGGAAGGTTTCTTAAAGATTCTTAATGATTATGATTGGGATATTTGTCAAATTCAATATAATTACTTTGATGAAAATACCCAAGCAGGGGTAGAAGGTTTAAAGGCTGCTTATGAAAAAGGGATACCTGTTGTTATTATGGAACCATTAAGAGGTGGAAAGTTAGTTCATATGTTGCCAAAAAGTGCTAAGGAAGTGATGCGTCAAAGTGGACGTCCTTATACGCCTGCAGAATGGGGATTGCGTTGGCTCTTTAATCAAAAGGAAGTATCCGTTGTCTTATCAGGTATGAATTCCATTGAGATGGTAAAAGAGAATTGTCGTATTGCTTCTGAAGCAGAAATCGGACATTTTACAAAAGAAGATTTTGAAACTTTAAAAGAAGTTACCAATAAGATTAAAGAAAAAGAAAAGGTAGGATGTACGGGATGTCGTTATTGTATGCCTTGTCCAAAAGGTGTGGATATTCCAGGCAGCTTCCGGTGCTATAACGCTATGTTTATTGAATCTAAGGCAGAAGGACGCTTTCAATTTGCGCAAACCGTTGGTCTAACAAAAAAGCCGGCTTTTGCGGATCAATGTGTGGAATGCGGAAAATGTGAAGAGCACTGCCCACAAAATATTCCAATCCGTCAAAAGCTTAAGGAAGCGGATAAAGCATTACGACCTCTTCCATATAAAATTGGAATCAATATTGCGCGTAAGTTTATGTTGCGAAATGGAGGAAAGTAAAATGAAAACAGCAATCGTATATTACTCGCATCACCATGGAAATACAAAGAAGTTATTAGATGCCATTGCACAAAAGAATGAAGTGGATTTACTTGACGTGAATGATGCGAAGAAAATGGATTTAACAATCTATGACTGCATTGGATTGGCCTCTGGAATTTATTACTCCAGTTTTGCGAAACAGATGATTGATTTTGTTCAAACATCTTTACCAGAAGGAAAAGATGTCTTCTATATCGCAACATGTGGAGCGAGTCCGACAAATCTATTTCTAAACGCAATCAAAAGAGTTGTGAGAGAAAAGAATAGTAAAGAAATTGGTGAATATATTTGTTGTGGCTTTGATACCTTTGGGCCATTTAAACTCATTGGTGGAATTAAGAAAGGGCATCCAACCGATGAAGAAATACAAGGTACAGTTGCCTTTTATGAAGGTTTGAAGAAATAGGAGGATAATATGGAAAGAAAATATATCGATTATAAAGAATACAGTCAAACAATAATCCAAGCTTTACCAAAAGGGATCTTACTCACAACGAAAGTAGAAGACAAAGTGAATAGTATGGTGATTGGTTGGGGAACCATTGGGATTATTTGGGGGCGTCCAATCTTCATCACTTATGTACGAGAAGGAAGATATACAAGAGAACTCTTAGATAAAAGTCTAGAATTTACAATCAATACACCACTCACAGAAGATGTTTCAAACGCATTACGTATTTGTGGAACACAAAGTGGTAAAAAAATTGATAAAATTAAAGAATGTAGTTTCACATTACTTGATGGAGAGAGGGTGTCTGTTCCTGCGATTCAAGAATTTCCATTAACATTAGAATGTAAAGTTCTTTATCGACAACCACAAGTCTTAGAAAACATTCCAGAAGAAATACGAGTACGTGCTTATCCACAAGATGTGGATAGTTCCAATCCTGGTGCGAATAAAGATTTCCATATTTGTTATTATGGTGAAATCGTAAATGCCTATATTGTGGAGTAAGGAGAGAAACATGAAACGTATTGGATTTATTGGTGTTGGTGTCATGGGAAGCTCCATGGTCAGTAATCTCATGAAACATGGATATGAAGTTTCCATTTATACACGGACAAAAAAGAAGGCAGAAAATGTCATTGAAGAAGGGGCTCTTTGGTGCGATAGTGTCAAAGCGTGTGCACAAGATAAAGACTATGTGATTACGATCGTTGGTTATCCAAAAGATGTGGAAGAAGTTTACTTTGGAAAGAATGGAATCATTGAAAATGCGAAAGAAGGATGCATTCTCATTGATATGACAACGACTAGTCCTTCTCTTTCAGAAAGAATCTATGAACAGGCAAAAGAACATCACGTACATGCGTTAGATGCACCTGTTTCAGGTGGAGACATTGGTGCGAAGAATGGCACCCTTGCGATTATGGTTGGTGGAGATGAAGATATCTATCAAAAAGCACTTCCTGTTTTTGAAGCAATGGGAACAAATATCACTTATGAAGGAAAAGCGGGAAACGGGCAACACTGTAAGATGGCGAATCAAATTGCGATAGCAGGAGCTATCACAAGTGTCTGCGAAGCAATCACCTACGCAAAGAAAGTTGGATTAGATACCAAAAAAATGTTAGATACAATCTGTAATGGGGCGGCCGGTAGTTGGCAGCTTTCCAACAATGGCTATAAAATTTTAGAAGAGAATTATGATCCTGGATTCTATGTTGCGCACTTTATGAAAGATATGCGTATTGCGCAAGAAGAAATGAAAAAACAGGGAACAACGTTACCTGTTTTAGATGAAGTATATCGCTTATATGAAGAACTTGAAGATACAAGTTTAGGAACCCAAGCGCTCATTAAAGTTTACGAAAAGAAATAATTATCGTTTATATTTCTTAAGGGATTCTTCTAATTCCTTTTGAAATTGTTTACGTAAGGAAGTAGGTGCTGTAATCTCAATCGCATCAAGATATTGTTGCGCAAGATAAATGGCACCTTGTTCACTTGTGGGAACCGTAACAGAGAAAGCATTATCTTTTCCTGGTATGATTATAGTGTTGGAGCCAAAAAGATCCAGTATATGGTCAAGTACTCGTTCGTCACACTTAAAGGTAACAGATATCATATCGCCACTAAACATAAAGAGTTTGTTTCTTGCGTATTCATATGCATCCATTGTTTTAGGAAGAGGTGTCACTTTTTCTTCTTCGATTAATGTATTTTTCATGCGGTCTAAACGATAATGAATAAATCCAGGATGATTCTTACTTGTAGAGATTAAATAAGGTCTTCCATCCGCATAGACAATATAACGAGGCTCCACAAAATAAGGTTCTTCTCTTCTTGGTACAAGATGTTTATGTTCATCATACCGTAAATATAAGAATTGAATCATATTCTTATCTCGAATTGCCTCGGATACAGTGCTGATTGTATATAGAAGTTCCACATTCGCTGTCTTTTGTGGATTGGGAATATAAACAGAATCTTTAAACTCTTTGGCTTGGTATTTGGATTGTGTCTTTAAGAGTTTTTTAATTAATGCATCACTTTGTTTAGAAGAAATGAAATGAGAAGAATGAATCGCATTACATAATAATAGGATTTCTCCCTTATCAAATTGACGACTTTCTAAATAATAGCCTTTTCCATTATCTTCAAAACGACTGATTACATATCCATTCTGTTCTAGGATGTCTAAATTGGAATAAATCGTTCTTCTTTCTAGTTGAAGATTAAACCGTTGAAGAAGCTTTTGTTGGAGTTCTTTTGCGGTTAAAATATGATCTTCGTCACTTTCTTCAATTAGAATATCTAATAAAGCTAATGCACTATACTTCTTTTCTGCCATACAGTAATCCCTCTTTTTTATTATCCTATCATGCTTGGCAGTTTTTTTGTATCTCATAAGACGTATCTTAAAACCATACAAGGAGGGTTCAAAAATGAAAAAAGGATTATTGGTTAAAGAGCCGATTATGGTCATGGTAGAAGGCTTAGATAAGATTGGCTATGTCGCAAATTCAGAAAAGGTAGTTTGTGCTTTGAACAGTAAGGAATTCTAATATGTTTTCGGAAAAAACGTATATCACAATCACGCATTTAGATTTCTATGGGGGACATACAATATTTAGGGTTGGAGATATTCTACACTTAGAAAAAGAGAAGGATAATCCGTATGATGATGAAGCAATTATTGCCTTCTTGCATGGGTCCAAATGTGGCTATGTCGCAAATTCAGTTTACTCCGTCGCAAGAGGAACACAATCTGCAGGAAGAATCATCGATAAAATACAACAGAACGCCCAATGTAAAGTGCTATTTATAACAGAAGATCTTCTAATTGCAGAACTAATATAAATAAGGAATACTTTATATATTCCTTTTTTTAAATTTAGTTATTTTACTAACATTGTCTAATAATAATTGTTAGACTAGAAGAAGAGGGATTAGTTTGCAAAAAATATGCAAAAATAATCTTTTTTGTGTATGTGACAAAAGTCACTGAAGGAAATTGGAGGGTTTTCTTATAATGAATTCAATAGAAGAGGTTCAATCATAATGATTAGTTGGGAAAGTGTCTTTCCGTTTTGGAACGCTCTATCCGATTTGCAACAATCTGAACTCTTAGATAACACCATCATTAGACAATATAGTGAAGGGGAAGGAATCAAGAAAAGGCATGGAATCTACATTGTAAGCGAAGGGGGACTACTCGTTTACGTGGTTCACATGAGTGGACGCAAACGGATTCTATTGCAAGGAAAAGAATCGGAACTAATTATACTGACGTTTGAATTCTTGAATGCTAGTGAAAATATGTCTTTGGAACTTCGTGCAAAGAAGGACAGCGAGATCTATTTCATTCCATTTGAAGCTTGGGAAAAATTCCGGGAAAAACATCCTGAGCACCAAAAGTTTGTAATAGATGTCTTGTCGAAACACTTACTTGCACTCTCCACCAGCCTCTATGAAGGCATGGAAAACATAGGAAAGCAACTAGCAATGTTTTTATTGCGCCAATTTGATGAAAACGAGAAAACGTATGAGTTACGAATCTCACATGAAGAATTGGCAGAGCAATTAGGTACAACAAGAGAAGTTATCACAAGAAATATCAGTATCCTCAAACAATTAGGTTTTGTGGAAACGGGTAGAAATCGAATACAAATTGTAGATCCAGCTGGTCTACAACTGTATATAGAACAAGACGTAGATTAGAGAAGGGAGGAACAATGGGGAAAAAATTACTCAGTTTCTGTGTCGCAATCGCCCTAATTCTCATCATTCTAGTGGCGGCTTCGGCAGACGTAAATCATGGACATGGTCCCGGACATCATGGACATGATGAACATGAAACACATGAATCCCATGATGAAAACGGTGAACATGACGAGCATGAGGAACATGACGAACATGGATCGGATGGTCACGGTTAATGAATGTGAAAACGATTGAAAAGAAGGAGACATAAACTATGCCTATATTATTGTTTCTATTATGGTTAGTGTTCAATGAACGCATAACGGTTGATGTGATTGTTGCAGGCATTATTGTTGTAGCGATCTTATCATTTTTATTAAAAAAGGTCGGTTTATGGTCTATGCAGAACGATATGCGTGTTGTTTCCAGAATTCCAGCAATGATTGGATTCGTGCTAAGACTTGTCTATGAAGTCTTTAAGGCAAACATCCATATGATCGCACTTGTTTTATCTCCAAATCCAAATGAGAGGATTAAACCTAAAATTCTAAAACATAAGAATTTGATTAAAACAGATGCGGGGAAGGTTGCTTTAGCAAACTCCATTACCTTAACACCTGGTACGGTTACGGTTGATGTTGGAGATGACTATGTATACGTTCATGCAATTGATGAATATGCAGAAGAAGGTTTAGCCAATTCTGTATTAGAGAAGAAAATAGAAAGGATGGAAGAAGGATTATGATTACTGAAAGTACTGTATTAGTATTCGCAATGCTCTTTTTATCCGTCACTATTTTCTTTTGTTTATTGCGTGCAGTTTTAGGACCTAGAACTACCGATCGCTTGGTAGCAGTAAATATTATTAGTATTAAGGGCGTTGTTCTTATCTTATTGCTAGGAGAATATCTACATGATAACCAATTCATGGATATTGCGTTGGTCTATGTATTACTAAGTTTCCTAGCCGTTATTGCATTAGCTAAGAATATGCTAGCTCGTAGTGCGAAAGTAGAAAAGGAGGATATCAATGGAACAATTTAATTTCATCGTAGGAACCATTTTTATCCTACTTGGATTATTTATTTTCGGTATAGCTACATTAGGACTCTTTAGATTCCACTATGTATTAAACCGTGTACACGTTGCGGCAAAGTGTGACTCACTTGCTTCTTTATTAGTGTGTGTTGGTTTAATGTTCTTTTCAGGTAATGTGGGAGCGATTTTAAAACTGTTGGTTGTTGTTATCTTAATTTGGTTATCAAACCCAGTTGCGTCTCACTTAGTTTGTAAAATTGAAGTGGAAACAAATGAAAATATCACTGATGAATGTGAAGTGGAGGAAATCGTATGACAGTAGCAGAAGTATTATTGTTATTATTCCTCATTGCATGTGCAATCAGTGTCTTTTTCATTAAGAAGTTATTGAATGCAGTTATTGTATTTATGTCATATAGTGCCATCATGGCAGTGCTTTGGTTATCTCTTGAATCTCCGGATTTAGCGATTACGGAAGCAGCTGTAGGATGTGGCGTTACAACACTCTTATTCATTTTAACTTTAAAGAAAATTGACGCTTTAAAGGAAGGAGGTGGAAACGATGGCAATACTTACTGATGAAGGAAAAAGGAATTAAAAGTATTCACCGATTGGGTTGATGCGAATTCCGACTCCATCCCACCAGAAATCGTTTATCCACCTAAGAAGGATGATCACCATGGTCATGATGATCATGAAGAACATCATCCAGTTGAAGAGAAAACAGAATTCGAAAAGGATGTTGAAGAATTTGTAGAAGCTAGAGAAGTTGAAAGAAAAGAAGAAGCTAGTGAAATTAAAAAGATGCTTGAAGAAATGAAGCCATCAAGAGAGATTTCACAACCAGAAGCGTGGTATCGATTTGGTGCCATCATTGGAGGCCTCTTAGTAGTTATCGTTCTACTTACAACAGTTGCGCTTCTACCACAATTTGGCTCAGCGACAGCACCAGCTGTCAATGAAGTCGCAACCAGATATTTAGAATCTGGATTAAGTGAAACCGGAGCAGTGAACGCTGTGACGGGAATGATTCTAGACTATCGTGCTTTCGATACACTAGGAGAATCCGTTGTCCTATTTACCGCAACGGTAACCGTTATCTTCCTTCTCCAACAAAAAGATAGAAAGCATGAAGAAGATGATAAGGAAGCATGTGTAGGTAATTACGCAGGAATTCCTTCGCTACCAGCTCGTGTAGTCGTTGGTGTATCTCTTCCATTCATTCTTCTCTATGGAGCATACATCGTATTGAATGGCCATTTATCTCCAGGTGGAGGTTTCTCTGGAGGAGCGATTCTAGGAGGTGGACTAGTACTCAATCATTTAGTCTTTGGACAAAAGAATTCAGAAAAGTTCATCACTGTACCACGTGCTATGAAGTTAATGGCAGTTGGACTATTTGTCTATATCGCATTAAAGACCTATTCAATTCTTACAGGCGCAAATGGAATCGAAAGTATCGTTCCATTAGGAACAGCAGGTAGTATCTTCAGTAGTGGATTAATCTTCCCACTCAATATCTGTGTCGGTCTAGTCGTCGCTTGTACTGTATTCTCTCTATACAGTCTGTTTACAGACTGGAATGTGTAAGGGAGGTGTCTAGTTATATGAATTTATTTAATAACTATTATGAAGCAGTAGCGGTCATCCTCTTCACAATTGGATTACTAACATTATTACTTCAAAGAAATCTAATTAAGAAGATTATTGGACTCAATATTATGGATACTTCGGTATTCCTATTCTTAGCAGCAAAAGGATATATCGCTTGACGTGCTTCTCCTATCATTCGTGATGGAGTAACAGATGCTTCCAAATATATTAACCCCGTTCCAAGTGGTCTCGTACTTACTGGAATCGTTGTCGCTGTTAGTGTGACAGCTTTCTCACTTGCACTAACACTACGTTGGTACCAACAATATAAAACGTTGGATGTTGATTCGGTTGTATTAAAGAACTTACTGAGAGGTGAAAAATATGAATAATATACCATTCATCTCAATCATTCTATCCATGGCAGCTTCTATTGTGATGTTGTTATTGGGGAAGAAATCGATGACTGCAATGAGAGGATCCCAACTCGTATTAGGAGTTGTGGCCGTTCTATCCTTTGTGATGATTCCTTATTTCTTAAATAATGGTGGAACAATCACATATATGTTAGGACATTATCCTTCTCCTTGGGGAAACGAATTACGTTTTGGATTATTAGAAAGTATCTTAGCATGTGTATTCGCAACCGTATTACTACTTGCGATTATGGGTGGTAAGAAAGATATCATTGAAGATATTCAAAGTCGTAAACACAGTCAATATTTCGCGTTATTAATGTTATTGTTGCTATCTTTATTAGCTCTTATTTATACCAATGACATTTTCACTGCATATGTATTTATTGAAATTAATACATTAGCTTCTTGTGGAATCGTTATGGTGAAAGAGAGTGGAGAAACACTTCGCGCAACAATCAAGTACTTATTTATGAGCTTAATGGCATCTGGATTATTCTTGATTGCAATTGCACTACTGTATTCCGTTACTGGACACTTACTCATTCCAGCATTATTTGAATCGATTAAGGGTTTAGTTGCAAGTGGACAATATCGTTGGCCACTCTATACAGCATGTGCATTAATGACAATATCTCTAGGTGTTAAGAGTGCTATGTTCCCATTCCATACATGGTTACCAGATGCACACGGAACTGCTACAACTTCATCTAGTTCTATTCTTTCAGGCGTTGTTGTAAAGGGATATATCATTCTCCTAATTAAGATTTACTACCGTGTCTTTGGCATTGATGTAGTCAGACAAATAGGAGTATTAAATGTAGTCTTCTGGCTAGGTATTGCGGGAATGATCTTCGGAAGCTTATTTGCAATTAAAGAGAAGAATTTAAAACGTATGATTGCGTATTCTTCAGTTGCACAAATTGGTTATATCTATGCAGGTATTGGTGTTGGAAGTTATGCTGGCTTAGCTGCTGCATTATTCCACATGATTGTGCATGCATACACAAAACCATTACTCTTCAGTTCTGCAGGAGGTCTCATTGGTGTTAGTAAACACTCCAAGATGATTGCGGATATGAAAGGTGCAGCTAGACGCAATAAGATTGCGGGTATTGGTTTCTTAGTAGGAACCTTATCGATGGTTGGTGTACCACTCTTCGGTGGCTTTACATCAAAACTATTACTCGCAACGAGTGCATCTGAAACTGGGTATGCATTCCTGGTTGCACTTGCGTTAAGTTCATTCTTAAATGCAATTTATTACCTTCCAGTACTATTCAAAATTTACAGTAAGTCTGAAGAAACAGACGAAGATTATTTAGAAAATGACAATTATAAAACAAGCTATACAACAGCGATTGTTGTCTTCGCAGTAGTCAATGTTGTGCTTGGACTTGGCGGCATATATGTTATGCATTTACTGAACCAAGGGGTTCAGCTTCTATAAGAGAAAAGAGAGGAGTTAACTATGGGAATCGCCATTATTTTGTTACTACTAATCGGAGCAGTCGTGGCATGGAATTGTAAGAATGACCAGACCGCACGAAAAATCGGGCTAGTTGTTACAGCGATTAATGCTGTACTAGCTGTTGTTATGACAGTATCTGTAATGAATTCTGGACCACAAGTGTTAGCGCTTGGTAGCGGAATTGGACAACAGATTATCAACATTGGATATATTGAATGCTTCATGGCATGTCTATTCGGAATTGTTGGATTCTTAATCGTTTGGGCATCGATGAGTATGATTTCACATGATGTTGAAGAAAAACTTATCCCAATGTTTTATGGACTTGTGCTTGCATTATTAGGTACATTAAATGCAGTTGTATTCTTTGAGAGTTTACTTGGTGTATTCATCTCAATCGAATTATCATCTTTTGCAGCAGCAGGTATCGTCATTGTTAAGAACCAAACTGAAAACGTACATGCAGGATTAAAATATCTATCATTATCAATCCTTGGTTCAAGTTTAGTTCTCATGGGTATGGTACTACTTTATGTTGCAACAGGATCTTTACAAATCGGTGGAATTGCAAAAGTATTACAAGGATCTGGCTTCATGGCTGAAAAATCCGCATATGTATTATGGGCATATGGATTAATTACAGGTGGGGTTGCTTTCAAAGCTGCATTATTCCCATGTCATATCTGGTTACCAGATGCACACGGAACCGCACCATCTCCATCTTCTGCAATTCTTTCAAGTTTAGTATTAAAGGCTTATATCGTGTTCTATATGAAGATGGTATTTGGTGGAGTAGGATTTGATTTAATCGCTAATTCACCAATGAGAATCTTATTAAATGTGGTCATGGTTGTTGGTGTTATTGCAATGATTGCTGGTTCTGTTCTGGCGATTATGCAAACAGATATCAAACGTATGATTGCGTACTCTTCTGTTGCACAAATGGGTTATATCTTCATGGGTATTGGTATTGGTACAGAAGCTGGTTTATTCGCAGCTCTCTTCCATATCCTATCTCACGCTGTTACAAAATCCGGCTTATTCTTAGTTGCTGGTAGTATCATTGAACAAACACATAATAGAGACCTCAATAAGATGGGTGGGCTTGGAAAACTCATGCCTGTTACAATGGCACTCTTCACCATCGGTGGTCTATCAATGATTGGTATTCCTCTATTCGTAGGTTTCAATAGTAAATGGAACTTTGCTTCTGCAATTGTAGGTTCTAGTAACTATTGGTTATTAATACCATTATCAATTTCTGCATTATTAAATGCTCTTTACTATTTACCAGTTGTAATCCGTGCTTTCTTTGGTCAAGAAGCAAAAGAATGTACAGAGCCTCTTGGTAGTAAAGAACGTCCAATTAAGGATATTCTTCCAATTATCTTACTCGCTTGCTTAGTCATTCTATTTGGCGTAGCAGCAGGACCTGTTTCTGATTTTATTACAAAGGGAATTCAAGCATTAGCAGCAATCGGCGGTTAATCTCTTATTCCTATAAGATAAGGAGAGAATTATGAATATTATGTTAATACTTCCAATTCTACTCCCGATTATCGCTGGTGTGCTAATACAACCACTGAAATTGCATGATCGCAAAAAGAGAGAAACATATGTTTCAGCGGTCATCCTCATAAACTTTGCAATTGTGGTATTCTTAGCACTTACTGCAGGAGGTAGCGAATTTACCTTACTACACTTAAATCGGGTAGTAGATATTAGTTTCAAGATAGATGGGATGAGTCAGTTATTTACTGTGCTTGCGTCCTTCCTATGGGTGACAGCCGGTTTCTATTCCTTTGAATATATTAAACATGAAGGAATGGACGAACGCTTTTATACCTTCTTTGTTGTAACAATTGGGGCACTCATTGGAATTGGATATGCAGCTAACTTACAGACTTTATATCTATTTTATGAAATGATGACCCTGGTAACATTCCCGTTGGTTATGCATTCGCAAACGAAGGAATCTGTACAAGCAGGTAAGAAATACCTTGCGTATTCATTCTTTGGAGCGAACTTAGCCCTTGCTGGATTCTTCTTCCTATATCAATACTGTGATGTGACTCACTTTGTTCCAGGAGGAAGTCTCAATGTTGCGAAAATCGGAAGCAATTCAACACTTGCTCAAATTGTTATCTTATTAACGATTATGGGCTTTGGTTGTAAAGCAGGTATGTTTCCATTACATGCTTGGTTACCATCAGGACACCCAGTAGCTCCAGCTCCAGCATCTGCTGTCTTATCTGGTGTTATCACGAAAGCTGGTGTCTTAGCCATCATTCGTGTCATGTACTATATGGTAGGCGTGGATTACTTAAGAGGAACATGGGTACAGTATGTATTATTATCTTTAACACTATTTACTGTATTTATGGGATCAATGCTAGCATATAAGGAAAAACTCTTTAAAAAACGTTTAGCGTATTCCTCTGTATCACAAGTATCATACGTTCTATTTGGATTAATGACGATGAATCCAATTGGATTTATAGGCGCATTGCTTCATATGGTAGCGCATGCATTAATTAAGAATGTTCTATTCTTAAGTGCAGGTTCTGTCATCTATATGACACATAAGACTTATGTAACGCAATTAAAAGGTATTGGTAAAGAAATGCCAATCACGATGTGGTGCTTCACACTTGCGTCCATTGCCTTAGTTGGTATTCCACCAACCAGTGGATTTGAAAGTAAGTGGTATTTAGCTACTGGAGCACTCGCAGCAGATATTGGAATCTTTAAATATCTTGGTCCAGCGACCTTATTAGTCAGTGCGTTCTTAACAGCTGGTTACTTATTATCCATTATGTCAAAAGCATTCTTCCCAGGTGAAGATTATCCTTATGACACAATGAAGAAAACAGAAGCTCCACCTGTTATGACTGTACCAATGATTATATTAACTGTATTAGCAGTAGGCGTTGGAATGTTTGCGACACCATTAATTTCATTCTTTACGAGCATTGCCTCGTTAATAATGTAGGAAGGAGGAACATATGGGTTTATTACTATTAATACCAATTCTTCTTCCAATCATTGCCGGAATTCATATCTTAAAGAAGAATTATGAAGATCGTGCAGATCGTGAAAGATTTGTTTCAAGAGCAGTCATCTTAAATGCGGTGATTGTGATTGTAATGGCTTTATTCTTACGTGGACAAGAGGGAGTCTTACTTCCAATTATTCCAGGAAATCCAATTGCGTTTAAATTAGATAACTTGGGTGCCTTGTTTGCGGGAATGGTTAGTTTACTGTGGATTCTATGTATCTATTATGCCTTTGAATATATGAAACATGAAGGTGATGAGAATCGTTTCTTTGGATTCTATGTCATGACATTTGGGGTTATGATGGGTATCTCATTCGCAGCGAACTTAGTAACTCTATATCTCTTTTATGAATTCTTGACATTAGCGAATATTCCGCTTGTTATGCATGGGGATTCCATCCAAGCGAAAACCGCTACAAGAATCTATATTATCTTCTCCATCTTTGGTGCAGCATTAGCACTTTGTGGAATCGCTATGATTGCTTTCACAGGTGGAGGATCAACCGCATTTGTTCCAGGTGGAGCATTAAAGGGTGTTGTGGCAGGAGCTACGGTTATTCAAATCGCATTCCTATTCACATTCTTTGGCTTCGGTGTAAAGAGTGCAATCATGCCATTCCATGCTTGGTTGCCATGTGCATCGGTCGCACCTACTCCAGTTTCTGCATTATTACACGCAGTCGCTGTCGTTAAAGCAGGTGTATTCGCCATTGCACGTGTGACATACTTTACGATTGGACCAGATTTACTACGTGGAACAATCGCGCAAAACGTTGCTCTAGCAGCTTGTATTGTAACGATTGTGTATGGCTCAGCGATGGCATTGATGTCTCAACATCTCAAACGTCGTTTAGCGTACTCAACGGTTTCTCAATTATCGTATATTCTCTTTGGTATCGTCTTAATGAGTACAGATGGCTATCTTGGTGGAATGGTACACTTATTCGGTCATGCGATCGTTAAGATTACATTATTCCTCTGTGCTGGTGCCATTATCTATAAGACAGGTAGAGAATATGTTTGGGAACTGAAGGGTATTGGAAAAGCAATGCCAGTGACGATGATTGTTTTCACAATTGCGTCTTTCGCATTAGTGGGTATTCCACCTCTTCCAGGATTCTTCTCTAAATGGTTCCTAACAGCTGCAACCATTAGTTCTCAAGGGTCAATGCTAGCATACATCGGCTTAGTTGCTTTAGGCGTATCTGCATTATTAACAGCAGTATATCTATTCAGTATCTGTGCAAATGCATTTATGCCAGGTGAAGGCTTTGATTATGAAGCAGCGAACAAAGATGTTAGCGATCCAAATCGCTACATGACAGTTCCACTGATTACATTAGCTGTTGCGATTATCTTATTTGGATTATTGATCTCACCAATGATCAATATCCTGTCACTTTAGAAGGGAAGGAGGCAAATAAATGGGAGACATTAGGTTACCTATTATCGTGTTCTGGCCAATCATAGCTTCTATTATTAGTTACCTCATTGGTCGCAAAGATAAGAAGATGCGTGATTATTGGGCAAATGGTGTAACAATTGTAGAATTCTTACTTGCCTTATCAATGATACCTACGGTATTACATGAAGGGAGTGTCTACTTTACACTTGCGCCATTTGGACATGAAAGACTCTTTTTCCAAGTAGATGGTTTTAGATGCATTTATGGAATCATTACAAGTTTCATGTGGATGTGTACAACAATTTTCTCAAGAGAATACTTTGCACACTACCGCAATCGAAATCGTTACTATCTGTTCATGTTGATGACAGAAGGTGCAACGATGGCTGTATTCATTTCTGGTGATGTATTAACACTATTTACTTTCTTCGAAGTTATGGCATTTACTTCTTACGTAATGGTTATTCATGATGAAAAACCAGGTGCGCAAAGAGCTTCAGAAACCTATACATACTTAAATGTATTTGGTGGACTTGTTACATTAATGGGTATCTTCTTACTCTATAATACCATCGGTACATTAGAGATTGATAAGATTAAAGATGCATGTGCACTTGTAACCGATCGTAAAATGCTCTATTGGGCAGGTGCATTAATGATTGTGGGCTTTGGTGGTAAGTCGGGTATGTTCCCACTTCATGTTTGGTTACCAAAAGCGCACCCAGTTGCACCAGCTCCGGCTTCTGCACTCTTATCTGGTGTATTAACCAAAACAGGTGTATATGGAATTATCATTATTTCTTGTCATATGTTATTTGGTGATTGGGTATGGGGATGCTGCTTACTTGCTATTGCGGTTATCACAATGTTTGGTGGAGCATTCTTAGCACTCTTCTCCGTAGACTTAAAAAGAACACTTGCATGTTCTTCGATGTCGCAGATTGGATTTATCCTAACGGCCATCTCCATGCAATGTATCTTAATGGCAGATCCTGAATTAACAGGAGAATTCCATTTCTATGCTGTACAAGGTGCAATCTTACATATGATGAATCACTCTCTCATTAAACTATGCTTGTTCATGTCAGCAGGTGTTGTTTATATGAACTTACATAAGTTGAACCTCAATGATGTACGTGGATTCGGTTATCACAAACCATTATTAAAGTTCATCTTCGGTATGGGTGTATTAGCTATCATCGGTATGCCACTTTGGAGTGGATATATCAGTAAGACATTAATTCACGAAAGTATCGTAGAAAGAATCTTTATGTATCACGATCGTACATTTGCAGCACAAATGTTTAGAATCGTAGAAGCAATCTTTACATTAACAGGTGGTTTAACAACCGCTTATATGACAAAGATTTATATCGCTGTATTCTGGGAAAAGAATGCATATCATCAAGATAAGATGGATTCCAGTAATGGAAAATATATGAACAAAGCTTCAGCATTTGTCTTAACGCTCAGTTCACTTGTTCTTCCATTCTTTGGATTAACCTTCTATAAGACAATGATTCCTATTTCTAATTTCGGAAGTGGATTCATGAATATGCAAGGACATCCACATGTTGTTCCATTCTTAGAATGGGCATGCTTAAAGGGTGCAGCTGCATCACTTGCAATTGGTGCAATTATCTATATCTTCATCGTTCGTGTATTACTCATGGCAAAAGATGAAAATGGAAAAACAATGTATATCAATGCATGGCCATCATTCATTGATATTGAAGATTACATTTATCGTCCAGTCGTTACTGGTGTATTACCATTCATTGGAGCCTTTGTAACACGTACAATTGGTAGTGTTGTAGAAGTCATTGGTAGCTTAGGTGTGAAAGCATTCTGTGCTGTTAGAGACTTCTATATGCCTAGAAAACCAAATGCACATGCTTTCATTGAAAAGATGAAAGAGTTCTATCCAAAACATAAATTGGATGCACGTGCATTTATTGAAGATATGAAAGTAGCTTATCAAAACAGTAGTCTTGAAACATGGGATAAACAAGATGAACATAGAACTATTGAACCTCTCACAAGAGTTCCAATCTTAGATGATTTTGAGGACTTAAAAGAGAAGGGATATAAGGTTCCAGGTCTTGATCGCTCATTTGATCGCTTTGCGAATGAGTATGGAGATGCTCCAGAAGAGAAAGAACTTAACTTATCGCAAATGCTTCGTCAAACGATGTCATATGGACTCATTGTCTTTGTGGTAGGTCTACTTATTGTCGCTGCATATGTCTTAATGAAGACATTGTAAGCATGTATATATTGGAGGATGAAATATGAGTACAAATAAACTCGAAATCAAACCAGTAGGAAATGGACTTAGAGCTCTCGTATTTATGGGTTTAGGTGTTCTATCAATTATTATTGGTTTAATCCTTACTCCTTCACTTGAAGGGATAATGGAAGGTTTCCGTTTACAACAATCCGCAACAGGATTATTAGACTTAAATACATTTATGGTTGTGAATGGAAATATTGGCGTACCATTTATCAATGCTGGTATATTGCTAATCATTGTTATGTTGTCCTATCTCTTTACAGGAACAAACATCAATGGTGGAACAATTGCAGCGGCGTTCATGGTCTATGGTTTTGGATTCTGTGGAAAGACATTATGGAATGTATGGCCACTCTTCTTTGGTGTTATTATTCACGCATTAGTGAATAAAAAGAAAGTAAACACAGTAACCGGTTTAGCTTGGTTCTCTGCTGCTTTATCACCAATGGTTAGCTTATTAACGTTCTATACACAGTTTGATGGAAAGAGCACATTAGGCGAAGTGGCTCAACTCAATGGATTTGGTTTAGGACTAGGTATTGTCTTAGGACTTATCGCAGGCTATTTAGTTGCGGTATTCGCTGGCTTCTTACCTGAAAAACATAATGGATTAACACTATATAATGCAGGGATGGCTGCCGGTTTAACAGGTTTCTTCATCTTCTCATTAATGAAGACATTAGGAATCGCTCATGGAGGACCATCTCATGAATATCCAAATATTAATAATTTAGCATTAGCAAGTTGTATCGCTGCGTTACTGCTTTATCTATTAGTGGCAGGATTACTGATTACTTCAAAAGAAAGAAGTGGAATTGATCTTATCGTTACGAAGAAATATGCAGGAAGTGCAGTTGAACAATTTGGCTTTGGGCCAACACTTGCGAATATGGCAGTGTGTGGCTTCCTATGCTTACTCTATTGGTTCTTAACTAGAACAGCGAACGCACATGGTCCATTATTTGCTTGTCTATTCACAGTAGTTGGTTTCGCAAGCAATGGTATCAGTGTTCGTACAATGGTTCCAATTATGTGTGGTGTCTATTTGACGAGTATTATCGTTGGTGGTACACAAGGAGCTTTACAAGGAAAATCATTTATCGAAAGTGCATTCAACTATGTTGGTACAAAGAATATGTTGATTGCGGCAATATTCGGGTGTGGTATGGCTCCGGTTGTCTATAAACATGGTGCACTTGTTGGATTCTTAGCTGGTGTCATGCATAGTATCCTAGTTCCAAATACAGGCGTTCTTCATGGATGGATGAACCTCTATAATAATGGCTTCTGTATTGGACTTGTTGTAACATTCTTTGTTCCAGCAGTATTAGTATTACTAAAGAAAAACGAAAAATCCGCTTAGTCCAATCGAGGAGGCCAGTATTGGAAAGAAACAAAATCATTAAAAATAGTAGAAAAGGAGAAAAATAATGAATCTACATAAACCAGATGTATTAGTTACTGATGCTGAAGAAGCATTAACATTACTAAAAGAAGGAAACGCACGTTTCGTTAAAGGCGAACTCTCTACAAAAGATGATTATGCAGGAATTCGCGAAACATTAAATGGTGGTCAAAAGCCATTCGCTATCGTTCTATGTTGTGCAGATAGCCGTGTTGCTCCAGAATTATATTTTGATACAAAATTAGGTGATATCTTCGTTATTCGTAATGCAGGTAACGTTGTTGATGATGTTGTTCTTGGATCAATTGAATATGGTGCAGAACATTTAGGAAGTCCATTAGTAGTTGTTTTAGGACATACAAATTGTGGTGCTTGTACAGCTGCTGTTCAAGGTGGAGATGTTCCAAGAAACATTGGCGAAATCATGAAGAAGATTACACCATCTGTTAAAGAAGGTTTATCCGTAAACGAAGTTGCTGCAGAAAACGCAAAAGCAATGTGTGCTGAAGTTCAAGCTGATGAAATCATTAAGCATTTAGGCACAAAAGTTGTTCCAGCAGTATATGATATTCTAACTGGCGAAGTTAATTGGTTATAATAAGAAGTTGCTTTGTTTAATTCTTTTCAAACAAATATGTTGAAGCCTCCTCATATAATCAAATGATTATAGCTAAGACATAATAGCAACGACTCTACCAAGCAAAAACGTTCATTGTAATGGTGAACGTTTTTGCTTTTTTGGAGTTATTAAATAAAACATGGTTTTGGTTTAAACAATTTTGTTCAATGTAATAGAACTAGAAAAAATGAGATAGCTCATTTTCGTTTTTTAACAATCAACTTGGATGCCGGATGTAGCTTTCCTGATTCATTATACCGGGCATCTTTTTGTATAA
>JAFWFT010000104.1 GCA_017515505.1 Solobacterium sp.
CTGAAGGGGTTTCATCAAATTCATCAAGGTCTAATTCAACCATAATTGAATGGTCGATATGTTTTTGGGACAACTTAACAACCGTCTCTACATGAATACTATTTGGGAAGAGATCAACTGGTTGAACGAGATTTATTTCATAACCATATTCCTTAAGTATTTTACAATCTCTTGCGAGTGTAGCAGGATCACAAGATATATACACAACTTTTTCTGGATTCATCTTTTGAATCGCAAGTAAGGTGTCTGGTGAACAGCCCTTTCTTGGAGGATCGACAATTACTATATCTGGTTGAACCTTTCTCTTCAGTAGTTCATTGGCCCCTGCACCCGCATCCTTCACCATGAACTCAATGTTCGTGACATTATTTAATTCTGCATTCTTTTTCGCATCCTGAATTGCTTCTTTAACAATCTCAATCCCATATACCTTTTTGGCGTGTTTCGAAGCTAATATGCCAATCGTTCCAGTTCCACAATATAAATCAATAACCGTTTTTGTTTCATCAATTTCTGCGTAATCTAGAGCTGTTTGATAGAGTTTCTTTGTGGCATATGGATTGACTTGAAAGAAAGATTTCGCACTGATACGGAATCGACTTCCAAGAAGTTCTTCTTCAATATATGCATTTCCATATAATAAATATTCATTTCCATCTAAGATCACATTATCTTCTCTTCGATTCTCAACTAAGACAATACTTTTCACTTCTGGATAGGATGTATGTATCTTCTTGATTAGCTTATCGAGGCCCTCAAACATATGATGTCTCGCAATGAGACACACCATTACTTCATTAGTGAAATGGGCATGTTTCAGTAGAATATGACGTATTTCTTTTACACAATGATAGTCTTTTAACCACTTCGTTATACTATCTATGATTTGGTTAGATAATTCACTTTGAACATAACAAGTATCATATTGAATGATGGTATTGGAATGTTTTTGATAGAAGCCTCTTTCTACATCATTTCCATTCCAACGAATTGGAACTTGAACTTTATTACGGTAATACTCTATATGATTCGTTGTGATAATGGGTAGAACATCAATATCCATCTTCGCATTCATATAGAAACAATTTCTTACTTTATCTTCTTTGAATGCTTTTTGCGTTTCATAATCCATATGCATGAGTTGGCATCCACCACATTTACGATAAACAGAGCACTTTGGATTTATTCGATGAAAAGAAGATTCTAATAACTGAATAATTCTTCCATATCCATAACTTTTCTTAATTGCCGTAATGACAATTTCAGCTTTTTCTCCTTCAATAAGATATGGCACAAAAAAAACAAATCCATCATGATGTACAACCCCTGCCCCATCATGTGTATATCCTTCTCCAATTGCGATAAATGTCTCATTCTTCTTCATAATTGAAAGAAAGGCATGTGTACACATGCCTAGTTGTTTTCTCCTGTCTCTCCGCCTTCTTCGCCGCCTTCTGTAAGTTCTGCATCCTCTGGAATGGTTTCACCACTTAAACTGATTTCGCCTTCATCTTCAATCTGATCAAGTTCTGTTTCCACTCCATTCATTTCATCTCTTAAGCGTTGTGCTAGAGCTGCATCTAATGGTTCCGAAACAACTTGTTGGATAGGTTGTTCCATAGAAGATGTTTTTGTTTCAATGACATAGACGAAGTTACTTGCTTTTTCGCGATCATTCGATGTAAAGACATGTATTTCAAGATCATACATCTTTTTACCATCACTTTGTGTGAAATAAACACTAGGTGATAAAACACTTGTTACTTCGTTATAGACACGAGTCGCAGTTGATTTTGCAGTATCCACACTCGCATTATCATCAATATCGGCATAAACACGTAATGTTGCCGTCGCTAAATTAACAAATGAATCTTCAACCCCTGAAATATTCTTCGTATTTGCAGCAATCGAATCTAAATCTGTCTTTGTAATAGCTGGATCTAAGTCTCCTTTATAGCGATCTCCAATAATAGGAGAACCTGTGTCTAAAGCAGCAGAAATGAGCATCCAAGCCATAAATGAAGCTGGAATTAATAGTAATAATAGACAAACCCAAAAGACGACGAGAGTACGAATCTCACCTCTTCTTACTTTCGATTTTCTTACACGTTTTTTCTTTAGTTGTGTCATATGCTTTACTATTTTATAACTTTTATCCTTTTTTTTCTACTATATAAGGTTTTTTAAGGCGTTTTTTAAACTCTCATTGACCATTGTAGGATTCGCTTGCCCCTTTGATAGTTTCATCACTTGTCCTACTAAGAAGCCAATTGCGCGATCTTTTCCAGCTTTATAATCCTCAATCGCTTGTGGATTTTCTTCAATTACTTTTTGAACTAAGGAATCAATGAGTCCAGCATCCGAGACTTGTTCAATACCCTTTCTTTGATAACTTCTTCTGGATCCTTCCCTTCCATCAAATCATCCACAACTTCTTTTGCTTGTTTACTAGAGATTTTTCCATCATCAATCATAGCGATTAGTTTCGCAAGATTCTGTGGTTGAAGTTTCGTTGTTGTAATTGTTTCTCCATGTTTATTGAGCCATCCACTTACATCCGATAATAACCAGTTACATACATTCTTCGCATCTTTTGCGCTCTTCATCACTTCTTCGAAGAATTCAGACATATCTTTATTGCCAATAAGAATCTTAATGTCATGTTGCGATAAGCCATACGTTTCTGCATATCTCTTTTCTCTTTCTTCTGGAAGTTCATTCATATTTGCTTGAATATTTTGAATCCATTTTTCATCTAAACGAATTGGAACAATATTTGGTTCTGGAAAGAACTTATAGTCAACCGTTCCTTCCTTTCGACGCATCAGGATGGTTTCTCCTGTCTTATCATCATATCTTCTTGTCTCTTGATGAATTTCTTCACCTCTATCTAAAAGATCTGCTTGTCGTTTGATTTCATATTCAATTGCTTTACCAACATTTGAAATCGAGTTAATATTCTTAATCTCATTCTTAGTACCTAAGGTTGAGGAACCTTTTGGAGCGATTGAGATATTCACATCACAACGCATACTTCCTTCTTCCATCTTGACATCAGATACACCAAGATAGAGAAGGGTTTGTCGTAGAGCCTCGACATATGCTTGTGCTTCTTCTCCATTTTTCATATCTGGTTCCGATACGATTTCAATTAATGGAGTTCCTGCACGGTTATAGTCTAATAAGGTTTTACTTGTGAGGTGGAATTGTTTCGCAGTATCTTCTTCCATATGAATACGATTAATGCGAATCTTCTTTTCTCCTTCACTTGTATGAATCATAATATATCCATCTCTACCAATTGGATGAAATTGTTGCGTGATTTGGAATCCTTTTGGTAAATCCGAATAATAATAATTCTTACGATCAAATTTCACGAGTGGATCAATAGTAAGATGAAGTGCTGTGCAAGCTTCAATGGCTTTTGCGACAGCTTCCATATTGACACAAGGCATTGTGCCGGGTTGTCCTAAATCAATCTCATTGGTACAAGTATTGGCCTTTCTTCCAAAAGAACAAGGTGCACCAGAAAACATTTTGGTATTCGTTTTTAACTCACAGTGAATTTCAATTCCGATTGTTGCTTGATATTCCATATTACTTCACCTCCGCTGTGAGATCTTTATACCCTGTGATATCTTCAATCGCTTTGCCAATCCCAAACATCGTAACTTCATCAAAAGCACGACATGTTAAATTCACACCAATTGGACAACCATCCATCATTCCCATTGGAACTGTCATCGATGGATATCCACTAAAGTTACCAATAACCATATGGTTTTCTACGATTAAGTATCCATCACTTAATTCATCTCGACTTGTATCATTTAAGAGTGGCGCAATATCATTACTTGCTGGAGCAATTAAACAATCATACTCTTTCAAGCATTCATTTAACTCATCCACAATTAATCGTCTAACTTTTTGCGCTTTTTTAAATAACTTTTCTTGATTTTCTTCAAATAGACCATAGGAACCAATCACGAAACGTTTCCGAATTAATAGACCAAATCCCTTCGTTCTAGAATTTGTCATGATCTCTTCCATACTGTCCCCCTTTTCATGAACCCCAAAGCGAATCCCATCTAAATTGGAATGGTTACTTGTTGCTTCACAGTTTGCGATGAGGTAATAGGTTGGAAGCATTGCCTTCATTAAATCTTCTGAGAAATGGAAGACATCCACCTTCGCACCTTTTTTCTCTAATTGTTTCATGAGATTTGTAAAAAGGTCTTTGGTTGTTTCATTTGTTAATGCATCTTGTACATTCCCAAATATCGCTATTTTTTTATCCGTTAAATCCGAATCAAGTAAGCTTAAATAATCTGGTACTTCACGATAGGAACTAGTCATATCACGATCATCTCGACCCGCTAAAGCTTGAAGAGAAATACATGCATCTTCAATGGAACGCGTAAAGAATCCAACATGATCTAAACTAGATGCATAAGGAATAATGCCATATCTTGAGATTCTACCATACGTAGGTTTAACCCCAACAATGCCACAGAAACTAGCAGGTTTACGAATGGAATCCCCTGTATCAGAACCAATCGCCATTGGCACAACTCCACTTGCGACAAGTGCTGCACTTCCTCCACTGGAACCTCCTGTCATTCTCTTGGTATCCCATGGATTTAAACTAGGTCCTGTATAACAAGTTAAGTTTGTTCCACCCATTGCGAGTTCATCCATGGAAGCTTTCGCAATGATGACTGCGCCTTCCTTCTTTAACTTTGTCACAACTTCTGCATCAAATACTGGAACATAATTGGATAAGATTCTTGAACCAGCGGTTGTTAAGATTCCTTTTGTACTAACATTATCTTTTAATGCGATTGGAACACCATGAAATAATCCACCTTCCGGTAATGATTCTAATTGTTCACTTGGATCTACTAAAGTAATCGCATCATTTAGTTTTTCTTGTAGCACAACTGCTTTTTGATATGCTTCTTGGCATCTTTCTTTTACATTTGCTACATCTTTTGCCATTTCTTTTATCATTATTTCACCACCTTCGGTAGGATAAAGTGTCCTTCTATTTTATCTTTCACATTTGCTAAGGCATCCTCTTGTGAAATCACATGTGTTACTTCATCTTCTCTTAAGAAGGTTGTTTCATCTTCAAAAGGATAAACCATTGGTTCTACACCATCTGTATTTACCTTTTCTAGTAACGCGAGTTGTTTATTCAATGTTTCAAACTCTTTAACGATATCTTCACTTTCTTCATCGCTCAGTTCAAACATCAATTGTTTCGCTAATTTTTTAAAATACTCTTTATTCATTTCTTCACTCATAGTCTATGCCTCTTTTACTTGTTCTATATTATAGAGAATATGGTCTCTTTTCAAGTTTCACTTTCTGTAAACTGTTCGATAAATTGATCTTCTGAAATAATAGGAATTCCTAATGATTTTGCTTTCTGATTCTTACTTGAAGTACTATCAATGTCATTGTTAATTAAATAATTCGTAGAATTGGAGACACTTCCCGTTACTTTTCCACCTTGGGATTCAATATACGCTTTCAGTTCATTGCGGTTTGCGTAATGATAAACATCTCCTGTCACAACGAAGGTTAATCCATCACAACGTGCTCCACTTGGTGTTACATTCACTTCCTTCAATGTGATTTCCTTTAAAAGATTGTCAAGAATACGTATATTCTTCTCTTCCTTAAACCACGCCATAAAGGCCGCCGATTTTTCTGGACCAATCCCATCAATCGAAGAAAAGAAAGATAAATCCTTTTCTTCTTTTGCGTGTTTTATTAAGTCTTGGAAGGAATATTTCGACAAGAGTTTCTTTGCGACATCTGGTCCAACAAGTGGAATACATAATGCAAAAAGTAACTTTCCAGTTTCTACACTTCTAGCCTTTGTAATACTCGCTTCGATATTCTCTGCGCTTTTTTGTCCAAAACCATCTAATTCTTTAATCTCTTCTAAATGATTCACCAGCTTATAAATATCACTATATTCACGAATCCAGCCCTCATTAATAAAACGGGCAAGAGTTTGTTCGGAGATACCATCAATATCCATTCCTGCTTTTGAAACAAATCGAGTAAATTTCTTTAATTCTTTTGCGATACATTCTGCATTTGTGCAAAGCAGTGTCTTCGTTCCACTTTCTTCGGATTCCTTCACTAAGGTTGGCGCCCCACATACAGGACATACACTAGGGATATTGAAAGAACCAACTGTTTCTTGAACACGCACGACCTTTGGAATAATTTTATTGGCTTTAATAACCGATATCTTTGTACCTTTATCCCCAATGCCTAAACGTAAACATTCTGAGATATTACAAAGAGATGCACGTTTTACAATGGTCCCTTCTAGTTCAACAGGTTCAAAGACTGCGACGGGTGTAATCGTAGAAGCCGCACAAGACCATAAAACATAATCCAGTGTTGTTTCAGCTGTTTCATCTTGCCACTTAAAGGCATATCCAGCACGTGTCGCATGATGTCCCGTTACACTTCCTGTATTTGCGTATTCTGTATCATCATATCCAATAACGAGCCCATCAACTGGATACGGATTTTGTCTAGATGTAACTTTCTTTGTCCAAGCATCAATCACTTCATGTAATGTATTCTCATCTGGATTCTTTACGAGTTCTCTTTCTACACAAGAAAAGCCTTGCGTTTCTAAAAAACCCATACGTTCTCCCCATGAAACGATTTCTTTTTCAACATATACTAACGTGAAAGGAATCCAATGAATCTTTCTACGTTTTAATTCTTCTACATCTTTGAGTGTTAACGAACCAGATGCTAAGTTTCTTGGGTTTGCGTAATCTTCTTCTGATTCCATTCGAAATGTTTCAAAATCTTCATAGGAAATCACCGCTTCACCACGAATGACTAAATGCCCTTTTTCTGGAATTGATTTTGGAATCCCATAGATTCCATCTACTAGATGTGTAATATTGGTTCCAATATGACCATCTCCTCTTGTGACAATCTTCGATAACTTTCCATGATCGTATGTCACAACTAAGGTTAAACCATCTAATTTCCAAGAAATCCAAATAGGTCTATGATCTGCCCATTTCACTAAATCACTCACTTGTTTTGTTTTCGCAAGGGATAACGCTAAAAACTCATGCGGTTCTTTTTGGCCAATGATTTTATCTTCCGATACTTTCTGCGTTGGACTATCTTCTGAGATGATACCTGTTTCTTCTTCTAGCGCTTTTAGTTCATCAAAAAGCGCATCCCACTCATAGTCCGTCATCTTTTCTTGTTGACCACTATAGTAGGCATCTGAAGCTTCATTGAGTTGTTGAATGAGTTGTTCAATTCTTTCTTGTTTATCCATATTTACCTTAGTTCATATCTTTCTTTCGTTTTAAGGAAGGATGTCCTGCTTGTAGTTTTTTGACACCATGTGGATATGGAAATGCGACTTCTACATATCCTCCCGAACAAGAAATCACAATTCCTTCCCCAAACTTCGCATGTACCAGTTGTTCTCCTTTTTCATATTTAACTTTCTCTGCTTTTTTGACTCTTTCTAAGAATGTGCTTTCTTCATTCTTTTGGAAGAGTAATGAAGATAGAGAATGCTCCCGAAGATTTCCACGTTCATCTTGAACAGCACCTTTATGTTCAATATACGCATCTTCTATTTCATCAATGAATCGCGAACGTGTTCGTACTTTTTGAAGGATATAACTAAATCCTCCTGCTTCGGTAATATAGAGTTTATTCTTCGCTCTTGTAAATGCGACATACGCAAGTCTTCTTTCTTCTTCCACTCCACGATGTCCTTCATTCATCGCTCTTTCATTTGGGAAAATCCCATCATTCATATCGGTCACAAAGACGGTATCAAATTCTAAACCTTTCGCTGTATGAACCGTCATCAGTTGAACAAAATCACTAGCCATTGTCTCATCACGATCACCATACAAAGAAACGAGTTGTAGATATTCTTCCAATGTACTCTCTGGATAATTTTCCGAGAATTCCTTCACATCATCAATCAATTCTTTTAAGTTTTCTATCCGATCTAGTTCATTCGCTTCTTCTAACATTAAACGATATCCAGAATCATCAATAATTTGTTCAAAGAGTTGAAAGGTTTCCATTTTTCCTTCTCCAGATATCTTCTTCCATTTTTCAACCATCAACACAAAATCATCAATTGTTTTTTGAACTTTTCCCGAAAAGAGTTTTTCATCTCTGATTACTTCATACATTGTCTTATTAAGTTCTTTACTCTTCATAACAATGGTATCCATTGTTTTATTGCCAATTCCTCTTTTTGGTTTATTAAGAATTCTTTGGAGTGCTAAATCATCCGATGTCACAACCATCCGTAAATAACATAACGCATCTTTTACTTCCATTCTTTCAAAGAAGCGAACGCCACCATAGATAATATACGGAATTCGTTCATCTAGTAGTGCTTTTTCAATTGAACGAGATAAGTAGTTGGAACGATAAAGAATCGCAATATCATGAAGTGCTAATCCCTTCTTATTTAGCTCTACTATTTTATTTGCGATCCAAGCTGCTTGGTAATCATCAGAAGCACTTGCGTAGTGTGTAATTAATGCATCAGAAGTTCTTCTTGTATAGAGTTCTTTTTCTACACGGTGTTTATTATTCTTAATGACACTATTTGCTCCATTGAGAATCGCTTCTGTTGAACGATAGTTTTCATTTAAGATAATTGTCTTTGTGTTTTTATAATCTTTTTCAAAATTTAAAATGATATTCACATCTGCCCCACGCCATGTGTAAATTGTTTGATCGGGATCTCCTACTACATAGAGTGAATTATTTGGGCCAGTTAATTGGGTAATCAGTGTATATTGAATCTTATCGATATCTTGAAACTCATCCACATGAATCGCATAGAAACGATTTTGCCACTTTTCTAAGACTTCTGGAAACTTTCGAAACATCTTTACTGTCCATAGAATTAAATCATCAAAGTCTAACCCTAGAAGTGCCTGCTGACGGTCCATATAATACTTATAAACCTTGGCTTTGATCTTATCGCCTGTTAAACTACCTGCCAATTCCATCGCTCTTTCTACTGTAATTTCTGCACTCTTATTATTCGAAATGTAATCCAACATGGAACTATATGAGAAAACGGAAGTTTCAATTTCAAATTCTTTATACGCTTCTTTTAAGATCGCTTTTTGATCTTCCGCATCTAATACTGTGAAGTTTCTAGGCCATCCCATACATTGAATATCTTCTCGTAAGATTCGTACACACAAAGAGTGAATGGTGCTAATCCATGGTTGGTTTGTTTCATTTTCTAGCATCTTACGAATTCTTTCTTTCATTTCATTGGCGGCCTTATTGGTAAAAGTAATCGCTAAGATTTTATGAGGAGGCATATGACAATCTTGAATCAAATGTGCAATTCGCATCGTTAAAACTCTGGTTTTCCCAGATCCTGCTCCCGCTACTACGCGTATATATTTATCTTCCGCTAAAACGGCCTCTTTTTGGTTCTCATTTAATGAAGAAAGATCAATCATAATCACTCCAAAACTCTCGTATATTATACCATTACTTATCCTTATTTTATTATCAATCATGGTATAATCGAGATATGTTATTAATAGCGGATAAATGGAAAGATTATGCCTGTTTAGATGCAGGAAATGGCGAAAAGTTAGAGGAATGGAATGGGGTTATTTTAAGACGCCCTGACCCACAAGCTATTTGGAATGTAGACACTAGTCAAAATTATTGGAAGAAGATAGATGCCATTTATCATCGTTCAAAGAGTGGTGGAGGAAGTTGGGAATATAAACATACGCTTCCTGAACAATGGACCATTGCCTATAAGGACTTAACCTTTAAAGTATCTCCTACAGGTTTTAAGCATACGGGTATCTTCCCCGAACAAGCAGTGAATTGGGATTGGATGCGTGATTTGATCCAAACACATGTCCAGGAAGATTTACGTATATTAAATCTCTTCGCGTATACAGGTGGTGCCACCATGGCTTGTGCGAAAGCTGGCGCCAAAGAAGTTGTTCATGTGGATGCATCTAAAGGGATGGTTAATTGGGCTAAAGAAAACCGTGATTTATCACATTTAGAAGATAAGACCATCCGTTTTATTGTAGATGATGTGATTAAGTTTGTAGAAAGAGAAAAAAGAAGAGGTAGAACATATCACGGGATTATCATGGATCCTCCTTCCTATGGTCGAGGTCCTAATGGTGAAATGTGGAAGTTTGAAAAAGAGATTACTACTCTCATCGAAAAATCTCTCGATATTTTTGATGAGAATGGATTGTTCTTCCTCATCAATTCCTATACAACAGGTTTCTCTTCTCTTGTGTTAAATAACTTAATGACTTCCTTAATCCTGCCAAAACATCCTAACGGAAAGATTCAAACCGGAGAAGTCGCTCTTCCTTTAATTAAGAGAGACTTACTACTCCCTTGTGGAATCTATGGGAGATGGCAACGTAATGATTAAGGTATTATATGAAGATAATCATCTTTTAGGGGTTGAGAAACCTTGTAATATGCCTGTACAAGAAGATGATAGTAAAGATTTAGACTTATTACGTGCTTGTAAGGAATATATAAAAGAGAAATATCAAAAACCTGGAAATGTATATATCGGTTTAATTCATCGATTGGATCGCCCTGTTGGTGGATGTATGGTTTTCGCAAGGACGAGTAAAGCGGCTTCTCGTTTATCTGATATGATGCGCAAAAATGAAATTGAAAAAATTTATTACGCAGTTATCGAAGGAAAGCCAAAAGAAAATGGTGGTACTCTTATCGATTATTTAACGAAGAATGCAAAAACTAATACCGTAACCGTTACAGATGAAACACAAGGAAAAAAAAGTATTTTACATTATGAACTCATGGATTCTAAAAATAATTTATCTTTATTAAGAATTCATTTAGAAACAGGTCGTCCCCATCAAATAAGAGTACAATTATCTTCAAGGGGAATGCCAATTGTGAACGATCAGCGCTATAACAAGAATGCAAAGAAAGGACAAATTGCTTTGCATTGTACTAATTTAAGGTTCAAACACCCTGTGAAGAAAGAAGAAGTTCTATTAACTTCCTCTCTTCCAAATCGTTGGCCCTGGACAGAATTCGAGGTGATGTAGATGAGTGAAGTAAAAAAGAAAAGAAAGCGTAGAAGATATCGGATTGTATGGCCTTGGCAACAACCAAAGAACCAATCTTCAGAAACAACTCCAAAGAAAAAAAGAAGATTAAAACTTAGAAAAGAAATTATCTATGGAATTATAGGAGTTATTGCCTTACTTCTATTAATCTTCTTACCACGTGCTTTCGAAAATAATAAACTACGATCCCTTGGCTATACCAAAGATGAAATCCAAGCCATTCGTGAACAACAACTCGCTCGTACATTAATTAAGAATGAATATTATTCACCTTTCTTAGCGAAATCGATAACCGATGGAACCCTCAATCAAGATTATCTTGAACTCTATACCGTAATCTCAGAAGATGGTTCCTTAGATCATACCGATTTCTTACTCTACAATCGTTTACTTGATAAAGGCTATGAAAACGACCAAATTCTAGATTTATTTAAGAATCTATACTTCCATGAATTAACACCTCTACTCGTATTTGATTATCAATACAATGAGTTAGCGTATATTGAAGATTGTCAAAAGAATCGTGAGAAAAATTCAAAGACACACTTCGAATTAAGTGGAACTTACTTTAAACCTTATGGAAATCCACTACCCGTTGATGATCCAAATAATGTGAATATGTTAGTGAATAAAACCTATTACTTATCACAAAACTATAAACCAAGTAATTTAACAGATTTATCAACGTATTATTCAGCAGCAGAAAACCAATTATCCAGTAATGCTGCACAAGCACTTACCGAATGGGGTGATGCGGGAGGAAATGTTGGTGTAACTTTCTACGCAACTAGTGCATATCGAAACTATAAAGATCAAGAAACGGTCTATCAAAACTATGTGAATGCTTGGGGGCAAGAAGAAGCAGATTCCTTAAGTGCACGGGCTGGTTTCTCGGAACACCAAACTGGTTTAACGGTTGATATCGCCGCAACCAATGAAGATGATATAGAAGAATTCCAAGACACAAAAGCGTATCGTTGGACTTCTACTAACTCCCACAGTTATGGTTGGATATTACGCTATCCAGAAGGCAAAGAACAAATCACCGGTTATCAATTTGAAGCTTGGCATTATCGTTATTTAGGAAAAGAACTCGCGACAGCTGTTTATAACTCTCAATTAACATATGATGAATTCTATGGTTTATATTTAAAACCTTGGGATGATGAAACCCATATTCCTAGTGAAGCTGTATTAGAAGGTTCTGATTATAAGAAATTCATAAAAACGAAAGCGGAAGAAAACATAGAGAATAAGGAAGGAAAGGACAACTAATTATGAAGATTGCATTAACGAATGGAATTATTCTAGATGGCACAAAAGAGATGAAGCCCATTAAGAATAAAATCATCCTCATTGAAGATACAATCATTAAAGATATTGTCGATGAAGATTATGATTGTTCTGATTATGAAGTCATTGATTTATTTGGGCGTTATATCATGCCTGGTTTAATTAACATGCATGTCCATATCCCAGGAAGTGGGAAGCCAAAAAAGAAACAAAGTGATCCAGCGAAATTAGTTGATTTCTTACTTTCGAATCCAATTACCACAAGAATTGCGTATAAGTTATGCGCAAACTACGCAAAGACGGAGCTACTATCTGGTGTAACAACCATTCGAAGTGTTGGTGGTATTGCGGATTTTGACACAAAGTTACGTGATGAAATCCATGACAAAAAACTTCTTGGCCCAAGAATCATCGCTTCCAATCAAGCAATTACGGTCCCTGGTGGACATATGGCAGGATCAGTTGCGGCTCCATTACATAATGATGAAGAAGTAAAAGAGTTCATGGGAAAACTCATCGAACAAAAACCAGACTTAATAAAACTCATGATTACTGGTGGTGTTCTAGATGCGAAAGAAAAAGGAACACCTGGAGAAATGAAGATGCCAGTCGGAATGATTAAAACGGCTTGTGAAGAAGCACATAAGAATGGGTATATTGTTGCAGCTCATGTGGAAAGTAGTGAAGGTGTCAAAATCGCATTAGAAAATGGTGTTGATTCCATCGAACATGGCGCAAAAATTGATAATGAAACCATTGATTTATTCAAAGAGAAGAATGCTTTCCTTTGTACAACCTTATCCCCTGCTCTACCTTATGCATTATTTGATCGCAGTGTATCACATGCATCTGAAGTGGAACAGTATAATGGTGAGATGGTCTTCAATGGAATTATTGATTGTTCTAAGAAAGCACTGAAGAATGATATTCCAGTTGCGTTAGGAAATGATGTTGGTTGTCCATATATCACCCATTATGATTTCTGGAGAGAACTCGTTTACTTTACCAAATATGTTGGTGTATCCAAGAAATTCGCCCTCTACACTGCAACATTGCGCAATGCAGAACTCGCAGGAATCGGTGATATTACTGGATCCATCACTCCTGGCAAAGAAGCCGATCTAATTGTAACTCCAGGAAATCCATTAGAAGATTTAACAGTATTACGCAACGTCAAAATGGTGATCGCAAGAGGAACGATTATTAAAAATCCTTCTGTAAAACGGATGCCTAAATGTGATCAAGAACTAGATAAATTCCTTTCCTAAAAAAGAAAACTATGAAATAATTATGGAAACAAAGAAGAGGCGCGAAGATTATTTGAAGCATGTAGAGAGATAGCGGTTGGTGAAAGCTATTTGTAGAAGATACTCTGTTGGAACCTTGGAGTTTCTTTCGAAAGAAAGCGTTGGTTACGTTATAACCATTGAGGTGATCTGTTACATACAGATAATTAGGGTGGTACCGCGCAGATATGCGTCCCTTCATAAGAAGAGACGCTTTTATTTTAAGGAGGATGAAACAGATGAAAAGAATGTTAAGTGGGATTAAGCCAACAGGCCAATTACATTTAGGAAACTATATTGGAGCCTTACGAAACTTTGTGCTATCCCAAGAAGAATATGAAATGATTGCGTTTATCGCAAATCTTCATTGTATTACCGTTCCTCAAGATCCAGTTGAACTACAAAAGAATCTTTATGATTGCGTCGCTCTTTATTTAGCATGTGGTTTGGATCCTAAAAAAGCTACGATCTTCCTGCAGACCGACGTAAAGGAACATGCCCAACTTGGATATATCTTATGTTGTCATACCTATATGGGCGAATTAAATCGAATGACACAATTTAAAGATAAACAAGCGAAAGGTGAAACCAATCTTTCTGGAGGTCTTTATACCTATCCTTCTTTAATGGCTGCGGATATCCTTATTTATGATCCTGACTTTGTGCCAGTCGGAGAAGATCAAAAACAACATGTAGAACTATGTCGTGATATTGCAATTCGTATGAACAATCGATATGGAGATTTATTTAAAGTTCCTGAACCTTTAATTCCAAAGGTCGGAGCAAGAATTATGTCACTCACTGACCCTGACAAAAAGATGTCTAAATCAGATGAAACCAATAAAGGCTGTATCTATTTATTAGATCCATTAAATGTCGCACGTAAAAAAGTAATGGGTGCTGTAACAGATAACTTAGCTAATGTCCATTATGATCCTGAAAATCAGCCAGGCATTGCGAATTTAATGCAGATTATGTCTTCCCTATCAAATGATCGTCCATTTGGAGATATCGAACAAGAATTCAAAGGAAAAGGATATGGAGACTTTAAGAAAGCTGTAGCGGAAGTGGTTTGTAATCAATTAGAAGAGATTCAAATGCGTTATAATGAAATTACTAGTTCTGATTTAATCGAAACAACTCTTAATGAAGGAGCCGAAAAAGCACGTGCCCTCGCACAAGCAAAACTCTCTCTTGTACAACAAAAACTAGGAATGGAAATCATTCGTAAATAGGAGGTCCTATGAATCAATACATTCGTCGCATTTTAAAGGAAACCAAGCAAAAAAATCCATATGAAGTGGAATATCTTCAAGCAGTTGAAGAAGTCTTTACTTCCTTAGAAAAAGTGATTGATGCACACCCAGAATATGAGGATTACGCAATTCTAGAAAGACTAGTGGAACCAGATCGCATCATCGAATTTCGTGTCGTATGGGAAGATGATAAAGGTAAAGCACATGTAAATCGAGGCTATCGCATTCAGCATAATAGTGCGGTTGGCCCATATAAAGGTGGATTACGTTTCCATCCAACGGTTAACTTATCCATTCTTAAATTCTTAGCTTTCGAACAAACCTTTAAAAACAGTTTAACAACTCTTCCGATTGGTGGGGCTAAGGGTGGATCAGACTTTGATCCACATGGTAAATCCGATAAAGAGATTATGCGTTTCTGCCAAGCATATATGACAGAATTATATCGTCATATTGGAAAAGATATTGATGTGCCAGCTGGAGATATAGGAGTTGGTGGAAGAGAAATTGGATATCTATTTGGTCAATATAAACGAATTCGAAATGGATTTGAAAATGGTGTTCTTACAGGTAAAGATTTATCCTATGGTGGAAGTTTACTTCGACCTGAAGCGACCGGTTATGGAGCCCTTTACTACATTGAAGAAGTCTTCAAGCATTTAAAAGAAAAAATAAAAGGAAAAACTTTTGTGATTTCTGGTTATGGAAATGTTGCGTGGGGTGCTATTAAGAAGATTGTGGAACTAGGTGGTAAACCTGTAACGATTTCTGGTCATAATGGATATGTGTATGATCCAGAAGGTATAACAAGTGAAGAAAAGATTCATTATCTTCTAGAGATGCGCTCTTCAAAAGACGCAAATATTAAAATGTACGCAGATAAATTCAATTGTGAATTCCATGAGAATGAAAAACCTTGGGGTGTTAAAGCAGATGTATGTATTCCTTGTGCTACACAAAATGAAGTTGATTTAGAAGACGCAAAGAGAATCGTCAATAATAAAACAAAGTACTACTTTGAAGCAGCCAATATGCCAACAACAAAAGAAGCGCTAGATTACTTATTAGAAAATAAAGTAATTATTGGTCCAGGCAAAGCTGTAAACGCTGGAGGTGTTGCGGTTTCTGCCTTAGAAATGTCTCAAAACTCTATGCGTTATACTTGGACTAAAGAAGAAGTCGATGAAAAACTACATCAAATTATGAAGAGTATCGTAGAAAGCTCCTTAAATGCTTCCAAGAAGTATGGATATGATTTTGATTTAATCAAAGGCGCAAATATCGCAGGCTTTGAAAAAGTCGCTACTATTATGATGAAGTTAGGATTGTACTAGAGTCATACAAAAGACTATTCATCCACAAAATGAATAGTTTTTATTTTTGTTTTCTTTAAGCATCATTAACCTCAATGAAATGATAACGGTATACCGGTATAATTTTAACATATCATCCAAGAAGTCCCCGATCTTCTAAAAGTCGGGGATGAATTGGGACAGGAAATGTGTTATAATGTAATCGGTCGTAAAAAACAAATAAATCCTACAACTTCGCATAATATTATGAAATTAGATAATAATAACCATTCAGTATTCGCTTTGTATTACCACCTTGTATTAGTAGTTAAGTATAGAAGGAATGTTTTTGATGATGATATTTCTTTATTCGCTAGAAATATCTTTGAAAAGATAGCTCCTTCTTATAATATGACTCTATTAGAATGGAATCATGATGTAGACCATGTTCATATCATGTTCAAAGCACATCCAAATACTGAAATATCGAAGTTTATCAACGCCTATAAGAGTGCTTCTTCAAGATTAATTAAAAAGAACTATCCAGAAGTAAGAAAGAAACTATGGAAAGAATACTTTTGGAGTCAAAGCTTTTGTCTTCTTACAACAGGAGAAGCACCAATAGAAGTAATTCAAAAGTATATAGAAACGCAAGGTGAGAAATGAAAAGGAATATCGCATATCGTTATCGAATATATCCTCATGAAGCACAAGAAATACTTCTACAGAAGACATTTGGCTGTGCTCGTTTTATATGGAATCAGATGTTAGACGATATTCCAAGAAGTTATGAAGAAGAACACAAGACAAAATACCCAACACCTGCGAAATATAAGAAAGAATATGAATGGCTAAAAGAAGTAGATTCATTAGCACTAGCTAATGTACAGTTACAAATAAAACAAGCTTTTCAAAGCTTTTTTGAAGATGAGAAGATAGGATATCCTAAGTTCAAATCGAAACATCATAGTAAGAAGAGTTATACAACGAATATGGTAAATGGTAATATCCGATTATCAGATAAAACAATACGTTTACCAAAACTCGGTAATATAAAGATCAAAAGACATAGAGAAGCACCGAAAGAATGGAAACTAAAGTCAGTCACTGTTAGACAAGAGGCTAGTGGTAAATATTATGTATCAATATTGTACGAATATGAAAGCCAAGTAATCGAACATAATGATACAGATAAAACAATAGGACTTGACTATGCGATGAATGGACTTTATGTGGATGATAGAGGAAGTAGTGCAGAGATGCCACATTATTTCAGGAAATGTGAAAAGCGACTAAATAAAGCGCAAAGAAAACTATCACGTATGTATGTAAAGGGTGCAGAAAAACAATCTAACCGTTATTACAAGCAAAAGAAAAGAGTGGCATTACTACACGAAAAAGTAAGACATCAGCGAATAGATTGGTTACACAAGGAGTCCAGATATCTAATAAACCAATATGATTATATTGGGATAGAAGA
>JAFWFT010000105.1 GCA_017515505.1 Solobacterium sp.
GTTATATTTCTAGGTACTTCTTCATAGTGGTCAAACTTCATTGTAAAGTTACCTCTACCTTGAGTATTACTTCTTAAAGATGTAACATAACCGAACATTTCAGAAAGTGGTACCATTGCATCTATAGCAAGTGCATTACCTCTAGAATTTTGTCCCATAGGTTTACCTCTTCTAGATGTGATATCACCCATAACTGTTCCTAAGAATTCATCTGGAACAACAACTTCAACAGCCATAATAGGCTCTAGTAGTACAGGCTCACATTTCTTCTTAGCTTCTTTTAAAGATAAGCTAGCTGCAACCTTAAATGCCATTTCAGATGAGTCTACATCATGGTAAGAACCATCGTATAATGTAGCTTTAACATCCATAAGTGGATATCCAGCTAAAATACCAGATTCCATAGCTTCCTGAAGTCCTTTATCTACGACAGGAATATATTCTCTTGGAACAACACCACCGACAATTGCGTCAACAAATTCATATCCTTTACCTGGATTTGGTTCAAATTTAATCCAAACATGTCCATATTGTCCACGTCCACCAGATTGTTTGATATATTTTCCTTCACACTCACCGGCTACTTTAATAGTCTCTCTATAAGAAACTTGTGGCTGACCAATATTGGCTTCAACACCGAACTCTCTTTTCATTCTATCAACGATAATGTCTAAGTGTAATTCACCAACACCAGCGATAATAGTTTGACCAGTTTCATGATCAGTAGTAGCTCTAAAAGTTGGATCTTCTTCAGCGAGTTTTTGTAAAGCTAAAGCCATCTTATCTTGGTCACCTTTACTCTTAGGCTCAATAGCAAGCTCAAGTACTGGTTCAGGAAATTCCATAGGAGCCAAAATACAAGCATGTTTTTCATCACATAAAGTGTCTCCAGTAGTAGTATTTTTTAGTCCAACTACTGCAGCTATATCACCTGTATATACCTCACTAATTTCCTCACGGTTATTAGCGTGCATTTGAAGTAGTCTTCCAACTCTTTCTTTTTTATCTTTATTTGCATTAAGTACATAAGATCCTGAAGATAAATGTCCAGAATAAACTCTCATAAATGTAAGTCTTCCGACAAATGGATCTGTCATAACCTTAAATGCGAGTGCACTAAATGGTTCAGAATCACTAGGATGTCTTTCGATTTCCTTACCATTCATATCTACTCCTTTAATTGATTCAACATCAGTTGGAGCAGGCATATAGTCAACAACTGCATCTAGTAATAACTTAACTCCAGTATTACCTAAAGCAGTTCCGCACATAACTGGGAAGAATTTAACAGCTAAAGTTCCTTTTCTAATAGCAGCTTTAATTTCTTCTACTGTAACCTCTTCACCTTCTAAGTATTTAGTCATTAAATCATCATCGAATTCTGCAACAGCTTCGATTAAATCATTTCTCTTTTCTTCAACTAAATCCTTTAAATCTTCTGGAATATCGATAATCTCAGGATTTTCCTCTTCCTTACCATCGTAATGATAAGCAGTTCTAGTAACTAAATCGATAATTCCATTGAATTCACTTTCAGCACCAATTGGCCATTGGATAGGTTTGGCATTAACACCAAATCTCTCATCGATACTCTTTAAACTGAATTCAAAATCAGCTCCCATCTTATCCATTTTGTTGGCAAAGATCATTCTTGGAACCTTATATTCTTCAGCTTGACGCCATACAGTCTCACTTTGTGGTTCAACTCCAGCTTGAGCATCGATTATCGCAACCGCACCATCTAATACACGAAGTGATCTTTGAACCTCAACAGTAAAGTCCACGTGTCCTGGTGTATCGATTATATTTAATCTGTAACCATTCCAGTAAGCAGTAGTGGCAGCTGATGTGATAGTTATTCCACGTTCTTGTTCTTGTTCCATCCAGTCCATTTGTGATTCACCGTCATGTGTTTCACCTATTTTATGGATTTTATGTGTATGGAACAAAATTCTTTCGGTTGTGGTAGTTTTTCCGGCATCGATATGTGCCATAATTCCGAAATTACGGGTTTTCTCTAAACTATATTCACGGGCCATATAATTAATTCCTTTCTATTACCATCTATAATGAGCGAATGCTTTATTAGCTTCGGCCATTCTATGTGTATCTTCACGTTTTTTAACAGATGCACCAACACCATTTGA
>JAFWFT010000006.1 GCA_017515505.1 Solobacterium sp.
CATACAGGCGGAAATAAATAAAGAACCATTTCAATTGAAATGGTTCTATTTATATTAGGATGTTAATCCAGCTTTTGTTAATGCTCTTGCAAGGATTGGAATTAAGATTAAGTGTGTAATCATTCCTGGAACAGTTGATACAAAGTAAGATGTAAACCACATTGCTAACGTATATTCTCCAGCATTTAGAATTAATCCTCTAAATAATCCTCCCGCAATTCTACCTAAAATCATTGCGACGATTAGTGAGATATATAGTTTAACCATCTCATTCATATCTTTATCTTTTAGCATTCTCATACATAAGCCACCTACTAAACCATATACACCAAGTTCAACTGCCATTGCAGGAGCAACTGGTGCTGGTGGCATTCCTCTTAATAAATGAGAAAGTAATGGTGTTGCAACACCTGTGATTAAGCCTTCTACTGGACCTAGAACTAAGCCAGCCAACAATGCAGGTATGTGCATCGGCGAAAATAATGTTCCTCCATTTGGAATAAAACTAACCGCAATCGGTAATACTAAACCTAACGCAATCATTAATCCTGTTAATACAATTCTTTTGGTCTGCATGAATATCCCTTCTTTCTAAATAAAAAGACCTGTGTTCAATTACGAACAATCACGCCTTCTAGTGTGTTTCATGCATTTCTATGCAATATGTTACTTCTTGTAACAGTACTTATTATATAGCAGTTAGTCTAAAAAGAAAATAGATGGAATGAGTGATCATTCCATCTATTTCAATATAACACTCTCTGTAACAGTTCCTGCCTTTTGTGATACAACTTTAATTTTTATCTTCTTACCTTCTTTACCTTTTACATACCAACATACTTTCTTCGTTATTGGTTTCTTTTCAACTGTACTTGGGCCAAAGAACGAATACGAAGCTTTGGTTGTTCCATATCCTCCTAGTTGGCCAATCTTTTGGGTTTCTTTTCCTTCTACTACAGTTGCACCACTTAAGGTTACTTCAATGTCTCTTGCGATCACTAACTTATTGAATTCATCAGTCGCACTTGTAGGCATAAATCCAGTATTACCGACTACTACTTCAACCTTATATAAATCCTTATCAACTCGTTTTGTTTTTAGATTACTAATCATAAGATGTGGCATCGCCTTCGCATGACGTAGAATATATCTTGTGTGTTTCTCAACTTCTTGTGGTAGATATTGTGTTGGTGGATTTTGTAATAAATACTTTTTATCTGGGCCTCCAATTTCTACCCATCCTAATTGTGGATGTTTAAACTTCTTCCAATCACTATAGTATTTATTTAGTTTATTTTGATCGACCCATTGTAGTATTCTTCTTTGGTTTTCTACTTCCTCTTCTTCTTTTAACTTTAAAGGTTTTGGATATTCCGGAATAAGATTCGCTTGTTGTTCTAAACTCCATGTTTCAACTGAATGACAGAATACACCATTGCCATAGTATAAATAATCATCTAATGAACCATTCGCAGGATAATCGCTATCTAAACCTAAGAAATCATCTTTAATGCGTAATTGATGATACCCTGTTTCTTCTTTCGCCATCTTCATAAATGCTTTAAACATTTCTTGATCCACTTGATTCGATTCTTTCGCGGGTACTCCTGCTGGTGGATATAAATACATACCTCCAAAGGTATGGAAGATAATTGTGTTGACTAAGTTTATACGTTCATGAATCCATTCAATTAAATTTCTAGATTCAATGACTTGGCCAGGATAAAAACCTCCACCAGGTTGTGTATGTTCTGGATTCCAATTCATTGGATAATTACGATTTAAATCTAAACCATATTTCGCAGGTGCTTGTTTAACTTGTAAACCATCATAATCACGAATGAGTCCTTCACTATAGACGTTATAGAACTCTCCTTCACTTTCATCTGCGCCTCTACGTACTAATAAACGAGGATCTTTTGAATCTTTCTTCCAAGAACCAAATGGACTCTTCACTAACATATTTCGTATAACCCCATCCCCATCAATATCACAAGGATATAGGCCTGGCATATCTTCTTCATATGGATATGATAGATTAATACTTCTTAACATTTCTGGATGGGTTAAATAATACTCTGCCCCATCTGCGACTGGTCTAGGTAAAATATAGAAAGTTGTATCCTTTAATAAGGATGCGATTTCTTTCTTCGTTGTATTATGTAGTAATACATCTGCTAGATACATTGCACACATACTACCCGTTACTTCTCCCGCATGCACATGTCCCACAACCATATAGGCAGGTTTCTCATCCATTTTACCTACCTTATTATTTGTGATCGTTAGATACCACATTTCTCTACCTTCACTTGTCTTTCCTATTGATCTAAGACACGCATAATTTGGAAACTCTTTTTCGTATTTTTTTAGAATTTTGGTGATTTCTTTGTAGGAATAATAATGATCATATGTATAAGCTGTATTCATCGTGTCACTCCTTTTATATTATTGTAGTAGATAGAAGTATAAAAAGAAAACTCATTCTTCATTCGAATGAGTTTTCACTTCCTTACTCAATTGTAACTTTTACACCAGGTCCCATTGTAGAAGAAACGGTTACGCCCTTCATAAATGCACCTTTTACAGTCGCAGGTTTAATACGTGCTAATTGATCA
>JAFWFT010000007.1 GCA_017515505.1 Solobacterium sp.
CTCATTCCATCTATTCTCTTTTTAGTGTAACTGCTATATAATAAATACTGTTACAAGAAGTAACATGTTGCATAGAAATGCATGAAACACACTAGAAGGCGTGATTGTTCGTAATTGAACACAGGTCTTTTTATTTAGAAAGAAGGGATATTCATGCAGACCAAAAGAATTGTATTAACAGGATTAATGATTGCGTTAGGTTTAATTTTACCAATCGCAGTTAGTTTTATTCCAAATGGGGGAACATTATTTTCACCAATGCATATACCTGCATTATTAGCTGGTTTAGTATTAGGTCCAGTAGAAGGATTAATTACTGGTGTAGCGTCACCATTACTATCGCATTTACTAAGAGGTATGCCACCTGCACCAGTTGCTCCTGCAATGGCAGTTGAACTTGGTGTATATGGTTTGGTTGGCGGATTGTGCATGCGATTCTTAAAAGACAAAGATATGAATGATTTAGTTAAATTATATCTTTCTCTTATTGTGGCGATGATCGTAGGGAGAGTTGCGGGAGGATTATTCCGTGGTTTCATTTTAAATGCTGGAGAATATACAATGGCAATGTGGTTTTCTTCTTATGTGATATCAACCATTCCAGGAATGATTACACACTTAATCTTAATTCCAATCCTTGCGAAAGCTTTAATGAAAGCAGGGCTTACATCCTAATGAATAGAATCGTTTCAATCGAAACGATTCTTTACTTATTTCCCCCAGTGTGTGAGATTGATTTTGCGGCTTCTTGCATAGCCATATTTACACATTCATCAAATGTATGTTCTTGGATGATACCATTTATGAATCCTGCCACAAAATGATCACCAGCACCTGTTGTATCAATGATATTTTCTATCTTAATAGCTTCTACTAAATATTCCTCTTTTTGATTGCTTACATAACAACCTTTATCACCTAACTTGATAATGACATTGGATATTCCTTTATTATGAAAGAATTTCGTAATATCGGAATATTCATTTAAACTAGAATAATACTTGGCTTCATTTTCATTCGGGAAGAAATAATCAATGAGGGGAAGAATATCATTGTAGTCTTCAATCGAGATATGATCCGATAAAGGTAGTTTAGTATCTGCACATATAATAGAACCATTCTCTTTCGCTTGTAACATTAGGTTCTTAATTGTGTTTAGATTCACAAGTGGCGGACGAAATAAAGAAGCGAAAGAAACAACTTTAGAAGGAGGAAACTTGATAGAATCAAGCGAAACACCTTCTAACTTAGTGGCATTTGAATTAATCGATATTCTAGAACCGTCTTCATTAACTTGAAGATTGGCGATTGGAGTAGTAATAGAAGAATGTTGAATAAGGTCAATGTGTACCCCATGTTTAGAAACCGTATTTAAAATGATTTCTCCTGCCATGTCATTACCTAGAGCACAAACAATTGAAACGTTTCTACCAAGTTTACGTAGTGCGATTGCTTCATTAACTGCGTCTCCACCTGTATGTAGTTCAATCGTTTTAGCACGATATACATTTGGTTTATAAGGTTGTGGTTCTTTGGCTTTTGTGATGCAGTCAATGACTGCTTGACCAATACATATAACATCTATCATATTACTCATAGTATAATATAGGTAAGAAACATTAGCATTACTATAATTATTTAAATTGAAATAAAGGAGGGTTGAACATGGAGTGGACCAAAGATTTGGTGCATGAGGTTGTTGAAGAACAGCGTGCGTTTTTTAAAACAGGCCAAACGCTTGATGTGGATTGGCGTATACGACAATTAAAGAAACTTAGAACAGCAGTAATCGCTTTTGAAGATGAACTAGAAGAAGCTCTTTATGAAGATTTAGGTAGATGTGATACAGAAGCCTATGTATTTGATATTGGAGATGTCATTCTAGAAATTAATGAAGCGATTCATGGGGTTCGAAAATGGGCAAGACCAGAAACACATTTTAGTGGACTTGTATGTTTTCCAAGTTTAATTACGAAAGTATATAAGATACCTTATGGGGTTTCTTTAATCATTAGTCCATTTAATTTTCCAATTCTATTATCATTAGGTGTTTTAACAGCGAGTATTGCGGGTGGTAATACTGCAGTCTTAAAAGCGAGTTCAAAATCAGCTGCTTGTACAAGAGTATTACAAAAAATCATTGAAGTAACATTCCCTAGGAAATATGCGGTGGTGATTGATGGAGGACATGATGTTGCGGATTATTGTTTAGAAGAACGATTCGATAAGATTTTCTATACGGGTTCACCAAAAGTTGGGATTCATGTAATGGAGATGGCTGCGAAACATTTAACACCAGTTGCGTTAGAACTTGGTGGAGAGAATGGAAATTGGTGTGTGGTACGTAAAGATGCAGATTTAAAAGATGCGGCTAGAAA
>JAFWFT010000008.1 GCA_017515505.1 Solobacterium sp.
CGCTAGGTTCATAATATTTGCGACAATCATCAAACACCCATACGCATCACTTCCTGCACGATGTTGTTCTAAATCAATACCCATATAATCACAAATATCATTTAACCGGTGTCTTTCTAAATTTGGGAAAACATTACGTGATAGTTCCACAGTATCAAAATATGCAAGAGTTGGTACAGATATTCCTGTGTTTATACAAGCTGCTTTTAAACATCCCATGTCAAAGCGCGCATTATGTGCTACAACAATTGCATCCTCAAAATAAGGTTCCATTTCTTTAAAAACTTGAGGGAAAGTGGGTGCTTTTATTACATCTTTAGGTTTAATCCCATGAACACGAATATTCATTGGTTCAAAATAGCCAACATTCTTTTCTGGTAAAATCAGAGTTTCAAGTCCTTCTTCGATGGCACCATCTTCTAAAGTTGAAATCCCTACTGCACAAACACTGGCAGGGTTTCGATTCGCAGTTTCAAAATCAATCGCTGTTATCTTCATTCGTTTTCATTGATATGTTCATACGCCATCCGATAAATATTAATGATATGTTCATCTGCCATTGAGTAATAAACACGTTTTCCTATTTTACGAGTGCGTACTAGTTTTGTCTTTTTCAAACTTGCGAGTTGATGACTCACGGCAGAAGGAGACATTTCCACAACCATAGCAATATCTCCAACACACAACTCATTTGTGAATAATGCATTCATGATCTTTAAACGAGTGCTGTCTGCAAACATCGTAAAAATCATAGATAAATCATCATATTCTTTTTCTTTGAGTCTTGCCTTTTGGCACTCTTCTACTTTTTTCTTATCCACAATTGTCATTGTATTCCCTCTTTTCTTCTTGTTGTCTTAATTTCTTTGCCTGGCGCATATACATTCATATAGGATGCAATTGAAGTTTTCGAAAACATTTCAACTGTTTGTGTACTACCATCAACTAATGAAATCACAAGCAAATCATTAGAACCATGCCATTCATATTGCCAGTTAACAATTTCATCCCAATAGATCATCATACACATACTACGATCCCGAACATTGAATAAGACAATATAATCTTTGGTGAATTTCACTAAGTTATGATCTGGTAAGGCTACTAAACAAAAAGCCGCAATGATGCTTAAACAAATTCCCATCACTGCATAGTATGGATAAAAAATCATGATTAAGATACCAATGATTAATAACGCAAATAATAAGACTTTTGGTTTCACACTTACCTTAGGAGCATTCAAGCATTCCTCAGGCAAGTTTTTGACCTTTATCATTTGTGATCTCATACTTGATATTATATCACGTGATATAATAAACACATGAAATATCCAATCTCATTTGAAGTGACACATGTATGCAAACAATCTGGTGCCCGTACCGGCATCTTACATACACCACATGGGGATGTAGTAACCCCAATGTTTATGCCAGTTGGAACGCAAGCAACCGTTAAATTCCTTTCTCCGGAAGAACTATATGAATTAGGGGCTGGTGTCGTTTTAGCGAATACGTATCATCTATGGCTACGTCCTGGTCCAGAAATTCTAGAACAAGCAGGTGGAGTCCACAAGTTTATGAACTATCGTGGACCTATGCTTACAGATAGTGGTGGCTTTCAAGTGTTTTCCCTTGCTGATTCAAGAAGAATCAGTGAAGAAGGTGTCACCTTTAAGTCAAACTTAAATGGAGACACTTTATTCTTGTCACCTGAAAAATCTATTGAAATTCAAAATAGTATCGGGGCAGATATCATCATGTCATTTGATGAATGCATTCCTTATCCTGCTACATATGAATACGCAAAAGAATCAATGGAACGAACTTTACGTTGGGCAGAACGTGGCAAACAAGCTAATAAACACCCTGATGCACAAGCGATTTTTGGTATCGTCCAAGGTGGTGACTATGAAGATTTAAGAACCTATTGTGCCGAGAAACTTGTGGAAATGGATTTTCCTGGATATGCGATTGGTGGAACCTCTGTTGGGGAAGATAAAGAAACGATGGTACGAATGGTTGGTTATTCTGTTAAGAATCTTCCTTATGAGAAACCTAGATACCTAATGGGAGTTGGCGCAGTCAATGATTTATTAGAGGCAATTTCATTAAATATCGATATGTGTGATTGCGTTCTTCCAACACGTTTAGCTAGACATGGAACCTTAATGACAAGTGAAGGAAGAATTAATATTAAAAAGGCAATCTACAAAAATGATTTTAGACCATTAGATTCAAAATGTGATTGCTATTGCTGTAAGAATTATACACGTGCTTATCTCAATCATTTAAAAAGAACGGATGAAGGATTTGGCACAAGATTATTATCCATTCACAATGTACGCTTTTTAATTAAACTCATGGAAGATGCAAGAAATGCCATACAACACGATTGCTATAATGATTTTAAACAAGAAATATTAGAAACCATGCACTTTGATGAAAGAGGATTCTAATTTACAAACCCCCTAATTCTTCGATATAATGTCAAGGCTAAGGGGGTCTTTTTTATGAACGATTTTATTATCGCAACCGTATCAACTTCTGACTTATCAGCTGATTATATGAAGGAACACAATGTCCCTTTTATCTCATATACATATTCAATTGATGAAGAAATCATGGTGGATGATTGTACCGAAGAAAGTCGTATCAATATCTATAAAGCAATGCGTGAAGGAAAGATGCCAAGTACATCACAAATATCTAGATTTGCGTATTATGATTTCTTTAAGAGTTTATTAGAGACAGGAAAAGATGTTATCTTTGTGGATATGTCACGTGCAATCTCAAACTCGATTGCGAATGCAGAAAGTGCGATGGAAGATATCCTTCCAAAATACCCAAACCAAAAGTTCCATTTTATCGATTCCTTCTGTATCACAGTTCCATTAGGATTATTAGTGAAACAACTTGTCTTATTAAAAGAAGAGGGTAAATCCTTTGAAGAAGTTGTCTCATGGGGTGAGAATCATAAAAAGGAATATATTCATCGCTTTATGGTTGATGACTTACAATGGTTAAGAAAAGGAGGTCGTTTATCCAATGCATCTGCTATGGTTGGAACACTACTAAGCATTAAACCTTTACTCTATGTCACAAATGAAGGGAAACTCGTCGCATTTAGTAAAGTTCATGGAAGAAAAAAATGTCTTCATGCATTAGTGGAATCCATGAAAGATGATTTAGCTGAATATTCTGCTCTTGAAGAAATCGCAATTATCCAAGCAGATGATTATGAAGATGCTTTAGGTTTTAGAGAATTAATTAAAGAAACGTATCCAGAATTAGAAAACGCTACTATTACGATTAATACCTTAGGTCCAGTTATCGCTGCCCATGTAGGTCCTGGATTTATGGCAGTAACCTATCACGGAACAAAAAGAGTCATGTAAAAATCAAGTTGTGTTAACTTGATTTTTATATAATATGCAATTCTTCTAATGCTTTTGCTACTCCATCATTTGGACATGTATCTGTAACATAATCTGCATATGCTTTCACATTGTCTTTCGCATTCCCTACAACAACACCAATCTTCGCTTTTTGGATAAAAGGTATGTCATTTTCTGCATCCCCAAAGCCAATCACATTATCCCAAGTCCATCCTTTTCTTTCAAGAACTTCTTCAATAACAGCTGCTTTATTCACATTCTTTAAGAAGGCATCAAAACCATCGCGATGACTCCACGCAATGGATATTTCTGGTATCTCATTCACATGTGGGAATAAGGAATCCTCATCACAAACGAAGAATACACCCAGTGGTAATCCATATGTTAAATGATGTGTTTTCGTTTCATCATCATTAATAACGAGTTTCGTTTCTCTTTCTTTGCCTTTTGTATATCCTTCAATAAACTTATCATAATTATGATACGTCACAACCGCATCTTCAAATTTAAAACCTAATCCAATATCATACTCCCTTGAAAACTCTATAATATGATTCATTGTTTCTAAAGACATTGGATGTTTTGCTAAAACATTTCCTTCTCGATCCACTAGACATCCTCCATTGATTGTTCCAATGCATTCCATCGGTAAATCATCAAATAGTGATGGTTGTAGGAACGTATAGTGTCTTCCTGTATTCACGAATACTAAAATATCTTTCTCAATTGCTTTATGAAAACACTCTTTTAAGCGTTTTGAAATTCGATCTGTTCCTGGTGTGATTATTGTATTATCCACATCACACGCAATTAGTTTTATTTCATTTTCTTCTGTTTCCATGTTTGAAAATCTACCTCCTTATGATAATATAAACACTGCTCAAGTGCTCATGGCGCAACTGGATAGCGCATCAGATTCCGAATCTGAAGGTTGTGGGTTCGATTCCCATTGAGCACACCACTTCTATGAAAACATGGTAGAATCACCATGTTTTTATAATTGAAATACAATCCCAATAGTTGCAGCAATGGCAATCATCACTATCGGGTGCAGTTTGGGCTTCCAATACGAAAATCCAAGTAAACCACAGAATAATAGAATTGCCTTCCAGTTAAAGAATTGTGTCCAATTTCCATATGCTTCAACATGAAATAAAGAGTTTAAGTAAATGCTGATGATTGCAGAAAGGATAAATCCCACCACGGCAGGTCTTAAACCATTGAAAATACCTTGTACGATTGGAGAATCTTTAAAAGATTTTAGTAGTTTTGCGATGGCACAAATGATGATAACACTTGGCGCAACAAGAGAAAGTGTTGCCCCAATTGCGCCTGGTATCCCAAACATTGTATAGCCTACATACGTCGACATATTGACCCCAATTGGTCCTGGTGTTGATTCACTTACCGCAATCATTGTGGTTAATGTTTCAATCGTGAACCAGCCATATTTCATAGCTATTTCTTTAAGGAATGGAATAGTCGCTAAACCTCCACCAACCGCAAATAATCCCGTTTTAAAGAATTCTAAACACATCAATAAGAATGTATTCATGAAGAAGTCCCTTCTTTCTTATTGAGAATAGTTAATACATAACCAACGACTCCTGCAAGTATAACAAGTATCATTGTAGGAATTGAAGTAAAATAAGCTAATAAAAAAGAAAACAAGAAAATGAAAAACGTTAGGATTGATTTCACTCCTTTTTTAAAAAGATTTAAAATCGCATGAAACATGAGTACACATACCGCAACCTGGATACCCTTTAGCGCATGTTGTACAATTTCAAGTTCTGAAAAATTAGTGATGAGCCCTGCAATAATTGAAATAATAATTAAAGATGGTGCAATCACACCTAAGGTTGCTACAATACCACCTATGACACCCGCAACATCATAACCCACAAAAGTTGCAGTATTAACTGCGATGATTCCTGGTGTCACTTGTCCAATTGCGTAGTAATCCATGATATCATCTTCGGTTGCCCAATGATGTTTTTCGATTACTTCTTTTTGAATCATCGGTAACATAGCATAACCTCCACCAAAGGTGAAGGCTCCCATCTTAAACCATGTAATAAATAAATCCCAAAGTTTTTTCATTTTTTCCTTATAAGTTTAATTAATTGTGATAGTTTTGGAAGTAGTTGTTGTTTTCTAGAAATGATCGTACTATCAAAGCCATAGTGCTCGTCAAAGGTTGTTTCAATGACTTCTCCTACCGCATATGATAATGGACCATAGTGAACAAAGATACTACCTTCTCCCATGACATCTGTAAATAACATAACAAGTAAATCAAGATTCTGACGTTCTTGTTCTTGCGCTAAGTATTCACGAAATTGTGGAAGAATCTTTTGAACATCTTCCATGTGACTATAGTTTGTTTGCCCTATCGCAAACTTATACTTATTAATCTCATAATACTTAAGATCTCTTCCTAGGATATCTTTTGGTGAAGCATCTTTTAAAGAAATCGAAGCATTTAACATTTCTCTTGCGTACTCATCTAAATTATCAATCTTTGCTAGTTTCACAAGCCAACTAACCGCATCTCGATCCATCTGTGTTGTCGTAGCGGATTTAAAGTAAAGTGTATCTGAAATAATTGCGGACAATAGTAATCCTGCCATATCTGAATCTGGTTCAAATCCATATTCCTTATATAGATTTGCAATAATTGTACATGTACATCCACATTTCACATTTCGATATGTAATTGGATAATCGGTTGTAATATCACCAATATGATGATGATCAATAATAGCGATAATCTCTGCTTCATCAACGTGATTAATCGATTGGTTCTTCGCACTATGATCCACCAACACAAATTTACGACGAGAATAATTGAGTGTATGATATCGGCTGACCGCCCCTACAACACGTCCTTCTTCATCAAGAACCGGATAACTTCGTACACGAGACTTTGTCATTTTTGCAGCCACATCACTGACATACTCAATGTTTTGAAACGAAATAATATTCTTTGTCATAACATATTCGATTGGGTAAGATTCGGTAATTGCTTGTGCGGTGTGCATAGAATTATCTCTTGTTTCAATGATGGCACAATTGTTTTCTCTAGCAAGTTGAATCACTTCTGGTTCCGCAATGACACCACAAGTAATAACCAAGCATTTTACACCTTCTTTGATGAGTGTTTTTTGTTTATCAACACCACTCGACATAATACAAATACTGTTTTGTAGGTTGTATACTTTTGCCTCTTGTCCATCTAATGTGATGATATTAATAACACCATTCGTTTTAAAATCCTTTGGTTCACAAATAACCGTTCCACCAATTGTATGCGCAATATCATCTAATTTCGCATAAGACATTAAAGTATCAATACCATCAACGGTTCTTAAACGGTACGCAGATAAATTAGATGTTGTACAAACACCACATAAATATCCATCATCATCAATGACAAATAAGGATCTATTCTGTGTCCTTAACATAACGTGCCACGCATGATGAACCGTCGCATTCTTCGATATTAAAGTTGGTTCATCCAAATCAATATCCATCAACATCGTTCTTGCATCTGTTAATAGTAATGGATTCTCTTGATGAAACCTTTTTAAAATAAACTTTGTTTCTTCATTTAATGGGCCTTGTCGACACGCCATAGATTCTTTATTTTGTAGTTTCAATAAGTTCGCATAGGTGATTGCGGAACAAATTGAATCTGAATCTGGGTGTTTATGACCGGTAATATAAATCATATTGTTCATAAGCTACCTCTTCTACTTTAATAAGTTAAAACTTCACATCCTGTATCTGTAATCACAATAGTATGTTCCCACTGTGCACTATCTTTCCCATCTACAGTATAAACAGTCCAATCATTATATGCATCTAATAAAACACCTGCTTTACCTGCATTAATCATCGGTTCAATCGTCAAAACCATGCCTGGAACAAGAACCATACCTGTGTTTTTCTTTGCGATATGACTCACAAAAGGATCTTCATGGAAGTCGATCCCAACTCCATGTCCTCCAAGTTCACGTACAACACCATATCCTTTGGAATGCGCGTATTCGCTAATTGCGTATCCAATATCTCCTACGGTTGCCCAAGGTTTCGCAGCTTTCATTCCAATCTCTAAACACTTCTTTGTTTCTTCAACAAGTTTTCTTCTAGATTCTGATACATTTCCTACCATAAACATTCTCGAAGCATCCGCATAATAGCCATTATAGATGGTTGTACAATCGACATTGACGATATCTCCATCATGGAGTTTTTTGAAACGGCTTGGAATTCCATGGCAAACTTCTTGGTTAATGGATGTACAAACACTTTTTGGATAGCCTTCATAATGAAGTGGTGCACAAATCGCATTCGCATTCTTTGTAAAAGAACTAACGATATCATCAATTTCTTGTGTACTCATTCCAACATGAATCTGTTTTCCAACCTCATCTAATACAGCAGTATTAATAAAACCTGCTTGACGAATACCTTCAATATGAGAAGGCCGTTTAATTAATTCATCATCTGGCACTTCTTTCCCTTGCCTTTTAAGCTCTTCCATCTTCTCTTTTACAGAAGTGGGAATTGGCTCTTCCTCAAATATTTTTTTAATATGTTCTAACATGTATGCCTCTTTCTATTTTGTTGTACTACCAAATCCACCAACACGTTCACTTGTTACTTCATCATCCGTGGTAATTCCAAATGGCACAAAGATACCTTGTACCATACCAGCACCCTTTTCCACTTCTACAATCTTATCTTGATGCGTATCATTTGTTAATTTACAAAAGATATGTCCCTCATTCTTTGCGTTATAATAATCACTATCAATAATTCCAACTGTATTATTCAATTGTAAACGATACTTAAATCCTAAGGAACTACGTGGAAATATCATTAGGACATAGTTTTCCTGCATTTTCACACGAATACCTGTAGGAATTAAACACTCTTGTCCAGGTTCAATCTGTACGTTTATTGGCGCGAAGAAATCATATCCCGCAGAACCAGTGGTCGCTCTTTTTGGTAATGTAATCTCTTTATAAATCCTTTGAATATCTTCTTCTTTTAGATTAGGAAAAGTGGATTGATAATCCTTTAAGAATTGTTCCCAACTTACTTTTTCAAATTTCGCTATCTTTTCCATTATTCTGCCCCTAACTCTTCTAACATTTGTATCAATAATTCCGCAATTCCACACTCAAATGGATAGAACCTATATATGAGATTTTCTGGAATTTCATGTTGTGGATAGAAGTAATGATGCACAATCTTTTCAATAATTGCTTTTCCATCTAATGATGAAATATAATCACTTAATTTTGCACGATCTAAAGCCCTAGGATCATATTCAAAGTTTTCATCTACGCAATCTTTAAAGATAACACAAATCGCATCACGCACTTGTTGATATGTATATACTTTTTCACTATCAAATGTGCACATTGTCATTAAACGATCCAAGATTCCGAAGAATAATTCATCATCTGTAACATCTTTCTTTTTTAATTCTTTCGCAACTTCATCTTCTATGTAGTCATACCCTTTTAATGAATCTATGAGCGAATTGTTGCTAATTCTATTTTCAATCATCAAGATATTACGAATAAAGCGATTAAAGTATTTCGGTTTTTTCCAATTCTTAAATGTGTATTTAATCCCATGATACTTTCCAAAAGCCTTCATCATATCGTTGTAGCCTATCACTTCCATATGATTCATCATCTCACGGTCAAAGCTCAATAAATGGCCTGTTTGTTCATGTGGATAAATATAGATAATCCCTGCTCGATCAATATAGTTTGGATGAACAGGGTCCATGTTGAGATCAATTGCGACAATTTCATCCGCCCCTAATTGATACGCAAAATTGATTGGTAAATTATCATTGTAAAACCCATCAACATATCCCTTTCCCTTAAATTCATGAACTGGGAATGCAGGATATGGACTCGCTGTTGAAACAAGCCAATCGTATCCATCTTCTTTCATCATCTCTTTTGTCACAAAAACAGGTTCATATTTTGGAAATTCGGCTGTTACACAACCAAAATCAATTGGACTATCAAAAAACTTCTTTGGATTATAAACCTTTTTTAATAATTCTAAGAATGGCGAAATATCTATTCCTCCATCCTTTATATAGTTATTCACAAAGGATTTTATACGACCTCTTTGATGAAACCAAGTCTCAAGATTAAAATCTGTCGACATCGCTCCCTTAATAACCATTTCTTGGTTAACCGTATGCCACAAGTTATCCATGACATCAAAATCTCCTTGCACAAATAAAAAACCATTCAAAGCTCCTATAGAAGACCCTGTAACGATATCAAAATCTGCCTTTCCTATTTCCCGTAAGGCTTTAATAGCCCCATTTTGGTAGGAACCTCTCATGCCCCCACCTGATAAAACCAATGCTTTTTTCATATATTATTTATTCTAACACGGTTGGGTTACTTTTCGGTTATAATATATGGTGGAGATCGATATTATGAAATTAAATGTAGCAGTATTTTTCGGTGGTGAATCCGTAGAACATGAAGTTAGTATTATCTCAGCCCATCAAGCAATGGAAGCTCTTGATAAAGATAAATACAATGTGATTCCAATCTATGTTTCAAAGAGTCAAAAACTATACTACGATCCTTCATTAACACAGATGGATATTTATAAGGATTTGGATCATCTAACTCAACAAGTCCCTCAAATAACAATCGTGAATCATGATAATGTATTTGAGATTGTTCCTGTCAAACATTCCTTATTTGGCAAAAAGTCTTTGGGAATGATTGATGTTGCGATTCCAGTTATGCATGGAACAAACGGGGAAGATGGAACTATTCAAGGATATCTAGAAATGTTAAAGATACCTTATGCAGGATGTGATATTTTCTCAGCATCTGTTGGACAAGATAAAGTTCTTCAAAAACACATCTTCCATGATGCAGGACTTCCTATCACAAATTGGTTCTGGGTCTACGCAAAAGAAATGGATGAAGATCCAGTTGGTGTACTCACAAAAGTTCGCAAATTAATATATCCTGTTATTTTAAAACCTGCACGTACAGGTTCAAGTGTTGGTATTTCTATCGCGCACAACGATGATGAATATCGCCAATGTTTTGAAGAAGCACGTCAATATGATGAAAAAATAATCACTGAAAAAGTTGTTAAACCAATGCGTGAAATTAACTGTTCTGTATTAGGAGATACTCACAACATCATGGTTAGCACACTTGAAGAAGTCGGCCATGGTGAACAAACCGAATTCCTAGACTTTAAAAATAAATATATCCAAAGCGGGAAATCTTCTAAAAGCAGTCAAGGTATGGCAAGTACTGCAAGAATTGTTCCTGCACCTATCAGTGAAGAAAAAACAAAAGAGATTCAAGAACTCGCACGTAAAGCATTCCAATTATTAGGAGCAAGTGGTGTATGTCGAATTGACTTCATGATGGATGCGGAAACAAATACGGTTTATATCAATGAGATTAATACCATTCCAGGTTCTCTTGCGTTCTATTTGTGGAAAGAAACAAATGTTTCCTTCTCAAAACTTATGGATTATTTAGTTGAACTTGCATTAGAAAGAGAACGTAGAAAAACACGTATGGTATTCTCATATGAAACAAATATTCTAGAAAACTTTAACAGCCAAAGTGCAAAAGGTGTAAAACAATAAAGAAAGAAGGTAATTATTTATGGCAACTCCTCACATTGGTGCCGAACTCGGCCATTTCGCAAAAACTGTATTAATGCCTGGAGATCCACTCCGCGCACAATTCATTGCGGATACATTCCTAGATGATGTTCAATTAGTCACATCTATCCGTAATGTCTATGGTTATACTGGAAAGTACAAAGGAAAACCAGTCTCTGTCATGGCATCTGGAATGGGAATGCCAAGTATTGGTATTTACTCGTATGAACTCTATTCTGAATTTGGTGTAGAAAATATCATTCGTATAGGATCTGCTGGTGGGTATACTCCAGATTTAAAACTCTATGATATCGTTCTAGCAACAGGTGCATATTCAGAGTCAAGTTACGCAAAAACACAAAGTGGAACTAAACAAAAAAGTGTTTTACGTCCTACTCCAGAACTCAATAAAAAGATTATCGCTGCTGCAAAGCATCTTAAAATGCCAATACATAAAGGTATTATTCATAGTAGTGATGTCTTCTATCGTCAAAACTCTGATTATCTAGATACTGTTGTGAATAAACGTAAATGTATCGCTGTTGAAATGGAAAGTTTCGCTCTCTTCCATAACGCAAATGTATTAGGAAAGAATGCAGCTTGTCTATTAACGATTTCCGATAGCTTCGTTTATCCAGAAAAGACAACTGCAGAAGAAAGAGAAAGATCATTCACCGGAATGATGAATATCGCATTAGAAGCAAGCATTCGCTAAAAGGTTGAGAGAAAGGCAAGGAAAAACTTGCCTTTCATTTTTTCCTATGGTATATTTATAAAGCACTGTAAAAAGGCGGTGCACATAAATCAACTGAAGAAGTACTCAAGTGGTTGAAGAGGTGCCCCTGCTAAGGGCATAGGCCGGGTGACCGGCGCGTGGGTTCAAATCCCACCTTCTTCGCCAAATGTGGTTCCGTGGTGTAGTGGCTAACATGCCTCCCTGTCACGGAGGAGATCGCGAGTTCGATCCTCGTCGGAACCGCCATTGCGAGTGTAGTTCAATGGTAGAACGCCACCTTGCCAAGGTGGACACGAGGGTTCAATTCCCTTCACTCGCTCCATGAGTTAAAAAAAAACGTATCTTAGATACGTTTTTTTATACTTAATGACTGAATGCATCCGGTAGATCATTTTCCAGTAAGATAACATCCTCTTCTGTCGCATTTTGATAGACATATGCAAAGGCTTCTTTAACAGTATCTACCACATGAACATGTGACATATCAAATCCCACTTCTTCAAGTCCACGATAGATTGGTTCAACTTGATGTGCACCAACAAGCAATACTTCATCTACCTTATTTAACATTTGTTTACCAAATGTTTCATTTAATTCTTCTTTCTTTTCTCCTAATTCAATCATGCCTGGTGTAATAATGAAGCGTTTTCCCTTCATATGGGCCAAAACATCTAGTGCCATCTTCGCCCCACTTGGATTTGCATTGAAAGCATCATCAATAAATGTATAGCCATTAATTTTTTTGAGTTCAAGACGATGTTCAACCTGTTTCATTTGTTTAATCGCTCTTTGGATGGTTGCCCAATCAACATTTAGATAATGTGCAATCGCAATCGCAGATAAAATATTTAAAATATTTAATTCACCAAGCAACTTTGTTTCAAACGGAATTCTTCCATCATTATAAACGAGTGTAAATCTCGTTCCACTTTCACTGAATTGTATTTCATCTGCGTAATAATCTACATCATGATTACGAATGCCATAAGTGACAATAGGAGTTGTATTCTTAATTGTATATTCTCGAATGAATTCATTGTCATAATTAAGAACCCCAAGTCCATCTTTTGGAAGTAACTCAATTACCTGCATCTTTTCATGAATAATATTCTCTTGTGTTTTAAAGGTTGTTAAGTGTTGTGGGCCAATCGAAGTAACCACACCAATCGAAGGTTTCACAAATTCCATTAGTTCCGTAATATCTCCGACGTGATCCGCTCCCATTTCACAAACAAAGACTTTATGAATTGGCTTTAACATTTCTCGAATCGTACGAGTAATGCCCATTGGAGTGTTGTAGGATGCTGGCGTCATGAGCGTATTGAAGTGTTCACCTAGAACTGCATTTACAACATTCTTCGTCGTTGTTTTTCCATAACTACCAGTAATGCCAATCGTCACTAAATCATTATGCTCATTAAGAATTCGTTTTGCATCATTGATATACCATTGCTTTGCGGCATGTTCTATTGGTGCCGTAATGATTGCGCCAGGAAAGATTAATGCCCATGGCCCAAAGTAAGAAAAAGCTAGCATATACCAGATATTTAAACGGCGGAATAAATAAAGCAAGATAGCTTGAATACATAAGTATAAAATCGCCATCACGATAATTAGTCTTTTTACTCTTCCAGTATATACAAGAGGCTTAATGTATTGTGCTTTTGTTTCACGATAAATGAGACCAATCGCAAGTAATATCGCAATTATTAAAGAAACATATAAGACATGTTCCGTACTTAATTGTGTACATGCGAAGGCAACTGCACAAATAATCAATGCAGGTATTAAAGCTCTGCGAAATCCACCTACGATATTCTCTTTGATCCATAACAGATATCGTCTTAATTCATAACGATTCTGCTGGAACATATGTAAAGCATGCTTCATTGGAATAAGCGTCGCAAATATTAACACAATATAATAAATAACTTTAAATACTGTAACCATACTTATTGTTTCTCCTCTTGTAAGAACACATCTAATACGCGATTAAATCTCTCACTTTGATTCCAATAAGCAAAATGATTATCTTTTTCAAATATCGCTAAACCAGCATCTGGCAATTCTTGTTCCATCATTTTTCCAACTTCTAAAGGGACTGCATCATCATATTCTCCCCACACTAATAACACAGGACACGTCACATCTTTTAAGATTTCTTTCACATCATCATTCACAACTTTAACGAATGTTTCTCGCATCACACCTTGTGCATTACGATAATCCTCTGATCCACTTTTATTTTGTAGTTCTTTTAACTTTTCTTCATTTCCAATTAACTTTAAAAACCATTTCCCTGTTTTATAGATCATCACTTTCATTTTTTGAGCTGTTGTTTGTTTTGGCTTAATTCCTGCAGCCCCTGTTAAAACCATCTTCTTTATTGGATGTAATGCTGCATAACGAAGTGCGACACGACAACCAAAAGAATGTCCAATTAAAATTGGATTATCAATCTGATTGGCTTTAATGAAATCTTCTAAGAATTCCACATAATCTGGAACACCCCAACTAACAGGTGGATTATCACTTTCACCAAACCCAGGGAAATCTAAATTATAAACAGAAAAACTTGTGGAAAGATGATCTTCTATTTTTTCCATCATTTCCATATTCTGTCCCCATCCATGAAGAAGAATAACATCTTGTCCTTCTCCAGTATGGCGAAATGCAGTATTTACTTGTTTATATATACCAAATTCTGTCATACTGTCTTATTTTACAAGAAAACCCCTAACAAGTTAACATTTATTTTTTCTTCTTTTTACTTTCCTTTTTTATTTCTTTATCACGTGCCCTTTTCTCTTTGTCACGCGCTTTCTTTTCTTTTTTGCTGACTTCTCTATAAATCCTAAATCGTACTGCATTTTGAAGGTTTTCCGCTTCTACATGATAGCCATAGGTTGAAACTACTTTATGCACAATCGATAAGCCTAAACCAAACTGTCCATCTGTCCCTTTTTCATATGGAAAAAAGAGTTTGTTCATATGTTCTTGCGGAATACTCTTCCCATCATTTTCAACATATAATTCATCTTCATGTAGAGCGATTATAATTTTACTTTTCGCATAACGTAAAGCATTATCCACTAAGTTTTCGACCACTATCCGCCATGGCTCCTCTTCGCCATGAAAATGCACATTTCTATCGACATCCTGTATAAATTCAATCTCAGGACGAATGACTTTTAAGGCAAGTAATACTTTATCAATGACTTCAGCCATATTTAAAGTATCTCCTTCTGGGCAATCATCTAATAAATAATCCATTTTATTTAATGCAATCAAGCTACGTACTTTTTTATCCAATCGATCTGCGTGTTCCACAATAACATCAATTGATTTTTCTAAGGTCCCATATGGGTAAACACCGTCCTTAATGCTTTCTCCATAGGAGCGAATCGTTGCGATAGGTGTTTTTAAATCGTGTGAGATATTTTGAATCATCTCTTGTTTCTCACGATTTTGTTTATTGAGGGCTTCTTCCATATCCCTTAATGCATCTGCCACTTCTCCAATTTCATCATGACGATCAACATTAAGAGTGGCTTCTTCATCCTTTCTCAATTTATCAATATAGTTTTTAATTTGGTTTAATGGATGAATGAGAGTCGCAATCCAAATCGTCAAAAACAAGAATAAGATTAACGCTACTAAGATATTTACACTTACAACATTATTTGTAATTGCATTTCGAAAAGAATCTTCATAGGATGAAGGAAGCTTGGAGATTAAATATCTACCATCCTTTAAAGGCGAAATGGTATATAAGACTTTATCTGTGTTACGATTATTTCCTTCTATGAATTGATAGTCTTTCGTGGATGAAACTTGTCCACTTTCAATTTCTTCAATGATTTGAAGGGTTTCTTCAACACTAAAAGTGCCTCCTCCTAAGCCAATGATTTCATCTTGACCAACTACATAGACACCTTGCACGATGCCAGTAGACTCTCCAATTGGTGAAGAAGGAAGTTTATTTGGGTTTTCTTCTAAATAATATGCAGTACTTTCTTGCGATACATGAAGGATGCGGAACATTTCATTTTCCGTAAAAAAAGTAATCTGCGGAAATAAAATGCTTACTAAAAATAGCGAAAAAATCATGATAACGAGAAAAGAAATCGTTATTAATTGTTGCGATAAAGATAATTCTCTTAACCACAGATAAATTCGTTTCATTAACCTAGCCTATATCCAAATCCATAAATTGTATGGATTGATAAGTTTGGTAACTTCTTTCTTAAACGCCTAAGTGTGTCATCTACGACACGATCATTTCCATAATAGTTTGTATCCCAAACTCGATTTAATATTTCATCACGATTCATCGCAGTACCACGATTCTTCACAAATAACATTAATAATTCAAACTCTTTGGTTGTTAAATCAATCATGTTTCCATCCACATACACACTTCTTTGATATTCATCAATCTCATATCCATCCACTTTAAGTCGTGTATTGTTTTCATCTTTATATGTCCTACGAATAATATTATTAACTCGTAATACTAATTCTTTGGGAGAAAAAGGTTTTGGGATATAATCATCACTTCCCTTTTCTAATCCTATGATACGATCAAATTCTTTATCGCTTGCAGACATAAAGATAACCGGAACATCTGGATTATTTCTACGGATTTCTTCAATTAAATCAAAACCACTTTTATCCCCCAACATGATATCTAGTATCCATAAGTGAACATCTCCATCATTGGTATGAATAAATGCCTCATCAAAAGTTAGATAGGAATGAACTTCATATCCTTCCTTTTCTAAATATCTTTTTACAAGTTCATTAAGATCTTTTTCATCTTCGACAATCGCAATTACTTTTTTCATACTATTCATTTTATCATTCTTCATGTAGCAATGTCATTGTAGGTTTATATAAAAATGTTTATAATATTTAAAATGACGAAGAAAATACTGCTTCTAGCTTTACTATCCTGTACAATATTTGGTTGTTCAGAGGAAAAAGCATTGCGTCCAGACAATGAACATCTCCTTTTCGTGATTACTGATACTCATTATTTAGATTCATCTTTAATGAATGGCCCTTTATTTGATGAGATGGTTTTAAAACATGCAGATGGTCGATTAACGCAATATTGTAATGAGTTGATGGATGCTTTTATTGATACTTGCTTAAGAGAAAAACCTGATGCGGTATTAGTAACTGGAGATATCTCATTCAATGGGGAATACTATTCTCATGAATCATTCGCTAAACAGTTAGAAAAGCTTAAAAAGGCAGGTATTCAACCTCTTGTCATACCAGGCAATCATGATATTGAAAGCCCTGGGGCATATAACTACTCAACCGATCCATTAACTTATACAAAGGCCACTTCTAAAGACGATTTTAGAAACATCTATATCAATTGCGGTTATCAAGACGCCTATCTTGAAGATGAAAACTCATTGAGTTATGTTTATGTATTAAATGATAAATGTTGGTTATTAATGCTTGACACGTGTAAGTATGAAGAAAATACCGTATATTCTGCTTCGGCAGGTGGTAGAATCCGTCCCGAACAAATGGAATGGATTGAGGAAGTTCTTAAAGAGGCTTCTTCAAAAGGTGCACAAGTCATTACTGCTACACATCACACCATGGCTTCAATGGTTGACAGTGATAATTACCAAATTGATAATTTCCGTTCATTAACAGATTTGCTCACAACGTATGATGTTCCAATTAACTTATGTGGTCACACCCATGTGCAGTACTATAAACCCGTTGAAAGAGATGCAGGAACCATCATGGATATTATGACAAGTTCTTATATGATTAATCCTCACCAATATGGCATTCTCCAATGGATTGAAGAAAATCATATTCAATATGATACAGAACGTGTCGATGTTGAAAGTTGGGCAAAGAAAAATCGTATTAAGGATCCCTTCTTTACAGATTTCAAAACAAACGCAGAAGTCTTCTTCAAAGAAGCTTCAACTAGCCGACTCTATTCAAGAGTGGATTATGATTTCTTAGATGAAAAAACAAAGAAAGCACTTCTAGAATTAAAAGGAGAAGAAAACCTATATACTTTCGCAGGCAGAATGCCAGAGTTTATAGATTATTATAATCAATCTGGATTAGATTCCGTCATCCAATCACTGCCAGAGGAAGCACAAAGCCTGATTGGTGGAAATATGAAGCGATTTAAATATGATGGTAATCACGTAACAATTGATTTAAAAAAATAAGACTTACGAGAGTAGACAATTCTAAAAAAGTCAGATTGAAGATCTGTGAGAGTGTAAACTCTGCGAGAATTCAATATGACTTTTTTCTTGTGTCTTACAAGTTTCGTATGATGTTGCGTTTTATTCTATTCCAAACTTTTCTTTTACAATTGCGACAATTTTACCCACTTCACGTGCGCAAATATCATCTGTTTCTGCTTCTGCCATGACACGAACAAGAGGCTCTGTTCCACTTGGACGTACAAGTAATCGTCCGTTTCCTTTCAGTGTTTCATTTACTTGTTCAATCGCTTCTTTTACTTCACTATCTTGCATTGCTTCATCTTTATCTTTAACACGAACATTTATTAATAATTGTGGATAAATCTTTAGACCATCATAAAGAGAAACGGCATCTTTTTCTGTCTCTTTCATAATGCCTAGATACTCTAAAGCAGTAACTAAGCCATCTCCTGTTTTTTCGTATTCTTTAAAGATAATATGCCCCGATTGTTCGCCACCAACAATATCGTCTTCTTGCACCATTTGTTCAAATACATATTTGTCGCCAACTTTTGTTTGAGCAACCTTAATATTCTCTTTTTCAAGAGCGATAAACAATCCGAGGTTCGCCATAACCGTTGTAACAATCGTATTATTATTGAGTCTTCCTTGATCACGGAAATGTTTACCACATACATAAAGGACATGATCACCTGTGATTAGTTCCCCATTTGGAGCAACCATAATCATACGATCCGCATCGCCATCAAATGCCAAACCCAAATCATAATTTCCATTTTTCACAAGCTCTTGAAGAGCCTCTGGGTGCGTAGAACCACATTTCGTATTGATATTGATTCCGTCTGGTGTGTTATTAATAATTGTACATGTTGCGCCAAGTGCCTCTAAAACATTTTGTGCAGAAACACTGCTAGATCCATTTGCACAATCAACCGCCAATTTGTAACCAGATAAATCATATGGGAATGTTTTCTTGACCCAAGATAAATAATCTTCTAAACCTTTTTCATATGGAACCACCGTTCCAATCGCATCATCCATTTTGTAATCTAACGATACTTTCCCATCGATGTATTCTTCAATGAGTGCTTCCACATCCGCAGATAATTTCAATCCATCTTTAGAAAATATTTTAATGCCATTATCATAGAATGGATTATGACTCGCCGAAATCATCGCTCCACATGCGAAGTCTTCATTTTGTACAAGATAAGAAATCGCAGGTGTTGGACAAGTGCCAACCAAGTAAGCATTACAACCTTCTGATGTGATGCCTGCTGCTAATGCGCTTTCTAACATACTGCTAGATAAACGTGTGTCTTTTCCAATGACAATATTTTGTTTCTTTTCTTTACTGAAATACCAACCAAGATATCTCCCTACTATAAACGCTCTATCCGCAGTCAAAACATCATTCGCTTTACCACGAATACCATCTGTTCCAAAGTACTTATTATCCATTGTTAACCTCTCCCCCGTTTTCATTATCTGTATCTGGGTTCTGTTCCCCTAATACATTTAATTGATACGTTGATTCAACAAGTGAATATCTTACAAGGCCTCCCTCAGGTTGATCAATTTGTAGTGGGAAGTCCATAAGACCTGGTTTCGCATCCTTCATATCAACATAAACAGAAATATCATCTGCCGTAATCTTTTCAATATTCTCTGCAGTACCAAATACAGTTACAGATGTGGTTGTTTTATTTTCTGGTTGTGAAGCTTTATAGTTATTGATGTTATTTTTATAGTTGATTTTAACGTTTTCAACTGTCTTGGAAGTCCCTTCCGCAAGTTTTACGTTCATCGTAATTTGATTAATATTACTAGAGTTAACACCATTTGGTAATGTAATCGGACGTAACAATGTAGAATCTTTTGTGATGGTAGATGCATTTAATGTTACAACGACACGATCAATTTGTCCTAATACGGTTTCAGAACCATAGATTGTGACTGTTTGTTGATCCATATCGATGGAAGAAATGGCTTGTCCATCAGGAATACTACCTGTTACTTCTATCTCAATTGGCACTGTTTTATTTGGAGAGGTTACAGGAACAGTAACAGTTACTGTTTCTGGAACGATTCTCGCATTAACAGGTTGCCCTTTTGAATCATATGCCACAAGAGTCGCTTCTTGTGTAAAGTCAGCTGTTTGTCCACTTACATCAATTAACGCTTTAACAAATGCTATGGAGTCTAATGTGTCTTTTGAGGCTCTAACATTAACTTTTGTGTTATCAAAAACTGGTGTTCCAACACTATAGATTAAATCCATCTTTGATTGATTAATGAAATCAAAAGAAATATCAAATTGTTGGGTTGTCTTCTTCTTTAAAGTAATCATTGCGACGGAAGGTTCCACAGTTACATTAACACTATCTCCATATCCCTCGGTCGTGAGTTTTACTTCATGTGTTCCTTCTGTTAATCCTTCTAAATCTGCCACAACGACACCTCTTGCATTTGCGGCAGTTGTGACACTAGATGCATCTCCTGTAATATGTACATTTGCGCTTGTTGGTAAACCACTTAATTCAAATGTATCTGTATTATATTTCGCCGTTACCGTCACATCATATAAGTCTTTATTGTAGTTTAATGTGGTTGTAAGAACAGATGCCATCGAATTATAGTTCACAGCGACATATAAAAGAATCGCAAGTACTAAGGAAATAAGCTTTGTGTACTTTCTATTAAATACCGTTTGATCTAATAAAGTTGAAAACCAACGTACAATACGAAGAATAAAATCTTCAATGTATTGGTAAGAGTTTGCTACCTTTTTACTTTGACTCGCAATACGATTCGCAAGTTCCGTTTTATTGCCTTCAACTTGTTCTAAATTTGTTCTCTTGTTTTGCTCGCTCATTTAGAATCACCTCCTTTATTAGAGGTATCATCCGCATCATCATTACGGATTGGATTCATCTTATTCAAAGCTTGATCTAAACGATCCGTTAGATTCTCAATCTTATTTAAATCTAATTTTGTCGTATAACCTGTTGTATCTTCTGTTGTTTTCTTTGCAGATTTACCATCTTTATTACTTGAATATTTCTTAATACTCTCTTCTCTTAGACGTTTCACTTCTTCCGCACTCATACGATGAGGAGTTGTATCGATTACTTCTTCCTTTTCAATAATCTCATTTACAGATTCTTGTCCAGGATAACTTGGATTCGTATTTACCTTCTTTTTATTCTTCGGAAGTTTAATATCAGCGCTTTCTTCTTCGAGCACTTCAATTACATCTTCTTCTTTTTCTTTCTTTCTACCGAAGAGCGAGAATTTTCTCTTCTTCTTTGGAGTTTTCTTAACGACAGGCTCTTCATCGGTTTCTTCTTCCTCTTCTTCAACAACCTACACGTGAGGTCGTTATC
>JAFWFT010000106.1 GCA_017515505.1 Solobacterium sp.
ATTTCACTAAGAAATAAATTAAGACTATCGTTTCAATAATTGAAATAATAATTAAGAATAATGTCTGATTAGACAACATACTCCACGCAGCCCCTGTATTCTTTACATAGGTAATATAAAGAAAGTTAGGAATGATTTCGATATGAGAATGTAAAGAAGGATTCATCTGAATCCAATATTTACTGATTTGATCAAGAATAATTGTCATTATAATAATCGCTAATTCCATTCTTCTTCCTTCTTTTCTCCCATAATCTCTGTTTCTAAACGTTCTGTAAATTGGTTTGTATAAAGACGATGATAATACCCCTTCTTCTTCATCAATTCTTCATGCTTACCCATTTCTATTATTTTACCATTTCGAATCACTAAAATCTTATCCGCATTCACAATTGTCGATAATCGATGGGCAACCACAAAAGATGTACAACCTTTCATCACATGTTCAATCGTATCTTGAATAATCTTTTCTGTTTCTGTATCAACCGATGAAGTTGCTTCATCTAAGACATAAATCTTCGGTTTTGCGATGATTGCACGAGCGAACGAAATCATCTGTTTTTGACCAGTCGACAAACGACTTCCCCCTTCACCAACTTCAGTCTCATATCCCTTTTCAAACTTCATAATAAATTCATGCGCATTCACCATCTTACATGCTTCTTCAACTTCTTCATCACTCGCATTTAGGTTTCCAAACATGACGTTCTCTTTAATCGTTCCACTAAAGAGATGGGGAGACTGTAAAACATACCCGAGTTGACTATGAAGCCATCCTAAAGAGCGCTCTTTATAATCAACTCCATCAATCTTAATAGTTCCACTTGTCGGTTCATAAAAACGACATAATAAATTGACAATCGTACTCTTACCAGAGCCTGTTTCACCAACTAAAGCAATCGTTTCGCCTGCTTTCACTTCTAAATTAAAATCGTTTAATACTTCTTCATTTTCAATGTAATGAAATCCTACATGTTCAAAAGTAATATCCCCTTTTATAGATTCATAGTTTTCTTCTTTAGGATCGAAGATTGTGCCATATTTTTCAATTACATCTTCACGATCTACTATTTTCACTTCTTCTTCAAGAAGGCCTAAAACGCGTTCTGCACTCGCTTGAGCCATTTGTAGTTCGGCAGCTAATGATGCAATTTGATTAAGTGGATCAAAGAATTGTTGGGCATATTGCGTAAACATAACAAGGGTTCCAAATTCAATCACCCCAATTAATAAGTCATGTCCTCCAACCATTAATAAAGCTGCGATGGAAAAACTACTCATCCACATCACCATTGGATATAAAAGGGAAGATAAAGAAATTGCACGAATCGAAGCTTTTCGCATTTCACTTGTATCTTTATTAAACTCTTCTAGATTATGTTCTTCAAGAACCAAAGTCTTAGTGGTTTGTGCACCTGAGATACCTTCACTAAAACCATTGGTAATCTTTGAATTAATCTTACGTACATCTCGGTAATTCTTTAAAATACGAATATTAAAGTATCTTGCGGCCCACGCTAAGAAAGGCACAACCATTAAAACCAATAATGCCAATTTCACATTCGTCATAAACATGACCACAATAACCCCAATCATCATCATTAATCCCCAACCAAAATCCATTAAGGACCATGATAAGATTTCCGCAAGACGTGCAATATCACTTGTTAAACGTGAGATTAACCAACCAGCAGGTGTTACATCAAAGAAGGAATAGGATAAGGATTGTAGTTTCTCAAATAATTGTTTACGTAACCCATAAGATGTATCCGTTTCTAACTTTGATGCTTGATAGAAATAAATATAAATTAAGATTCCTTGTAGGATCGAACCTATCACAAAGATAATCCCAAAGAATTTTAATTGTTGTGGGGTTCCTTTCCCACTCGCAAATGTATCAATCGCAATCTTATTTAAGAAAGGAATCATTGTATCAAAGAACGCAACGAAAATGTTTAATACAAAGATAATGATTAAACGTTTCTTATGGACGATTAGTATCTTAAAGATACGACGCCAGATACTAAAATCTAACGAGTCCGTGTTATAGTCTTTTTCCTCAAATCGTCTCGTTGTCATGACGTTCCTCCAAAATATATGAAGATTGAATATGGTTAACACGAGCGTATAAACCATCTTCATTCACTAATTCTTCATGGCTTCCTTGTTGGGTAATCTTTCCATTCTCTAATACAAAGATACAATCTGCATCTTTAGCGGAATTAACACGTTGTGTAATGATAATAGTTGTCACACCTTGTTGTAAGGTTTGTAAGGCTTTACGAATTTGTGCATCTGTTTCTGAATCCACTGCACTTAAAGAATCATCAAAGATTAAAATTTGATTATCATTTAAGACGGTTCTCGCAATCGCAATCCTCTGCTTTTGACCGCCCGATAAAGTAACTCCTTTTTCACCAACTAATGTGTCATATCCTGCATCAAATGATTCAATAACGGAATGAATTGCGGCAGTTTCAGCAGCTTTTTCAACATCTTCTTTTGTAGAAGATGGATTACTTAAATGAATATTCTCATAAATAGATTTTGAGAATAAGAAAGGTTCTTGTAAGACAATGCCCACATGTTTACGTAAGTATTTCTTATTAATCTCTCTTAATTCAACACCATCTAGCTTAATAGAACCTTTTTGGTAATCATATAAACTTGTTAATAAATGAACCAACGAAGATTTACCAGAACCGGTTGGACCAATGATCGCAATTGTTTCTCCAGGTTTCACTTCAAAACTTACATTATCTAGCACATCATCTTTGCCATCTGGATATCGAAAAGAAACATGATCAAATTGAATAGCTCCATGTAATACAGGTTCTTTTCCACTTTCTAAATCCTCTTCTTTCTCTTCCAAGATTTCTTCTAAGCGCTGTATCGAAACTCCACATTTGCCAAAATCAGCTAAGATTCTACCTAATTGACGTAATGGCCATAACATATTCCCTTCATAATTCACAAACAAGAAGAAACTACCAATCGATAATTCCCCATTCCGACATAAGGAGATACCAGAAAATAAGACAATCAACATCTGACACATACTAATCACATCGGATGTTGACCAATACATACTCAATAATTTCATCATCCGAAACACATTTCCACGTAATTCCTGGTTATGTTTTTCAAAACGATCCACTTCATATTTTTCTCTTCCAAATGCTTTAACCACTCGAATTCCCGCAAGATTCTCTTGCGCCATAGCAGTAAAGCGCTCTTCAGATTCATCCATTTCTCGAAATACTTTTTGATTCTTTTTAAAGAAGAAATAGGCATAAAAAAGTAAGATTGGCATTAAGATTACTGCCCGTAGTGTTAACCCTTGATGAATACGAGATAAAATCGTTAATGCAAAAAGAACTAATGTGATGGAGCGAATCAGTTGTTGGAGTTGGTTTCCTGTAAATCTTCGAATTTGATCAACATCACTTGTACAACGCTGGATTAGCTCTCCTGTCTTCTTCTTTCCAAAATAACTATATGGAAGTCGTTGAATATGTCTAAATAAATCATTTCTAAGACGATAAACAATATTCTCTGACATTTTTCCACTCAGGTATTGTCGTAAAAATAAAGTAATCGCCAATAACGTATATACCCCAATAATAAGTAAAGCCCCAACCCATAAATGAGTCCTCAAATATGGAACTCCACCTAAGAAATCAAATACTTTTTGTGTGATTGGAGATGTGATAGGTTGTTGGTCAATCACATAATCAATAAAATAGGAAAGAATTAATGGAGAAATAAGATTTAAACTAACCGCTACTAACGCAAAAATAACCATCCCAATAGCTCTTAGATAGTTTCCTTTTAAATACCGTTTTAAAAATCGAATACTTTTCATGAATTCCTTTCCTAAAAAAGAACCAGTCATTTAGTGACTGGTCATATAGCTCTTTAATGCTTTTGCGATTTGATCTGGACAAGAGGTTTGCTTTATCCCACATTGAATTCCCTCTAAACGATTCACAACATCTTGAATCATCTGCCCTTTTACTAAAGCAGAGATTCCTTTGAGGTTTCCATTACAACCTCCAATTACCTGTAAATCTTGAATCACACCGTCTTCGAGTTCAAAGATCATTTCCTTTGAGCATACACCAGTTGGTTTATATGTATATTGTTCTCTCATTTATGATGACCTCCTTTCTCGAACGATATTGATTTTATCATAAAGATACTCGCTGGTCTATAGTTCTAAAACCGATTTACACCCCAATTCTTCAACAAGAATAATAGAATTCCATCTAACATGAAAAGAAGAACAATAATACAACTAAACGCATGATATCCATCCAAATGGAAAGATAAAGTTAAAAAGAAATAAAGCCCAAATACGAGTAATGCCACTAAAATCCCAAACATCATCATCAGGAAAACCGAAAGAGACTGTTTGATAACTTCAATTTCTCGATCAAATTCAAGTTTTGGAAACTTTAGGTTCATCACTAATCCAAAGAATCCTACAAATAATGAAATACTACATACATATAAAATACTTAATAGTAATCCTACCCAAGAAATATTCAAAAGAAAAGCGATTATACATAGGGCAGGAATAATTGGTACTATAAGCAGTAAAACATTAAATAAGACTTTACTTGTAAAAATCTCTTTAACTTTTAAGGGAAATGATTTAAGAATCCATAAGGTTTTTCCTTCCAGAGAAATCGAAGTGGAAGTTGTTGAAGAAATACAAAAGAAAAATGCACAGCCAAGTAAGGCAGGTGGAATAAAATCAGATTCATATTGTCGAATTGGGAGAGATTGAAATACAGTTGGATTGAATAATAAATAAAACACAAATATCCACACAAATATAATCCCCATCGCAGTATTCATGACATAATTAAAGTTCGAAAAATATCGTTTCGCTTCTCGTTTCATTAACGCAAACATAGGTGCTTGGGAATCTGTTTTTTTAAGTTTAAAGTTCTTTTCATGATACCCTTGGTTTCCTAAAGCAGATACCATTAAAATCTTCGTAGAGAAAACTTTAATGAATACGATAAAGACAATGATACTAATCACAATAAAGAAAGAAAGTTGTAGAAGATTTTGATATCGAATACCCTCCACAAAAAGTTTTAACGAAGGGATATAGGATACATATTCTTCTAAACGAATTAAGGCATCGCTCATTTGTGTGTTGCCTGATGTAAAACTGATTGTCATAATAGCCACAACAACAATCACTGATAAAGCATTATTTATTAAATTTGAATATTTCTTTCCTTCCGATACTCGTTTAATAAAATATCCAATTAAAGAAGATAGAACCATTGGAATAAGAGGAAAAAACAGAAATGAGATAATCGAAATCAAATAGTATAAAAAACCTTGTTTGGTAAAATAACCATAGATGATTAATGAAGGAATTCCATATAGAAGTGCATAA
>JAFWFT010000107.1 GCA_017515505.1 Solobacterium sp.
AGGTTGTAAACTTTGTTGGAGCGATGAATGGGTTTGATACGGATGGTAAACAGTTTATTTTTATTGGTAATAAACCGAATGAATTAAATGTTTTATATCAATATAAATCTTCGAAATTAAAAGCTTGTAAAGTATTCAATGCAGAGTTTATGAAGAAGAAATATATTGCGAAATGTGAGTATGTTCCATTTGTGAATCAAGATGGAATAAAGATTGATGGATGGGTTTTGAAACCGAAGGATTATTCAAGTAAGAAAAAATATCCAGGTTTATTAGAAATACATGGAGGACCTCGAGCTGCGTATAGTGATGTCTTCTTCCATGAGATGCAGACATTTGCTTCAGAAGGTTACTTTGTATTCTTCTGTAACCCTAGAGGTAGTGAAGGATATGGGGATTCATTTGCGGATATTCGAGGTAAATATGGGGATATCGATTATAAAGACTTAATGGATTTTACAGACCATGTCTTAAAGAAATATCCAAATATTAATGAAAAGAAACTTGGTGTTCTTGGAGGATCCTATGGCGGATTCATGTGTAACTGGATTGAAGGTCATACAGATCGGTTTAAAGCAATTGCTTCACAACGTTCAGTATCAAATTGGGTTTCTGATTTTGGAACAAGTGAAATAGGTGTCACCTTTGATTCAAATGAAATGCAAGCGACACCTTGGAGTGATATGCAGAAGATGTGGGATCAATCACCATTAAAGTATGCATGTAATGCGAAAACGCCAATTCTATTCATACATTCATTAGAAGATTATAATGTTCCTGTTAGTCAAGGATTAGAAATGTTTACAGCTATGAAATACTTCCATGTACCATCTAGAATGGTATTATTCGAAAAAGAGAATCATAGTTTATCTCGAACAGGTAGACCAAGACATCGTATACGTCGATTAAAAGAAATGCATGATTGGTTTAACTTATATATCAAGAAGGGAGGAAAGAAATAATGTTTAAATATATCATTAAGAGATTATTAGTCGGTGTAGTAACTTTGTTTGCATTAATGACGATAACTTTCTTCTTGATGCATTTGATTCCAGGTTCTCCATTTGCAGGAGAAATGCAAGGAGTTTCAGCTGAAGTTAAAGAACAAATCATAAAAGCTTATCAACTGGATCAACCTATAATAGTTCAATATGGAACCTATTTAAAGAACTTCTTTAGTGGTAATTTTGGTAATTCAATGGCACGTAAAGGGGTTCCAATTGTAACGATTATTTCAAATGGGTTACCTTATACCGCTAAAATTGGTTTATCCGCATTTATTGTGGCGATTGTGATTGGTATTTTATTAGGTGCTGTATCTGCTTTCTCTAAGAAAGCTTGGATTCAAGGATTATCTGCCTTTGTTGCGACGATTGGAGTTAGTGTTCCAAGTTTCTTATTCGCATTATTCTTAATGTATGTATTTGGGGTGCATTTAAAGATTTTACCAATTATGGGGTTAAAATCTTGGAAACACTTTATTATGCCTTCCTTAGCACTAGCTTTATCTCCAGTTGCGATGATTTCTCGTTTAACTCGTAGCTCTTTAACAGAAGAAATGAGACAAGACTATATGACACTTGCTTTATCAAAGGGAACTCCATATCGTCGTGTTATCTTTAAACATGCGTTAAAGAATGCGGTTATTCCAGTTGTAACATATGCAGGTCCATTACTTGCGACTTTATTAACAGGTTCTTTCGTTGTTGAAAGTATGTTTACAATTCCAGGTATTGGTTCTGAATTCGTTAGTAGTGTATCGGGTAGAGATTACACATTAATTATGGCATTAACGGTTCTATATGGATCTTTAGTTATCATCGCAAATATCTTAACGGATATTATTAGTGCGATGATTGATCCACGGATTCGTTTAAAGTAAGGAGGATAAGAGGATGAGTGAAATGGTTGAAAATGTAAAATTAGAAGATAATACAAATCTTGAACTTCCTGAAAATGCGTTTGAGAAATTACCAGAAGATGAAAAGAATAATGAATTCATTGCGATGAAATCTCGTTCTTACTTTCAAGATGTATGGTTTCAATTTAAGAAGAATAAACTTGCGGTTGTATCATTGGTATTTATTATTATTATGATTTTAGCTGCCATCTTTATTCCAATGTTCTCAAGATATAGTTATGATGCACAAGACTTATCGAATACGAATGTTGGCCCATGTTTAGATCACTGGTTTGGAACCGATAAGTTTGGTAGAGATATCTTTATTCGTGTTATGTATGGCGCACGGATTTCTTTGTCGGTTGGATTTGCGGCTGCCGCAATTAACTTAGTCATTGGGATTATTTGGGGTGGCTTATGTGGATACATTGGTGGAAACTTCGATATGATTCTTATGCGAATTGTTGATATTATTTATTCGGTTCCAACGTTGCTATACGTCATTTTGATTATGTTAATCTTTGGATCGAATATCTTCTCCGTATTACTTGCGATTTGTATTAGTTCGTGGGTAGGTTTAGCAAGACAAGTTCGTGCTCAAGTCATGGCTCAAAAAGAACAAGAATATGCCTTGGCAGCTCGTGTCATTGGAGCTTCTGATACACGAATTCTATTCAAACATTTAGTTAAGAATTCGATTGGTCCTATTATCGTTAATACAACTTTAATGGTACCAAATGCTATCTTTACGGAAGCATTTCTTTCTTTCGTTGGTATTGGTATTAGTATTCCAATGGCTTCTTGGGGCACCATGGCGAATGATGCACGTGCCATCATGATGACACAACCTCTCCAAATGGTTTGGCCAGTTATGGCAATCTGTTTAACGATGTTAGCGTTGAATTTTATCGGAGATGGTTTGAACCAAGCCTTAGATCCTAAGAAGAGGTAATAATGATGAAAAATGAATATGAAAAAGGTTTAAGAGAAGTTGCTTGTGCTGTCTGGGAACATCCAGAGCCAGGTTTTGAAGAATTTGAAAGTAGTAGAATCCAAGTAGATTTCTTAAAGAAACATGGTTTTGAAGTGGTTGAAAATATTGCTAATACGAAGACAGGATACTGTGCTTCTTTTGGTCATGGGAAACCAGTGATTGCTTTACTTGGTGAATTTGATGCGTTATATGGGCTAGGACAAGAAGCGGATGTTGCAGAGTATTCTCCAAATCATTGTGAAATGGGCCATGGATGTGGACATCATTTACTTGGTACGGGTTGTATTGGTGCCGGTTTACTCATGAAAGATTATTTAGAAAAAACAGGGCATGAAGGAACTATTCGTGTGTATGGCTGTCCAGCTGAAGAAAGTGGTTCTGGGAAAGTCTATATGGCAAGAGATGGTGTCTTTGATGATGTGGATATTGCGTTAGCTTGGCATCCAAGTACGGTTCATCAAGTGGCTGCAGGAAGTAGTCAATCTTGTTATCATTTAGCTTTTAAATTTCATGGTCGTTCTGCACATGCAGCAGCGGCACCAGAAGAAGGAAGAAGTGCGCTCGATGCTGTTGAATTAACCGATATTGGGGCTAATTATTTAAGAGAACATATGGAGAGTTCAGATCGCATTCACTATGCGATTACCAATTCCGGTGGCGTATCTCCAAATGTTGTTCAAGCAGAAGCAGAAGTAAAATACTTTGTACGTTCCACGACAAATCCAAAATGTAAAGCGTTGTATGATCGTGTGGTTAATATCGCAAAAGGCGCAGCATTAATGACAGATACGACACTTGAAGTTGAATTCATTGAAGCACTTTCGAATACAATACCGAATTATGTTTTAGAAGATGTCATGGAAGAATCCTTTAAGGAAGTTGGTGTTCCAGAATATACAAAAGAAGATTTGGAATATGCACAAAAGTTTAAAGATAGTTATGAAACTAAATATTCTTTAGATATGATTGATGAAACCGTGAAAGATAAAAAGAAACTTTTAGAGAATATGAAGTCTTCTCCTATCTGTAACTATATTGTTGAGAATGTTCATTCTGAATATTGTTATATGGGTTCGACAGATGTAGGGGATGTTAGGTGGGTTGTTCCAACAACCATGTTAAATACGGCATGTTATAGTTATGGTGCAGGTGCCCACTCTTGGCAATGGGTAGCGCAAGGAAAATCGGATATTGCGATGAAAGGAATGTTTACCGCAAGTGAAGTATTAGCGAAAGCTTGTGAAAAACTCATTGAGAATCCTGACCTTGTCGAAAAAGCGAAACAAGAATTTAATGAACGGATGGATGGACAAAAATATGAATGTCCGATTCCACCTGAAATTGAACCTCATATTTAATAAAGGAGATTGCGTATGTTACTAATTAAGAATGGTTTGATTCATGACATGGTTAAGAAGACACCTTATAAAGGTGAAATCTTAGTCGATGGGGGTAAGATTGTTGCGATTGGTGCGAAGGTTAAGAAACCTAAGACTTCGAAACTAAAGGTTTATGATGCAAAAGGATTAAATATTTATCCAGGTTTTATTGATGCGCACTCTCATTTAGGACTTGATGGTTATGGAATGGGGTTTGAAGGACAAGATTATAATGAAATGAATGATAATCTAACACCTCAACTTCGTGCCATTGATAGTTTTAATCCATTAGATGAAACCGTTGAACAAGCACGTAAAGCGGGGGTTACTTGTGTTGCGACAGGACAAGGTAGTTCCAATGCGATTGGAGGAACTTGGATTGCGGTAAAGACATATGGTAAATGTGTGGATGATATGATTGTGAAAGATCCAATAGCGATGAAATGTGCACTTGGTGAAAATCCAAAACGCGTCTACAAAGATAAAGATAACTATGCTCGTATGTCCACAGCTGGTCATATGCGTAATATGATTCTGAAAGCGAAAGACTATCTAGCTCGTAAAGAAGCCGCAAATGGAGATGTCACAAAGATGCCTGGATTTGACTTCAAGTGTGAAGCTATGATTCCTGTTCTAAAAAAGGAAATTCCACTAAAAGTTCATGCTCATCAAGCCAATGATATCTTAACAGCGATTCGAATTGCGAAAGAGTTTGATTTAAAACTAACTTTAGAACATGTGACAGAAGGTCATTTAATTGCAGATGAGTTAGCGAAACATAAGGATATTCCAATGGCAGTTGGTCCAACCTTAACACATGCGAGTAAGATTGAATTACGTCATAAATCTTGGACAACCCCAAATCTCTTAAATCGTAAAGGATGTATGGTATCCATTGTGACAGATGCTCCTGTTATTCCTCAACAATACTTACCACTTTGTGCTTCCTTGGCTGTACAAGCTGGAATGGATCCATATGAGGCTTTAAAGGCAATCACAATCAATCCTGCAAAACATGTTGGAATTGATTCACGTGTAGGATCCTTAAAGGTAGGTAAGGATGCAGATATTGTATTCTATGATGGAGATCCATTTGAAGTAAGTTCAAAATGTGTCAAAGTCTTAATTGATGGAAAAGATGTAATCTAATGAGAATAGGCGAAAGAATTCGCCTATTTTTTGATATGATAATATGTGAGGTGAATTTTAATGATTGAAAGTTTTTTAATTAAACCACATGAACGTTCGAGTATCAAACACATGATTGGAATTGTATCTGGTAAATGTGGTGTTGGTAAATCGTTTGTGACATCTTCTTTAGCTTGTAAGATGCAGAAGAAAGGATATCGTACTGCGATATTAGATGGTGATATCACCGGACCTAGTATGGGGAAAGTCTTTGGAATCACACAAAAGGCAATGGGTGATGGAGAACTTATGATGCCTGCGATTACGAAAAGTGGTATACAAGTTGTCTCTATGAATATGTTATTAGAAGAAGATGAAAAACCTGTTATTTGGAGAGGCCAACTCGTATCTGGAATCATAAAACAATTCTATCAAGAAGTCTTCTGGGATCATGTCGATTATATGTTTGTGGATATGCCTCCAGGAACCTCGGATGTTCCTTTAACCATCTTTCAATCGTTACCACTTAATGGAATTATTGTGGTCACATCTCCACAAGATCTTGTTTCTATGGTTGTTGAAAAGGCAATCAATATGGCATCAATGATGTCAGTTCCTATTTTGGGTTTAGTAGAAAACATGTCCTATGTGGAGTGTCCTGATTGCGGTAAAAAGATTCATGTTTTTGGAACGTCTCATATTGATGAAGTGGCTAAAAAATATGATTTACCAGTATTAGGTAGAATCCCTCTTAAACAAGAACATGCCCTTGCATCTGATCAAGGAATGATTGAAGATTTAGATGTTTCTGAATTAGAGGATGCAATTGCATGTATTGAAAAACTTTAGAGAATGTTCACATAATGTTCACTTTATATAGATAAGATAAAAAATGTGGAGGGTATCTATATGGCAAAAGTATTAATTGTTGATGACGAACAAAAGATTAGAGAAATGATTCGTAAATATGCAGAGTATGAAGGGTTTGAAGTTTTCGAAGCCAAAGATGGTTTAGAAGCTGTTCAACTTTGTAAAGATAATCATTATGATATTGTCCTTATGGATGTAATGATGCCAAATTTAGATGGATTCTCTGCTGTAAAAGAGATTAAGAAAATGCATCCTAATTTACCTTTTATTATGTTAAGTGCGTTAGGAGAAGAATATGATCGTGTTCATGGGTTTGATATAGGGGTAGATGATTATGTTGTAAAACCTTTCTTTTCGAAAGAACTCATGATGCGTATACACGCCATTTTAAAACGAACACAAACGGAAGGGGATCATGATATCTTCCAATTGGATGGCTTACAAATTGATTATAGTGCTCGTACAGTTAAAATGAATGGAGAAAGAGTTCAATTATCTCCAAAAGAATATGATTTATTAGTGTATTTAGTAAAGAATATTGGCATTGCGGTTACCCGTGAACAAATTCTTGAAAATGTTTGGGGATATGATTTCTTTGGGGATGATCGCACATTGGACACACATATGAAATTATTAAGAAAGAACTTAGGGGATTATAGTAAATATATTGTCACTTTAAGAGGAGTAGGATATCGTTTTGAAAAAGACAACTAGTTTAAAGTGGAAATTATTAAGATACTTAATCTTATTTGCGGTAATATTACTTTCTTTATTATCGTTTTTTGAACTTGTCTTATTACAGCCCATGTATGAAGCGAATAAGATTCAATCCGTAAAGAATGCGGCAGAACAAATAGAAGAATATATAGATGATGATAATTATTCAGAAATGTTATTTCAAACATCATTGGAAAGCGATGTTTGTATCCGCGTTTTAAGTGATGATTTAAACTTAGCTGCTGGAAATATGGGTTGTGCTTTATATCGAATGGATAAGAATACAATTGATCATTATATTCGACTCGCAAAAGAGAATGATGATGAATTTTTAGATTTAGATCGTGTTTTTCGTCCAAATAGAAAAGAAAACAATGAAATTCGAGAAGTTGTTTTAACGAAAATTATCGAGAAAGATGACGATGACGATGAAGATATTGTACTCATGGTGAATACGAATATTACTCCCATTGATGCGACAACGAATACATTAAAAACACAAATTATTTATATTAGTATCATTACTGCGATTCTTATCTTATTATTGGCTCTATTTCTCAATCGAAATATTGTTACACCACTTATAAAAATTAATCAAGCTGCAAAGAGCTTATCAGGTGGAGAGTACTCGATTGATGAATCAACCAATCGTTATAAAGAGGCACATGAATTAAACAGTACCCTTAAACAAGCTTCGATTGATATTCAAGCAGCAGATCAAGCAAAACGAGATTTAATTGCGAATGTATCGCATGATTTAAGGACTCCACTTACCATGATTGGTGGATATGGAGAAATGATGCGTGATTTACCTGGTGAAAAAACGGATGAGAATATTCAAGTGATTATTGATGAATCGTATCGATTAAAGAATCTTGTGAACGATTTATTGGATTTATCAAAACTACAAGAAAAGAAGATTGAACTACATCGTTCTTCTTTCGATTTATGTAGTTTAATTCATCGCGAATTAAAGAAATATGAAGTCTATCGTACAAATGAAGGTTTTATTTTCAATGTGGATTGTCCAGATAAAATGATTGTGAATGCGGATGAAGCACGTATCGAACAAGTCTTTAATAACTTTATGAGTAATGCGATAAATTATTCAACTGGAAAGAATCAAATTGATATACGACTTCATCAAGTAGATGACTTTGCGTATTTGGAAGTGCAAGATTATGGAGAAGGAATCCGTGAAGATCGTCTTCCTTATATCTGGGATCGATACTATAAGATTGATAAAGAACATACCCGTTCTTCGACAGGGAGTGGACTTGGATTAGCGATTGTAAAACAAATATTTGAACTACATGATGTACCATTTGGCGTAATTAGTAAGGAAAAAGAAGGAAGTACGTTCTGGTTTAAATTACCTTTAGTAAAAGAAGATAATCCAAAAGAATAAAACTACATACAATCGAAGGAGCAAAAGGAAAGATACGCTCCTTCTTTTTGATGAAATAATAGAATAAACCAATATAGGATGAGCCAAAGATAACATATATAATCTTTTCACCAATAAAGAAAGCCATCGCACTAAATAGCTTAATATCTCCAAAACCAATAAGTTTAAAGTAGGAAAGTATACTACCTATTGAAAATACGATGATGAGTGAAAAAAGATGCGTTCTCTTAAAGAAAATACTGATACAAATAATTCCAATCGAACATAAATCAGGAATCTCTCCACATTCTTCATCCACATAGAAAGCTAAATAGAAGAAAGGATATAGGAGAATTGATTCAATGAGGTAAGTTCCGATAGAAAGACGAATGACCGTTAAAAAAAGAAAGAGAATCATGGAATAGAGGTTTTTTATCGATGAATAGCCTACATAAGAAAGACTATATCGATATAGAAAATAGAACAAAATAACAGTCAATAAAAAGATAGACATACAACCTCCTACAATCTTTTATTCGCAAATTATTCACAAATCCCTTGAAAAAGA
>JAFWFT010000108.1 GCA_017515505.1 Solobacterium sp.
GCAAATTTGATAACTGTTTCCTGATTTTGGAAATCGAATTGTTGATGAAACAATGAGATAAAATGCTTATCGTTATATAATCCTTCCATTTCATTTCCGAATTGGCAAATATTCATCTATATATACAAAACTTGGTATATTCTAATGCACTCATCTAATCAAGTACTATTTGAGTTTCAGAAAATACCCTCTCCTTTTCTTCCAATCTCTCATCTAACATTGATTGGTTCCCTGTTATTATAATGTTTAGAATAGAAAGATGTAAATGTGGGTTTGCATAAAAACTTGTGACTTAGACTACCAAGAAAAAAGGCAATTATATGTAATTGTTATCATTCGTGCACGAAATGATGCAACCGCAATCCAAAAAGGAAAAGGTGGCTTTCTTCCTCTTGAAGAAGAGTAGGTTTCTACCACCAAATATTTATGAATAACGTATTATACTTGTCGCTTCTTCAGAAACAGATAGGAAACAAAAGATAGAATAGATCCCAAAAGTAATACTATATATAAATTGAAGTTATCATCAATGCCCGTAGGAGGAACAAAGTATTTTGTATCAGTACCTCCACCTATTTTCTTCCACTTCGCCACAAAAGTATGATTTTCTGTCACTTTATAATCATCATTTGGATAATACGATGAACCTTCCCAATATAAGAACTTATATCCATCTCTTGATGGAGCCGCATGAATCTTAATCATTGTATTTTCTTCATATACTTCTTTGATATCATCTTTGCTACCACCATAACTTCCACCATTCAGTTTATAGGTAATGGTATATTTGGTTGGTATTGGTCTCGAATAGTTCCTTCTGCTAAAACTTCATTAACTGGAATCGCAATAAATATATAGATACTAGAAATAAAACAACTGATTATAAATTTAATCATTTTTGTTTTATTCATTATCCAGGTTTTCCTTCTCTTCTACTTTTTGCTCTATTTTTTCAATAGCTTCTACGTTCTTGTCTTGTTCGGGATACTCAATAGATTGAAGTGTGCCATTTCCTTCAGGCTCAATCCCTTCAAAGATTATATTTGGATTCTGGTTTTTTAAGAAGGCACAAGTTCTTTGTGCTTGTCCAAAAGACCCCGTCTCTAAAACGGCTTTCCCATCTTCAAATACACATTCGAGTAGATCTTTATTCTTCTTGTTTTTTGTATAAATCACTTTTACTAATTGATCATAATAAAATTCTTTTATTGTTTTATTTTGATAGGATAATAAACGTTTCTCAATTAAAAACGATTTTCCAAGATATGCACAATTGTCATATTCTTTTATATTTTGAATCTTTTTAAATGCTCTTCGAATTTTAATTTTTTGATAATTGTAAAGGATTAAAACAACAATCAAATATAAGGCAATTAGAATAATCACATATTCTAATTCTTGAATTCCATTTCTCACATATAAAAACATTACCGCAAACAAAACTACACTTGGGATAAACAAAAATAAAGAGTAATCAATCGATAATAGTGCTAAGCAATATTTCTTTAATTGATTATTCATAGTCGCCTCCCTCTACATCAAAGAATTCTTCAAACGACAACATTACATCAATGTTATATATTTCGGTAGCATAATCAACTCCAATATAACGATAATGCCATGGCTCATAGTTATATCCCGTAATTGCTTCTTTTCCTTTTGGATAGCGTAAGATAAATCCATATTCATGCGCATGTTCTAATAACCATTGTCCACTTGTCGTATATTCAAAGTCTTCCGTGAAGTCTGCCCCGCCACCTTCCACAAAGTCTAACGCTAAACCCGTTTGATGATCTGAATAGCCAGGTCTAGAACTAATTTCATCTGCTGTCTCAACGCCATATTGTGCAACATAGCCATCATACAAGCGTGCTTGGTACGCCTCGTCACGATATGCAGAACTAAATTGAAGATATAATCCATCTTGATCGGCCGCTTCTGTCATACGCACAAGAGCTTCTGCAGCTTCTTGTCTTAACATTGGTGCGATTGTACCATGCGCACCAAGATCATTCGCATTTACTAAATCACTTGGTTCATATCCTTCCGGTAAACGATGTTTCTTATTCGCTACGATTAATAAACTATTTGTATCACTAAATTGGGATGTATCAAAAGTTGGTTCTGGTGTAGGGGTTGGCGTTGGTGTAGCAGTTGGAATTGGGGTTGGGGTTGGAGTAGGTTCAGGCTCATTAAAAGCTCCTGTGAATTGGCCATATAAACCGATTCCCAGTAAAGCCAATAATATTACTAACAATAATCCCATAAGTACTTTTCTCATATTCTTATTTTACACTGCTTCTTCCAAAATTTTCTTTATATTTGTAAATTTAATGATGAAATATCCAATTAATACAGAAATCAGTTCTCCAATCGCAACTTGAATTCCACATGTTATAGAACCCATTAAGACATTATCTGGGAATAATAGAATTCCTAATTCAACCCCAATGATGATTCCATTAAAGATTACTGGACTTAAGATACTTAATACTGGTACTCCTTTAATCGTTCTATTTCTAAAGTAATATGTACAAAGTGCCGCAAGTAAGGTTGCGATTGTGCCTACAACGGAATCGATGATTCCTGTTGGATTCGCACCCATCATTGCCCCAATCAGATTTGTCAGGAAACAACCAATGGTCACTCCATAAATACTAGGTTGATAGATGAACGGTAATAATGTTAATCCTTCCGCAATACGAACCTGTATTGGCCCGTAAGATAGTGGCGCTAATACTAATGATAGTACGGTATAGATTGCCGCAATCATCGCCACTTTCATAAATGTTTTTGTGTTCATTTTACTTTTCTAATAATCTCCTTATTTTATTTAACATCAGGTAGCCGCTACTGATGGTGGTCAAACCACATTTCCCTATTGTACACGATTTTATATAAAACTCTATCTTTTTTCGATACAATTACTTTAGGAGGTATTTACAGATGACATGGAATTCATTTCAAACGGATGAATACACAGGAATGATTGCGGAAACTGTATCCATGAAAAGTGATCAGGGTGACAGTATTCATGCGTATTACGCAAGACCTCTTCAAGAAGGGAAACATCCTGGAATTGTATTAATTCCACATATGCCTGGATGGGATGAAATGTATCGTGAAATCGCAAGACGTTTTGCGGAACATGGTTTCGCTGTTATGTGTCCAAATATCTATGAGAGATATGGACATGGATTACCCGCAGAAATCGCAAAGAAAGCGATGGATGAAGGTGGTGTCAAAGATGAAAGTGTCATGAAAGATGTGAAAGGTGCGTTAGACTTCTTAAAGACAAACACTAGCACCAACGGGAAAGTTGGCGTTGTAGGAACTTGTTCGGGAGGTCGACATGCTTTCTTGGCTGCGTGTACAGTAGAAGGTTTTGATGCCGTTGTGGATTGTTGGGGTGGAGGTGTTGTGACACCTGAAGATAAAGCAACCTTAAGTCGTCCCGTTTCTCCACATACCTATACAGAACAATTATCCATCCCATTACTCGGTATCTTTGGAAATGATGACCATAGTCCTAGTCCAGAGGAAGTTAACCAACTTGAAGAAGAACTCCAGAAACACCACAAAGACTATACCTTCCATCGCTATGATGGAGCGGGACATGGTTTCTGGTACTACGATAAACCTATGTATCGTCCAGAACAGGCCATGGATTCTTGGAATAAGTGTATAGACTTCTTCACAAAACATTTGAAATAATAAAGATGGGCATTCCCATCTTTTTTCTTGGAGGGTAAATGAGTCATTTTGTAACGATGGCGAAACCAGTTGGTTCGTATTGTAATATGCGTTGTTCATACTGTTACTATTTAAAGGCAGATAGTGGCCAGGTGTTTTCATCATTGCGTATGAACAATGAAGTTCTTGAAGAATATATCAAACAAGTCATCAACTCTTCTAAAGAAAAAACCGTCTCCTTTACATGGCATGGAGGAGAACCAACTTTGGCTGGCTTAGATTTCTTTAAGGAGGTTGTCAAACTTCAAAAGAAGTATTTAAGAGATGACATGAACTGTTGGAATAATATTCAAACCAATGGGTTATTAATAGATGAAGATTGGTGTCAATTTTTAAAAGAGAACCACTTTGATATTGGATTTAGTATTGATGGAACTGGATTCGTTCATAATCGGTATCGTTTAGATGATAAAGGAAATGACACCTATGAAAGAGTGCGTCATTCTTTACAATTAATGAAAGACTATGGTTTAACACCTGATCTCTTATGTACAATCACAAGTGATTGTGCCACTAACGCAAAAGCTGTTTATTCCAAACTCCATTCTCTTCAAACAGGATGGATTCAATTTATCCCAATAGTTAGAAGAGATTTAAAAGGGAATGTAACAGAAGATTCTGTTACACCGATTCAATATGGAAAATTTTTAAAAGAAATATTTAAGGAATGGATTCATCATGATTTAGGAAAACTGAATGTTCAACAATTCGCAGAAACATCATTAATGTTGACGGGACAACCATCAACTGTTTGTTGGCTTCAAGAAACATGTGGAAATGTTCTAGTTGTTGAAAGAGATGGCAGTGTCTTTTCTTGTGATCATTTTGTGAATCAAGAACATTATCTAGGAAACTTATTACAAACATCTTTAGATAAACTTCATGAATCCTCTTTTCAACAATCCTTTGGATTTAAAAAGAAAACAGATTTATCCAAACAATGTTTAAACTGTAAATGGTTTTCTTTATGTTACGGAGGATGTCCAAAAGATCGTTTCTTAATCAATGAAGATAGCGAAAAACAATACTACTTATGTGAAGGAGTAAAGATGTATCTTGACTATGCGGTCCCACTCTTAGAAAAGGCTATAGAATATAGTAAGAAAGGGTATAGTCAAAAAGAGATTATGAAGAAGATATAAAAAAGGTGTTGCGCTATTATAGGAAACAACACCTTTTTGGTTATTTGAAGTTTTTAATTATTTTAGAAGTTCGTTCACTTTCGCTTGGATTTCTTCGAATTTGTATCCTGCTTTTTCGAGAGCTGCTTTTCTTTCTTCGCCATTGCCCCAATCACCACGGATAACTTCTTTGGCGATGTCTTCAACCGTCTTTGCTGCAGCTTCAGCTGTTGTTTTAACACCACTTAGAACTTCGTTCACTTTCGCTTGTACTTCATCATAATTGAAGCCTGCTTTTTCAAGAGCTGCTTTTCTTTCTTCGCCATTTCCGAACTCGCCACGGATAACACGTGTCGCAATCTCTTCAAGTTCTTTCACTTTGTCTTTTGCGCCAGCTACTGCTGCTTGTGCTTCTGCTTTGATACGATCTGCTTCATTCTTTAGTTCTTGTCCACCTTTGAATGATGCAACTGGTTCAATACGATCAGAAACTTCTTTTCCGCCTTTGAAGGAAGCAACTGGTTTAATTGCTTCTTTTACTTCTTTAGCTGTTTCTTTGACTTCTTCTTTTACTTCTTCAACAACCTTTTCTTGTTTTTTAAATAAATCTTTTAGACCCATATTAAGTCCTCCTATTACTTATAATTTAGCACACTATTTTTTCAAATTGTTGAAGTTTTTCTGAATAATCTAGTTTTTATAAAGGAACCTGTTATATATTTATATCAAGATGAATAACAGTAAAGGGGTATATTTATTAGTTGTACTCAGTATGTGTGGATTGATTGGGACTTCTTTAGGTCTAATCACCAATATTGCTGGTCTTTTCTTTTCACCAATTGCGGAAGAATTTCAAACGCTAAGAGGCTCGGTTAGTTTAACTTTAACGTTATCCAATCTTTTATCTGCACTCGGTGGCTTGTTAATGCCAAAACTTATTAATGATTCTCATTTAAAGCGCGCGCTCATTCTATGTACGCTTGGTATATCCATTACTTCTATTTTATTGGGATTATCCCATTCTTTGATTTTGATGTATTTGCTTCATATGATACGTGGCTTTGTGGCTGGATTGACAGGTATCGTTCTAATTACGGTTGTGATTAATAATTGGTTCCAAGAGCGAGTTGGTTTAGCAATGAGTATTGCTTTAAGTTTCAGTGGTCTTTCAGGTGCCATTTTCTCTCCCCTTATTAATCAAGTCATTACAATTTCTGGATGGAGAGTTGGTTTCTTTGTGGTTGGTATCCTAGCGATTCTTTTAAACTTACCTGCGATTCTTTTTCTTCCTTCCATTCATCCTGAATCAAAAGGATACCAACCATTTGGGTATAAAAAGATTCAGGATAATGAAGTGATATCATCTACGAAAGAAACATCTAAGGTATACTTTGTGATTTGTTGTATCTTTGCTTCTATTGCAGTAGGTTTCACATCTTTGACCCAACATTTCCCAGGTATTGGCCAAGCATATGGATATGCAACTATAGTTGGCGCGACAATGTTATCCCTTGCGATGATTGCGAATAGTGCAGGAAAAGTTATCTTAGGAATTCTCATTGATACCTTTGGTTCAAAGCGTCCTATCTTACTTCACTGTATGATTCTTTGCTTTTCAACTATATCTCTTCTTCTTTTTCATTCTCCAATCATGTTGTATCTCGCAAGTTTCTTCTATGGATTTGTTTACTCTGTTGCGAATATTGGCCTAGCGACTATGACGAAAGATCTCTTTGGAAAAGAAAATTATAGTAAGACATATCCAACCTTTAGTATGTTTGGAACAATCGGTTCTTCTATTACCGCATCTGGAATTGGATATATCTATGACTATACACATAGCTATTCTCCAATTCTCATCATGATACTTACTTTATTTATCTTAAACACAATCTTCGTGTTGTATTGTTATCGAAATAAAACAAATTAGGAGGACTATTTATGCGTTTAGAAAATGTAACGTGGCCACAAGCAGAAGCTTACTTCAAAGAAAATGATATTGCGATTGTCCCAATTGGAAGTATCGAATGTCATGGAAAACACCTTCCTCTAGGCACAGATACTCTCATCCCAAATCGCATTCTAGATTTCATTGAAGAAAAGACAGATACACTTATTGTTCCTACTATGCCATATGGCAATACGGATTATCTTGCATCTTTTCCAGGAACAATTAGTTTAGGTCCAGAAATCACCTATCAAGTGATGTATCAAATTCTTGATGGATTATACCAAAATGGAATTCGTAAATTTGTGGTTTTAAATGGTCATGGAGGCAATAATTCAATTCTTGATCGTCTATCCGTTGATTTTGAAAAGAAAGGTTGTATCTTAGTTCAAATGAATTGGTGGATTATGGTTTGGGATCTTGTGAAAGGGTATGATGGAAGTGAAAAATGGAATGGCGGTCATGGTGGTGCAGAAGAAACGGCAGCGATTATGGCTATCAATAAAGATTTAGTTGATTATGATGCCATACAGGATTCTCCTTTAAAAGAACTTTCTAAAGATTTACCTTTCTCAGGAATGGCGACTGTCCGTTTTAAGGGAGTCGATATCCCTGTACGTCGATTGACGAAGAATGTGACAGATAATGGTTGGGTTGGTCCAGATCATCCAAAATACGCTACTGCTGAATGGGGAAATGAGATGTTAGTGAAAACAGCAGACTATATCGTTGAATTCATCAAGGTACTTAAGGACATATAAAATATTCACCTAAAATTCACATAAAGTTCATATACTTTACAGATTCAAATTTTAATATAATAATGATTTTTCATATATCCTTATGTAAAACTACTTGATGAGGGGTACAACATTCAAGTGTTTTACGAAAAAAGTTGTAGGCCTATCTACAACTTTTTTATTTCTTATTTTATTTTTATTTCTTTGTGTGCTTTAAAAACCAATCTGTAATTTCTTGAAGTCTACGTAAACGATGGACTGGTTTTCCACCACGAGAGAGTTCATGGTTTTCTCCCTTGAAGACTACAAGTCTTGTTTCAACATTTCGATATGCTAAAGCTTGCATCATCTGCATTCCCTCCGCCAATGGACAACGGAAGTCTTCATCACTATGAATGAATAGAGTAGGTGTTTTAACTTGGTTCGCATATTTTAATGGCGAACGATCCCATAATGCTTCATTATCGAATGGAGATTTCGCACCACATTGATCACTTCCAAAGTAAGATCCAATATCAGCCATGAATGTAAAGCTTGTCCAGTTCGAAATGGAACGTTGGCTCGCTACACAACAGAAACGATTGGTATGTCCAATAATCCAATTAGACATAAATCCACCATAGGATCCTCCTGTTTCACAAATTCTCTTTTTATCGATATTTGGATACTTCGCAAGAACGGCATCTGTAAAATCCATTAAGTTTTTAAAATCAACCGTTCCATATTTCCCGCGGATATCTGCGAACTTATCACCTCGACCATCACTACCACGAATATTGGTGAAGAAGACAACAAATCCTTTCGCAGCCCATAACTGCATTTCATGGAAGAACGTTTCTCCATATACTGTACGTGGTCCACCATGAATATCTAGAACTGCCGGATATTTCTTTCTTGGATTAAAGTCTTGTGGTAGTAGCACCCAACCTTTTAATGTTTCGCCTTCCGATGTATAACGAATTGGATTTGGTTTTGCGATATATCTACCCTTTAACATTTCTTCATTTAATGTTGTGAGTTTCTTTAGATTATTTCCATTTATATCCATCTCATAGATTTCTGCGACATGATTATAATCTTGATAACATAATGCAATCTTATTCTTACTTACCGCAAAGAATGGAACAACACCTTGTTTATTAAATAGAACTTTTTTCTTCATAGAAGAATCAAAACGATAGAGTTCTGTATGATCTTTTACGGTTGCGAGAGTGTAGTAGTATTTTCCATCACAATACGTTGTTTGCCCACCACCTAACATGGTATCGGTTCCTACGCTATTATGAAGACCTACAGAAGGTGTATATTTCTTTTCTAATTTATTCTTTGTCACTTTATGTAAATCAGCGGTTTGATTGATTCCGTATTTTTTCATATCACTTGCGTGAATATAGGTTTGTCCATTTAATACGAAGACTTCACCTAAACGGTGATCAAGTTTTCCATAAATCGTATCGGTTTTCTTTGTATTTACGTTATATACAAATAGTTTGGAATACATTTTTGGATTATTTTTACGAATGTCTCCTGTGTAATAGACTTTATTACCTTCTATGTCAAATCCATCCACATCAAATAATGGAGCTGTTAAACGTTTTACTTCTAATCCTTTCGAAGTATCCACCACAAATAGTGCATTTCTTCTTTTATTGATGTATCCCACCCCATTAAACCAATATGGAATTTCATCAACCACATGATAGTCTTCTTCTTTTTTAAGTTCTTCTAGTTTCTTTTTTCTTGTTTCTTCATTATCTTTATATGCATCTGGATCATTTGCGTCTATGATTCCGATTGCGACATAAAGATTATCTTTTACCTTTTTTAATTTAGCTAATGGGAAAGGTAAATTCATCCAAGGTTGCGCTTCACCACCTGTAACATCTAATCGATATAAAGGAGTGGATAGAGGAAGTGCTTCTTCGTTCTTTCTACTTAATACTAATGTTGTATCATCATCAAAGAATAATACTTGCGCATCAATAGAATGCGTCACTTGTTCTGCATGTCCATCTTTTACAAGATACACATCACGGCGATAGTCATTCTTTTTTACATCTGCGCGCGCAACATGGAATGCAAGATATTTTCCATCTGGAGAATATTGCAGGTTACCTGGAAAGCGATACTTTGTGATATCTTCTAATTCAATTGGATTTAGTTTCTTAACCATATGTTTTTCCTCCTATTTTGTATGTTTAATAAACCAATTGGTTATTTCATTTAATCGACGTAAACGATGCGTTGGTTTTCCACCACGAGAGAGTTCATGGTTTTCACCTTTGAAGATGACGAGTCTTGTTTCAATATTACGATAGGCTAACGCTTGCATCATCTGCATCCCTTCTGGAAGTGGGCAACGGTAATCTTCATCACTATGGATGAATAAGGTTGGCGTCTTTACATTCTGTGCATATTTAAGAGGGGAATGATCCCATAAAATATCATAGTCTTGATATAAATCTTTGACTCCTTGTTGATCACTATTGAACCATAAACCAATATCAGAAATAAATAGTTTTGATATCCAGTTTGCGATGGAGCGTTGACTAGCAGCGCAACAGAATCGATTGGTATGACCGATTATCCAGTTGGTCATGAAACCTCCATACGATCCTCCTGTTTCACATAATTTCTTGGGATCAATATTTGGATATTTCTTTAAGACGGCATCCGTAAAGTCCATTAGATTTTCATAGTCGACACTTCCATAAAGTCCACGAATATCCGCAAATTCATCTCCTCTTCCATCACTACCGCGAATGTTGGTGAAAAAGACCACGAATCCTTTTGATACCCACACCTGCATCTCATGGAAGTACGCTTCACTATAAATCGCTCGTGGTCCACCATGAACATCTAATACTGCTGGATATTTCTTCTTTGGATTAAAGTTTTCTGGTAATAATACCCACCCCTTTAAATCCATTCCTGTTGAGTGATACTGTACAACCTCAGGTTTCGCAACATATTTTCCTTTTAGTACTTCTTCATTAAGATGTGTAATCTGTTTTGTCTTTTTTCCATCAAGCGAAATTTCAATCACTTCACATAGTTTGGTTGGACTCTGATAAACAAGAGCGATTGCATCTTTACCCACATCCATACAAGTTATTAAACCTGCTTTATCAAATAGAACACTCTTACGGAAATTAGAACTATACTTCCACACTTCCACATGGTCTTCATTTGTCGCTAATGTATACCAATGCTCGTGACGAGTACTATTTTGTTTACCACCACCAAGTGTTGTATCACTTGCGGCTGTAGTATGTAGACTTCGTTTTGGATTTACACAATATTCAAAATGATTCTTATTAAGTTTCATGATATGCCCCGTTTCATTTACTCCATACATCTGCATATCACTGACTTGTGTATATAACACATCTTTTAATTGGAATAGATTGGTGATTGATACATCTTTCTTTCCGTAGATTGTTTTATTTTGATTCTTTTTTAAATCATATACATAGAGTTGATTGGAACGTGTTTGTTTACGTGTATAGATCTCACTTGTGTAATAAACATTATGATCGATGACTTGTATTTCCTGTACATTTTGATAACGTGATGTAATTCTTTTTAAAGAACCATCTTGGTAGATAAATAATGCATTTCTTATTTTATTAATATATCCTTGTCCGTTATACCAATATGGAACTTCATCTACCACATGATAGTCTTCTTCTTTTTTCTTTTCTTCTAACTTCTTCTTTCTTACTTCTTCATGATCTTTATATGCATCTGGATCATTCGCGTCGATTCTACCTGTTAATACGATTTTATTTCCTACAAATGTGAAGGAACCGATTGGAAAGGGGAAGCTCATAAATGGTTTTGCTTCTCCACCATGGACCTTCATTTCATATAGTGTAGTAACTGTATCATCTTCTCCTTTACGATTTAGTATTATTGTTTCATCATCTTTCCAACACACAAGACTCGCATCAAGGGAAGCGGTTAATTGTTTTGTTTTTCCATTTTCATAAATCCAAACATCACGTCTATATGTGTTCTTCTTTATATCTGCATACGCAACCACAAAAGCTAGTACATTTCCTGATGGATTGTATTGTAGATTCGAAGGATATTTAAACTTTAATAAATCTTCAGCTTCTATTTTTTGAAGGGACATTTTTATCTTCCTTTCTTTGTGTGTTTTGTGAACCAGTCGGTGATTTCGTTTAAACGGCGAATACGATGGAGTGGTTTTCCACTACGAGAGAGCTCATGATTTTCTCCTTTGAAGATGACGAGTCTTGTTTCAACGTTTTGATACGCAAGAGCTTGCATCATCTGCATCCCCTCTGGTAGTGGACAACGATAATCCTCTTCGCTATGAATGAAGAGAGTTGGTGTCTTTGCACCTTCGATATATTTTAATGGCGAATACTCCCATAATTTATCAAAGTGTTTTAATGCACTTGCGTTATATGGAATTCCACATTCATTTTGATCAAACCATGGACCAATATCTGCGATGAAGGTCATCGAAATCCAACTTGCGATAGAACGTTGACTCGCAGCACAACAGAAGCGGTTGGTATGACCAATAATCCAGTTTGTCATGAAGCCTCCATAAGAGCCTCCTGTTACACATAAACGTTTTTGATCAATCGCCGGATACTTTTTTAATACTGCATCTGTAAAATCCATTAGATTCTTATAATCAATGTCTCCATAGCGACCACGTAAATCCGCAAATTCATCATCTCGTCCATCACTACCAACAATGTTTCCGAAATATACAAAATAACCTTTCGAAGCCCATACCTGCATCTCATGCACAAAGATAGGGGAGTAGATGGCTCTTGGCCCACCATGCACATCTAATACAGCTGGATATTTCTTTTTTGGATTATAATCTTTTGGAAGTAAGACCCATCCTCTTAATTTCCAACCTTCAGAGGTATAATCAATCGGATTTGGTTTCGCAACATATTTCCCCTTAACAGCTTCCACATTGATATTTGTAAGCTTCTTTATATTCTTTCCTGTTTTATCCATTTCATAGATTTCTGTTGGACCATTTGCGTCTTCAAAGGCAATCGCAATCTTATCCTTACATGCATCCATAAAATAAATCGCACCTAATTTATCAAATACTACTTTTTTCTTAAAATTCTTATCATATTTCCATACAACCGTATGATCAACATCTGTTGCGAGTGTTAACCAACCATCTTCTAATGCGACATGTGATTTTCCACCACCTAACATCGTATCTCCTGCTGTTGCACAATGTAATGTACGATGTGGATCAATCACCTTCTCTAGTTTTTCTTTCTTCACTAACATAATATCGGTTGTTTGACCCATTCCACATTCCTTCATGTCTGTTGCACAAACATATACTTTCTTATTAAACACAAAGAGTTCATCAATGGAATAGATATCTTTACGCAAAATATTCTCTTTTTTATTTGTCTTATAGTTATAGGAATAAATACGATTATAGATTCCTTTTTTACGTTTGTGGGTTTCTCCTACGTAATAGATTGTATTTCCTAATTGATCAAAAGAAGATACATTTTGATATGCATCACTTATTCGTTTTAGAACAGGTTGATTGTTTTTGGTTGTAAGAAGGAATAAAGCACTACGAACTTTATTAAGATATCCTCTTCCATTAAACCAATATGGAATTTCATCAACCACATGATAGTCTTCTTCTTTTTTAAGTTCTTCTAATTTTTTCTTTCTTGTTTCTTCATTATCTTTATATGCGTCTTTATCTTGCGCATCAATATTTGCGATAAAAGCGTAGACATCGTCTTCTAGTTTTTTCATCCCTTGTACAACAAGTGGTAATTGATATACCGGTTTTGCTTCACCACCATGAATCGATAATTCAAATACTTCTGTACAGCCCGCTATAGCTTCTTCTGTATTTCTTCTCACAAGTAAGGTTGTATTATCTTTCCATACTAAAATAGATGCATCTAAACTTTGCGTCAGTTGTTTAACGTTTCCGTTTTGCGATACCCATACACTTCTACGATATCCATTCTTTTTTTCGTCTGGTCTAGCCACATGGAACGCAAGTGTTTTTCCGTCTGGGCTATACTGTAAATTTTCTGGATAACGATACGTTAATAAATCATTTACTACAATCGGTTCTAATTTCTTTTTTGGCATAACGCTCTTTCCTTTCTTTTAACTTGAATGCGAGAACACAAGTTTTTCCATCTATAATTTCTCCATTCATAATTGCCTCTATGATTTCTTCTAATGTCTTTTTTGTGGTGATAATATTTTCGTCTTCATCAAAGTGTTGCCCAACATATTTCCCCTGTTTGGCATAATATAAATGAACCGTTTCTTGTCCATACGCACCGGTTGGCACAAACTCTCCTATTTCTTCTAGACCATCGGCTTGATACCCTGTTTCTTCTTCAACTTCGCGCAAAATTGCGTCCTTTGGGTTTTCTCCTTTTTCTAATTTACCAGCAGGAAACTCCATGAGTACTCTTTCTTGGGCATAGCGCCACTGGGAAACAAGGAAAAACTTTCCTTCTTTATCTTCTAACGCAATACAAACACCTCCTGGATGTTCCACAACTTCTCGGTGCACAAATTCTCCACTAGGTGTTTTCGCATGATCCACGCGAACATTCACAACTCTGCCATGATACTCATATGTTGAATCAACTGGTATTTCTTTCATGTCTTCTATTTTCATACTCCCATTTTACATGATTCTTAATAAGATAGAGAAAAAACTGCTATCATTATTAGTAGATGGAAAACGCACAAAGAACCTATATCGCAATTGATTTAAAATCGTTCTATGCCTCCGTTGAATGTGTGGAAAGAGGCTTAGATCCTTTAACGACAAATCTTGTGGTAGCCGATGCGGAAAGAACCAACAAAACAATCTGCTTAGCTGTTTCTCCATCTTTAAAAAAGTATGGAATATCTGGTCGTCCACGTCTCTATGAAGTCGAACAAACCATCAAACGGTTAAATCGAGAACGACAAAAGAAGATTCACTGGAAAAACTTTAAAGATACTTCCTATATGTATCCGAAACTAGAAAAAGATTCCTATCTTGCGATCGATTATCTCGTTGCGACACCACGGATGGCTTACTATATGGAATATAGTAATCATATTTATGATATCTATTTGAAATATGTTTCCAGTGAAGATATTCATGTCTATTCAATTGATGAAGTCTTCATTGATATCACAAGTTACTTATCGATTTATCAAAAAAGCGCTCATGAAATGGCCCTTTTAATGATTCAAGATGTTTTACGTACAACCGGTATCACCGCAACTGCTGGAATTGGTACAAATCTCTATCTCGCAAAAGTCGCAATGGATATCGTTGCGAAACATATCCCCGCGGATAAAGATGGTGTACGAATCGCCGAACTAGATGAAAAAAAATATCGAGAACTCTTATGGCATCATAAACCAATTACCGATTTTTGGAGAGTGGGAAGGGGATATGCGAAACGTTTAGAAAACTATCATCTATATTGCACAATTGTATCTTTTCCACAAACCTGAAATTAGAAAGAGTTTCTGAGCACGTCAAACTTATGTATTCAATATTCTCATACGCTTTTTTATATTCATCGA
>JAFWFT010000109.1 GCA_017515505.1 Solobacterium sp.
AACCATTTCAATTGAAATGGTTCTTTATTTATTTCCGCCTGTATGTGAGATTGATTTTGCGGCTTCTTGCATAGCCATATTGACACATTCACTAAATGTATGTTCTTGGATAATACCATTTATGAATCCTGCCACAAAATGATCGCCAGCACCTGTTGTATCAATGATATTTTCTATCTTAATAGCTTCTACTAAATATTCTTCTTTTTGATTACTTACATAACAACCTTTATCACCTAACTTGATGATGACATTATGTATTCCTTTATTATGAAAGAACTTCGTAATCTCTGAATAATCATTTAATGAAGAATAGTATTTTGCTTCATTTTCATTCGGGAAGAAATAATCAATGAGGGGAAGAATATCATTGTAGTCTTCAATAGAAAGATTGTCTGATAAAGGTAGTTTTGTATCGGCACAAATAATAGATCCATTTTGTTTGGCTCGTTTCATTAAGTGTTCAATGGTTTTTGGATGAACCAGTGGTGGACGAAATAAACTCGCAAAGGAGACAACTTTTGCGGGTGGTAATGAAATCGAATCAAAAGAAATACCTTCTAACCTTGTCGCATTTGAATTAATGGAAATACGAGAACCATCTTGGTTCACTTGTAAGTTCGCAATAGGAGTTGTGATGGATGGAGTACGCTGAATGAGATCTGTGAGAACTCCATGTTTTGAAACCTCATTAAAAATAATATCCCCTGCCATATCATTTCCTAATGCACATAGAATGGAAACCAAATTGCCTAGGTTACTTAAAGCGATGGATTCATTTACCGCATCTCCTCCAGTAAAAAGGCCAATGGTACTAGCACGATATACATTTGGTTTATAAGGTTGTGCTTCTTTTTCTTTTGTAATGCAGTCGATGACTGCTTGCCCAATACATATCACATCTATCATCGTACTCATAGTATAATATAAGTAGGAATCAAGTACATTACATAATTTTATCAATTAAAGGAGGGTTGAACATGGAGTGGACCAAAGATTTGGTGCATGAGGTTGTAGAAGAACAGCGTGCGTTTTTTAAAAGTGGCCAAACCTTAGATGTGGAATGGCGGATTCGACAATTAAAGAAATTGAAAACAGCAGTCTTAGCTTTTGAAGAGGAATTAGAAGAAGCTCTATTTGAAGATTTAGGTAGATGTGATACCGAAGCCTATGTGTTTGATATAGGGGATGTTGTCTTAGAAATCAATGAAGCAATCCATGGATTACGAAAATGGGCTAGACCAGAAACGCATTTCAGTGGTCTTGTCTGTTTTCCAAGTATCATTACGAAAGTATATAAGATGCCATATGGAGTTTCTCTCATCATTAGTCCTTTTAACTTCCCAATTCTTTTATCATTAGGTGTTTTAACAGCGAGTATTGCGGGTGGTAATACTGCAGTCTTAAAAGCAAGTTCAAAATCGGCAGCTTGTACAAAAGTATTACAAAAAATCATTGAAGTAACATTCCCTAGGAAATATGCGGTGGTGATTGATGGGGGACATGATGTTGCAGATTATTGTTTAGAAGAAAGATTCGATAAGATTTTCTATACAGGTTCACCAAAAGTTGGAATTCATGTAATGGAGATGGCTGCGAAACATTTAACACCAGTTGCGTTAGAACTTGGTGGAGAGAATGGAAATTGGTGTGTGGTACGTAAAGATGCAGATTTAAAAGATGCGGCTAGAAAGATTGCGTTCTTTAAGATATGTAATAGTGGACAAATCTGTATCAATATAAACCAAGTAGCAGTAGCAGAAGAAGTTGCGGATTTATTTGTAGAAGAACTTAAGAAAGCAATCATCAAACAAATTGGAGAAAATCCAGTTGAGAATCCAGAGTATCCAAAACTCATTGGTTCGAAAGCATATGATTGGTGTAGTGATGAAGCAGATGAATATCGTGATCGTATTGTATTTGGTGGATTTGGGAATAAAGAAACCTTAAAGTATTCACCAACGATTATATATCCAGTTAAGATTGATGAACCTATTGTGATGCATGAACTCTTTAATCCGCTATTACCGATTGTAACTTATAAGGATAGTGAAATTGATGATTTAATGAGAACGATTGCGGATCGTGAACATGGTTTAGCTTTATATCTATTTACGAAAGATATGAAATGGGCTAAAAAGACAATGCAATCTCAACAATATGGTGGTGGATGTATTAATGAAGTATGTCTACATTTAGTAGTGAAAGGTGTTCCGTTTAATGGTACAGGACATTCTGGAATGGGTGCGTATCATGGTGAATGGGGCTTTAGAGAATTTACACATCCATCTACTGTATTAATTGGTAGTACAAAGTTTAATCTACCATTACGTGAACATCCATATAAGGGTGAAGAAAATAAATACAAAGAATTCTTCTTGAAACTCTTTGAGAGGTAATGAAAATGAAGAGATATAAAATTGAATATTGTCGTACATTTCAGAAAGTGATGAAGGCTGGTAATTATGTGTTAGGTTATCGTACACCTGAAGTGATTAAGGGACCAGGTAGTGTTTTAAAACTACCAGAAGAAATAAAGGAGAAGGGGCTTCATCATATCTTATTTGTGACGGATGAAAAATTGATTGAATTAAATTTACCTACCCCTTTACTACAGGCTTTAAGTGAAGCAGGTATTGAATATACAATCTTTAGTAATATTAAACCGAATCCTACCGATAAGAATGTAGAAGAGGGTTATCAAATGTTTCATGAGAATGGATGTGAAGGGATTGTGGCATTTGGGGGAGGTTCTCCAATTGATTGTGCAAAAGCAATAGGTGCAAAGAACGCACATCCAAATAAGAGTATTCGTGATCTACAAGGTATCCTAAAGGTTCATAAACAGATCGTTCCTTTCTGGGCAATCCCAACGACTGCAGGGACGGGTTCTGAAACAACCTTGGCGGCTGTTATAACAGAAGAAGAAACGCATCATAAAGCTTCGATTAATGATCCTGCATTATTTCCAATATGTGCGATCCTTGATCCGGAATTAACGGTAGGTTTACCACCCTTTATTACTGCGACAACAGGTATGGATGCGTTATGTCATGCGGTAGAAAGTTATACGAACTGGACCTATTGTACGAAACTTGAAAAAGAGTATTCTAAGAAAGCTGTAAAGTTAATCCATGATTATCTATATACTGCCTATGAAGATGGGACTAATATGGATGCACGATTAAAGATGCAGGAAGCTGCTTTCTATGCGGGAAGAAGTTTCACAAGAGGTTGTGTTGGCTATGTACATGCGATAGGGCATACCTTAGGGGGTCTCTATAATATCCCGCATGGTTTAGCGATGAGTGTTATCTTACCACACGTCCTAAGAAAGTTTGGACCTGCTATATATAAACGTTTAGAAGAACTTGCGGATGCATGTGGAATAGAAGGAAAATCAAGAGCGGATAAAGCCTTGAACTTTATTCAATGGATTGAAGACTTAAATGAAAAGATGGGTATTCCTAAAGGATTTAAAGAGATTAAGGAAGAAGATATTCCACAAATGATTAAATGGGCAGATGCGGAAGCGAATCCTCTTTATCCAGTACCGGTTATCTGGTTTGAAGAAGACTTTAGAGATGTTATTGAAGAATTAAGAGAGGTTGCTTAATCATTAGTAAAGTTATAAAAGAAAACGGAAGTTATAAAAGGTTATAAAACATATCCATTCGATAATATATTGTCGAGTGACTCGACAAATGAATGTCGAGAGTATATAATGGTATTGTCGAGGTGACAATAATGGCATTACCAATTCAAATAAATAATTTAATACATGGGCGAACCGTTGAATCCACACGAATTGAGTTTAAAAAAGGTTTTAATCCGGATTCAATTATTCGTACGATTTGTGCGTTTGCGAATGATATTGATAATACAGGTGGTGGATATATTGTTTTAGGAGTTGAAGATCAAGATGGTTCAATTAAATATCCGATTAAAGGATTACCACAAAAAGAAATTGATCAAGATTTAAAAAAACTAAGAGAGTATTGTCATTATATTGAACCTTTATATGAACCAATCGTAGAACCAATTCTATATGAAGATGTACATTTGATTGTGATTTGGGTACCAGGTGGAATTGGTAGACCTTATAAAGCGCCAAAAGAAGTTACGAAAAAAGGTTCGATAAAGAATTATTATATTCGTAAATTTTCAAGTACAGTCGTAGCTTCTAGCGATGAAGAAAAAGAATTGTTTTATGTATCTCAAACAATTCCTTTTGATGATCAAGCAAATTTACGCGCGAATATAAATGATTTAGATATTGGTTTATTAAGAAGTCATTTAAATGAAGTAGGTAGTGAACTATTTGAACAATCACTACATATGTCTTTAGAAGATATTGCGCGAAATATGCAGATATTAGATGGACCAAGTGAACATGTAAAACCTAAGAATGTTGGTATATTAATGTTTTCTGAAAAGATTAATGAATACTTTCGTTATGCACGTATTGAAGTGGTGGACATTCCGGATCCAACTGGAAATGGAATGGTAGAAAAGATATTTACAGGGCCAATACAAAGACAATTAAAAGATGCATTATCCTTTATTCATAATTACGTAATAAAAGAAAAAATCATAAAAGTAGATAATAAAGCAGAATCTATTCGTATCTTTAATTATCCATTTAAAGCCATTGAAGAAATCTTATCGAATGCGATATATCATAAGTCCTATCAAATTAATGAACCGATCATTGTTCGTATTGAAAGAAATAAAATAGAAATCACAAGTTGTCCTGGCTTTGATCGTAGTATTACCGATGAGAAAATAAAAAAGGGAGATTTCCGTTCGAATAAATATCGCAATCGAAGAATAGGAGATTTCTTAAAAGAGTTAAAACTGATTGAAGGAAGAAATACAGGTTTTCCAAATGCGAAAGAAGCGTTAAAGAAGAATGGTTCAAAACCTTTACAAATTGAAATGGATGAAGAAAGAACCTACTTAACTGTAACAATTCTAGTTCATGAAGCGTTTGAAGATAAAAGAGATACTTCGTATGAAGATGAGATTATCACATTACTAAAAGATGAACCAAGGACATTAACAGAATTATCAAAAGCGATGGGTTATAAAGCGATCTCTAAAAAACTATCAAGAACAGTTAAATACTTAAATGATACAGATGAGATTACCTCTTTTGTGGAAGAAAGAAATGTGAAATACAGAGTTAAATAGAGTAGTTTGACTGGTAGACGTTCATACTAAGAAACATATAATGCGTACAAGAACTATAGTGTGTGATTGACCTGTCACGATATTTATATTATACTGAATAAAAGTTCAGTGAATAATTATTCAGTAAAAACGAAGAGCGTGATTTGATGTTTATAGGTAGAGAGAAGGAATTAGAGCAATTAGAAATAGAACTGAATAAGAAAAGCAAAAGTGCGATTCTTATATACGGAAAGAGGCGAATCGGGAAGTCTACGCTGATTACGGAGGCTTTGAAGAGCTTTGATGGAATCGTGATTAACCATCTTTGTGTGCAGAGTACCTTTGAAGGAAATATGGAACTTCTCTATAAAAGTGTTTCAAGGGCTTTAGAACTTCCAAATGTGAAGTTTGAAAGTATCTTTGATTTGTTTGACTATCTTGGAAATCAAAGGAAGAGAATTGCGCTAGTTCTAGATGAATATCCATATCTAAAGGAATCCAAAAAGAGAAAAGAAGTTGATTCCTATATGCAGAGAATAATCGATAATCTATCGTCTAATATAAAGCTTATTCTTTGTGGCTCCTATATTTCCGTAATGAAGGAATTAGTCGAAGAAGATAATCCTTTATTTGGGAGGTTTTCACAAATCTTGGCCATTAAAGAGTTTGATTATTATGATGCGTCTAAGTTTTATCCAAAGTTAGATGTTAGAAGTAAGATTGAAAGATATGCGGTTTTCGGTGGATCACCATATATATTAAGTAATTTAGAACCTGGCGCAAGCCTAAAGAACTGTATTATAGAGAACCTGTTACCTGAAACAAGCATTTTTCATACTTATATAGAGAGTATTGCATTGCAAGAGATACGAAAGAATTATGATGTAAGGATTCTTGAGAAAATAGGTAATGGAAGGAAAAAGTATTCAGAACTAATAAGCGCTCTTGATATAGCAGACAATGGATATCTAGATAAACAATTAAAGTCTCTTCTTGCGATGGAGACTATAAAAAAAGAATTTCCCATTAACAAACCGAATGATAAAAAGAAACAATTCTATTCTATCAGTGATAATTTAATGAGATTCTATTTCACATTCCTCTTTGGTGGAAAATCTGTAATAACTACAATTGGAGAAGAGAATTATTACAAACAAGAAATACATCCATACCTTACTGATTTTATTAGTCTTAGGTTTGAAGAAATAGCAAGACAGTACTTTATGAGACAAGCTAAACTAGGTAAGATAAAAAATATAGAAGATATTGGCACATATTGGTATGATGACCAACAAAATAAAAAAAGCGGACAGTTTGATTGTGTTTTAAAGAGTAAAGATGGATTTGATTTTTATGAGTGTAAATACTATGAGAAACCAATGTCGAAAGATGAATGTGAGGAAGAAGCTTTAAAGGTTAAAGATATTATAGGCATACCAATACGGAAAATTGGTTTTGTTTGCTCTGGAGGGTTTAAGTCTTCTAGTAATAAGTATGAGTTTATAACTGGAGAAGATCTTTTTGAGATGTAATAGAAAGAATTATATAGTATATGCGTATTGAAGAATTATTCGAGAATGGACAACATAAAAAGAAATACTTAATTGTTTCAAACATCCAAAGAGGAAACGCTCTTTTACGTTTGTATGAACAAGAAACAAATAAGAGTGTTAATAATGTCGTACCTACTACGCTACAAAACATAATCAATGAGTTTTATTATTCATTATTAGCGAATAATACAATAAAGGAAGAAAAAAGAATTCTAAACAATAAAGAGGGGGAAATGTTATTTCATGAACTCTTATTAGAACTATCTCCATCACTTTTATACTTTAATGATCAATATATGTTGAACATAGCTACAACAAATGAAATATATCAAAAGATAAATCTCATTCGTTTAAATGATTGGATAAATGAAGAAAAAGAGAATGATCGTTTAGAAGACTTAAAAACAATCATTCAACATTATGAAGAAGAATTAAATGCGAATCAATATTTAGATCGAGTAGAAATACTTAAGGCTGTATTAAAACATTTTGATTCTGTTTCAAATGAGAATGATTATTATTGTATAAAAGAGGATTTGGAACAATTATCACATCTTGAATGCGAACTAATAAATCGATTGAATGTGAAAGATAGTATATCTTACTTTGAAAACGATATATTAAAACTAGAAGATTTAAATCACTTAAAGGATTCAATTTCCTTCTTTAGAGGAAATGGTGTATTTAATGAAGTAATGTATGTGGTATATGATATTGCGAAAAATAGAATACCTTTAGGAGATGTAACTTTACTCTATACAAATTCATCGCAAGCACAAGTTGTTTCATCTGTTTTATCAGCGAATAATATCGCAAATAGTTTTGTTTCTTCAAAACCATCATTAGATAATCCATATTACAGTTTAGTACGTAGGATCTTTGCGTGGGCAAGAGAAGATTATTCCGAAAAGCAATTAGAAAGAATATTAGCGAGTTCGATATTATACGCGGAAGATGTGGAAACAAAACAGAATTTATTAGAAGGGGATATGTATTATGACTCTGTTTTAAGAATGTCAAAACGTTTTGATCATACAATGATTCTTGGGTGGGGATATGAACGTAATAAAGCATTTATCGAACAAGCAAGAACCCTAGAAGAGAAATTAATACCGATCTATGACTTACACCAAGATTTATTAAATATCTTTGAAGTATATGAAATAGAAGATGAAGGTATACCAAGTGAATTGTTAGATAGAATCATTACATTTATTCGTAATCATACAATTGATTCAAAAGAAAAATCAAAAGCAATCAATGAACTATATAGAGAAAAAGATATTCTATCATTTACGAAACGTAAATTATCTTTAGAAGAATCAATTGAATTAATTGCGGATATGTTAGAAGGTGCTCGTGATAAAGATAAAGAATCTTCAAGTGGGATACGTTGCGAACAAGTTTCTTCTTGGACAATTCTTAATCGACCATTCGTTTATGTGATTGGTTTATCATTAAAAGATCTTTTAACAAGCACAACAGAATCACCTGTGTTAACGGATGAAGAAATGGAAAAGAAATTAATGGATGGTTATAAACCAACCATACAAACCATTTCAAAACTTAGAGAACAGAATTTATATCGTACATTAAAAACTTTCCGTGGAAAGAAGATTACTCTTGGGTATTCATCTTTTGATGCACAAGCTTTCTTTAGGAGTAATCCATCCTTCTTTTATAAGGATATGTTGCAGTATTTTAAAGGGATGGATGTTAATCAAATTGATGAATTTGTGGTTGGTAATCCAGAAGAAGGTGTATGGGTTGATAAATGCATTTTAACAAAGAGTGATGAACCGTTTATAATAAAACTTCCGACAAGTAGTTCCAGTGCAGAAGTATTTGTGGATTGCCCAAGAAGATATGCGTATGAAAGAGTGTTACGTATTCCTGATGATGAATATCGTGAATATGATAGTACAGGATGGTTAAATGCGGCAGAAAGAGGAACGTTTTTCCACGCATTAATGGAACGTTATATTAATCAAGAATTAATTCTTTCCGGAAATATAGAATATCCAGATTATCCAAATGAAGAAAAGATTGAATCCATTGCGCAAGAATTAAAAGAAGAAAGTCTTAATCAAACTCCTGTAGCGTTTGAGGGAATAGCAGAAGATGAAACAAATAACTTAATCGAGTATGCGAAAGATTATTTTAGAAGTCTTTATCAATCTTTAAAAGAAACAGGATGGAGAATGTTGTCGTGTGAACAAGATTTTCAAAATGCACAATATAAAGTAAAGAATCTTCATGATAAAGAATATGTATTTAAACTACGGGGTTCAATAGACCGTGTGGATTATAAAGTGCTTCCAAAAGAAAAGATAGTTCTAATTCGTGTATCGGATTATAAAACTGGTAGAAAAGAGAAAAAGGAACAGTCGGATGAACGTGGTGTACTTCTACAATATGATATCTATAAGACAGCACTTATGGATACAGGGAAAACGGAAAGTGGAGAACCTGTATTAGAACATCTTAAAAAGCGAATCATTGAATTAGAAGGAAATAAAGAATTAGAGGATTATTCTTACTCTTTTGATTCCTTTCGATATGAATTTCCAGTTGATCCTAGTGCGGATGGACCAATTGAAATCACATTTGAAGATAAACCATTGTTTGAATCATTAAATATAAAACGTTTACGTTATGTTTTAACGGTGATAGAAGATATGGGAATATATCCAGATGTGTATACATTAGAAACGTCACTTAATGATTATAAAAAACAATATCCAAAAGATGTGTTTGATGATTTAATTGGGACTTTCTTAGATAAAGATGTGAGTGCTTGTACATATTGTAGTTATGCGGATATGTGTGAGAAAAGAAAGGCAGGCGTTATTTAATGCAAGAAAAAGAAAGACAGTTGCGAACACTTTTAACATTGAATACACCTGATGAAGGGAATAAGAATTATAGTGTTGTGGCTGGTGCTGGTGCAGGTAAAACAACATTATTAAGTTTTCGTATTAGTAAACAGATTGCGTTAGGAACGCCAATTGAAGAATTCGTTATTATTACATATACAAATGCTGCTGCGACAGAATTAAGAGAAAAGATAGCAGATCGTTTAAAGGACTTGTTAAATGAATGTACAGATGAAATAGAGAGAAAACGTATTGTAGATGCATTAGATAATATTGAATTAATGCAGATATCAACAATCCATTCTTTCTTATTGAAATTATTAAGAGAAGCAGCTTTTGAATCACAAGTTACATTAGATGCACGTTTATTAGATAGCAATAAACAAGAAGATGAATTAAGAAAGAAAGAATTCTTTGAAGAATGGTATGAAGAACATTATAAAGAAATAGGAACGTTCCAAAAAGATTGGAGAATTAAAAACACAAAAGGTTATTACATCGATCATACAAGAGAAGCATTAGAAAATATGTTTATGTCGATGGCGAATATAAGAGAAGAAGTTGTATTAGGAAATGAAACAGAAGAAGTTGTTTTCGATAAATGGGTAAAACATTTCTTTAATCATTGGTTAGATATTCTTGTGGAATATAGGGATGCGATTATCGACGATCAACCAATCGGGACTACTGGTAAACCGAAAGCAATGAATAAAAATGCACAAGAAATTAAAGACTATATAACGCAAGCGGAAAATGCGTTTAATCATGGTCGCTACGGAATGGAAGAAGCACTATTACTAAGTGATGCATTAAAGAAAGCAGATGCGAAGAATTTGCGTATTGAACAAAAGTATTATCGTGATTCACAAGATCCTACACCAAGCATTGATGAAGTCACAAAGAAACTATATAAAATGATGGAAGAGGATCCCAATTGGAAATTAAGTGATCTTAAGAAAAATGTTTTAGATTTTTATGAAGTTTCTACAAAACTAGCTAGATATGTTTTGAAGATGAAAAATGAATATCAATCTCAAATTGATCGAAACACATCTGAATTATCAAACGATGATATTTTATTCCGTTCCGAACAATTACTACTAAATCATCCAGAAGTACTTAATAAACTAAGAGAACGCTATTCAAAAATCTATGTAGATGAATTCCAAGATACAACTTTACTGCAAACTAATATTGTAAAACTATTATCAAGCTTAGAAGATAGTACTTTAGAAGAAGAAAAACTGGAAGAGAATAAATTAATCGTAGTGGGAGATCCAAAACAATCCATCTATCGTTTTTCTGGTACAGAACGTTCGGTATATGATGATGTGAATCGTATGATGAATGCTTTGCCTCAAGCAGAAGTAGTTGAATTAAATACGAATTTCCGTTCGAATGTAGATATTATTGATTGGGTGAATAAGACTTTTTCGAAGACAATGGGTAGTGATTATAATCCGATGGAAACTGATTGGGTTGTACAAAATAAAAATGCGCTACATGGTGTTTATCAATATGTTGCGAAAGATGATGAGTACAACTTAGAAGCGGATGTAGAGGCGGTTGTTGAACTTGTAAGTGAATTAGTTAATAACGATAAAATCTTTATTGAGTCAATTGATCGTAATCAAAACTATACATTACAACGTATTAAGTATTCAGACATTATGATTATCACAAAAGTCACAACGAATATGTCATATTATGTAAAAGCATTATCACAAGCAGGTATACCAGTTAATGTGTCTGGGAAATTTGCGATTGGTGAAAATGAGATATTAAGAAATTATGCGTTACTTGTATCATACTTGGCAAATCCAAAAGATAATAAAAAGTATTATGAAGCACTTCAAGTTTTAACTGGACAT
>JAFWFT010000110.1 GCA_017515505.1 Solobacterium sp.
TGATTGTTGTGATTATCTCTCTTGCTTGGCAAGCGGTAATGCGCATTTATTCAAATGGAATGAACTTTCGAGGGGCAATCTTGATCTTACTTGCGACATTTTTAACAGATACAGGAGCATACTTCTTTGGTATGTTCTTTGGAAAGCATAAGATGGCTCCAACCATCTCTCCAAATAAAACATGGGAAGGGGCTATTGGAGGTTATCTAGTAGGTGCACTTGGTTCATTCCTATTTGGTTTTCTTATGTTAAAGGAATACCCAATGTCTTTCTTGGCTTTTGCAAGTTGTGTTCTTCCATTTGTGGCAGAAATAGGAGATTTAGCTTTCTCGAGTATTAAGAGACGATTTGGGATTAAAGATTTTGGGTCTTTTTTACCAGGGCATGGTGGAATTTTAGATCGTATTGATAGTCTACTATTTACATTGATGATTATGAATGCGTTATTGATGATTTGGGGGTTGTAATGAAAAGAATCGTTTTATTAGGTGCGAGTGGATCCATCGGTCTACAGACCATGGATGTTGTTGAACAACATCCAGATGAATTTGAAGTTGTCGGTTTATCGGTTGGACAAAATATCCCTGCTCTTAGACAAATTTTAAGAAAACATAATATTTATACGGTATGTGTTCAAAATAAAGAAGATCTTCCAAATCTTCAAGAACAATATCCTGATATTACTTTTCTATATGGAGATGAAGGTTTAGAAAAGTTAGTGACCATAGAAGACTATGATATTTTAGTGAATGCATTAGTGGGTTTTGTGGGATTATATCCTACTTATAAAGCAATTGAAACAGGGCATGATATTGCGTTAGCAAATAAAGAAACATTGGTGGTAGGTGGAGATTTGATTATGCCACTTGCAAAAGAGAAGAAAGTGCATATCTATCCAATTGATAGTGAACACTCTGCTATCTTCCAATGTCTTCAAGGGAATCATCATAAAGATATCAAACGGTTAATAATCACTGCTTCTGGAGGTTCTTTCCGTACGAAAACAAGAGAAGAATTAGAACATGTTACAGTCAAAGAAGCATTACAACATCCAAACTGGACAATGGGAGCTAAAATTACAATCGATAGTGCAACCATGATGAATAAAGGATTTGAGGTAATTGAAGCACATCACTTATTTGATATTCCTTATGAACAAATCTCTGTTCTAATGCATGATGAAAGTATCATCCATTCGATGGTAGAATTCCAGGATCATGCGATATTAGCGCAACTTGGAACGCCTGATATGCGTATCCCTATTCAATACGCATTGACTTGGCCAGATCGATATCCAATTCATGTTGGGGAACCTCTTGATTTAGCAAAGGTTCAAACCCTTCATTTCCATGATGCTGATTTCAAGCGTTATCCACTTCTTGCCTTGGCATATGAAGTTGGAAGAAGAAAAGGAAACTTACCAGCGGTTATGAATGGCGCTAACGAGGAAGCTAATCAAGCATTTCGAGAAGGAAAGATTAAATTCCTACAAATAGAAGATGCCGTCTATAATGCGGTATATCAAGTTGGATTTAATGAAGTTCATACAATTGATGATTTAAAGAAGGCAGATCAAGCTGCACGACAATATGTGAAAGTTTTTATTGAAGACTTAAAAGAGGCGAACGAATGACAATTTTATATTTCTTATTACTATTATCAATTATTATCTGTATTCATGAAGCAGGACATCTAATGGCTGCGAAGCTATTTGGGGTTTATTGTTATGAATATTCTTTTGGGATGGGGCCAGTCATTTTCCAAAAGAAGGGAAAGGAAACCATCTATAGTATTCGTGCTCTTCCCGTTGGCGGTTTTGTGTCAATGGCTGGTGAACCAGATGGAGATGAAGCTTATCCGGATGTCGTTGTACCGAAAGGAAGACGTTTAACAGAAGTTGCACGTTGGAAAAGAATCATAATTATGCTTGCGGGTGTAACAATGAATTTCTTACTTGCACTCTTCTTATTCTCGATGATTTTCTTATCACAAGGAGTGTATGCAGAATCTCCAAAGGCAATTGTTGAATCGGTTGTGGCGAATAGCCCTGCTGAAAGAGCAGGCTTCAAAGCAGGAGATGTGATAAAGGAAGTATCGTTAGATGATGGGACATCATTTAAACCAGAAACCTTTATGGACATGACTTTATTCTTTTTAGAATATGAAGGTGGTACTGAAAACTATGTGGTGGATCGTAATGGAGAAACCATTCATTTAAAGGTTGTTCCAGAATATAACGAAGAACAACAACGTTATATGATTGGAATTGTAGGTGGAGAAAGCACGGTCACGAAAGTGAACATCTTGAACTGTTGGAAATATGGCATAATGGAGATGTGGTCTATTACGAAGTTAATGATTACAACAATCCTTAGACTCTTTAGAGGAAAAGGACTTGAACAATTATCAGGACCAGTTGGAATCTATAATGCTGCAGGAGAATACGCATCCATGGGTATTATCCCATTCCTATTCCTCATTGCGCAATTATCTTTAAATGTAGGAATCTTTAACTTACTACCTCTACCTGTATTAGATGGAGGGCAAGTGGTGATTACACTTGCGGAAGGACTCATTGGGCATCCGATTAACCAAAATATAAAACTGGTATTAATGGGTGCTTGTTGGGTATTACTCATCGGATTAATGATATTTGTGACGTGGAATGATATTGTACGATTATTTGGATAAGGAGAAGATTATGACAAGGATTCTAGTTACAGGAGGAACCGGATATACCGGTTCACATACATGTGTTGAACTCATTCAAGAAGGATATGAAGTCATTATTATGGATAATCTCTATAATTCAACGGACGTTGTATTAAATCGAATTGAAGAGATTACAGGTGTGAAACCTAAATTCTATAAAACAGATTTATTAGATATTGAAGGATTACGCACCATCTTTAAAGAGAATACGATTGATGCGGTCATTCACTTTGCGGGTTATAAAGCAGTAGGGGAATCCGTTGAGAAACCTTTGGATTACTATGAAAACAATATCGCTGGTTCCATTAACCTTTATCAAGTGATGAAAGAATTTGGATGTAAGAAAATTGTCTTCTCGTCCAGTGCGACCGTCTATGGAGATCCACAAAGTGTTCCAATTAAAGAAGACTTCCCAGTTCATACCACAAATCCTTATGGAACCACTAAACTGATGAATGAAATGATTCTTGAAGATATTGCCCATGCGGATGAAGAATGGACAGTTCTATTACTTCGTTACTTTAATCCAATTGGTGCCCATCCAAGTGGACTCATTGGGGAAGTTCCAAATGGAATCCCTAATAATTTAGTTCCTTATATCGCTCGCGTCGCAAATGGACAACTCGAATACTTACGTGTATGGGGAAATGATTATCCAACGGTAGATGGAACAGGTGTAAGAGATTATATTCACGTTGTTGATTTGGCGAAAGGCCATATTAAAGCTGTTGAATACGCACTACATCATCATGGAGTTGAAAAGATTAATTTAGGAACAGGGAAAGGCTATAGTGTACTTGAAGTCTTACATGCCTATGAAAAAGCCTGTGGGAAAGAACTTCCATATCAGATTATGGAAAGAAGACCTGGAGATATTGCGACATGTTATGCAGATACAACCAAAGCGAAAGAACTTCTTGGTTGGGAAGCACAATATGGGATTGATGAAATGTGTAAGACGTCTTGGGACTTTACCGAAAAGAATCCGAATGGAATCGTATAATAAATAGAAGGTTCAATTATTGAACCTTCTGTTTTTCTCGTACTTCTTTAAAGGATAATAGATATGGAACCCCATGATATTGCGATATTAGTTTTTCCTGTAATTGATCAATCTCACTCATATTCACAGGATGAATTGAAATATAAATATACTTTCCTTTTTGAAGATCATCATAGACACGGCTAAGTGTTTTATTATTGATGACTTTATGGATTTCTTTATGAACATTTGTAGAACTACCAACATAAGCAGTTTCATAATTCTTATAATTTCCATCCTTTACTGGTAGTGGAAAGGATAACATCACATAACAACCACTTTCATCTTCTTTAGATTCATCATAGTTGTTTTCAAACTCTACACTTGGAATCCATTTCACATTGGATAAGGAGATGGATTGTGTGACTGCATAATGATGATAGAAATGATAAGCAGTTAAAAGAATTGTGAGTAATAAGCCAATCGATGAATAGAAATAGGAAAGAATACCAATTCCTAGATAGATGAGCACATTGAGAATGATACTCTTTTTTGTATGGAAACCAGTTTTCTTAAAGAAAAGAAAGAGGCCAATACAAATGACAATAATCGTCGCAACAAATAAATAGATGTTATGTTTTAATAATTCCATAAATAAATAGTATCACAAAGTAAGGAAAACAGAAGGCTTTAGACAATATATTTCTTGAGGAGGAAAGGTAAATGCACTTAGTGAAAGATATTCCTACTTTTGAAAGACCAAGAGAAAAAGCCTTGCGATATGGTGTGGATAGGCTATCTTCAAGGGAATTAATCGCTTTATTACTACGTTGTGGTGTCAAAGGGCAATCAGCTTTAGATATGGCAGATGAACTCTTACATAAAGCTGGAGGTTTAAAAGGGATTACACGGATGCCATTAAGCGAGATGACAAAAATCAAAGGTTTATCAAAGATTAAGGCGATTGAGTTATTTGCGTGCTTTGAGATTGCGATGCGCATTGCCTATGAAGAAGCAATTGAAGGAGATGTTATCTTAACACCAAATAATCTTATTCATTACTTAAAACTTAAGTTGGGACCTCTCCAACAAGAAAACTTATTAGTTGTTTATTTGGATAATGCGAATCATATTATCCAAATTGAAACATTATTTATTGGAACGGTTAATCATAGTATCGCTAGTCCAAGAGAAATCTTCCAATATGCTTTACAATACCAAGCAAATAAAATTGTTTTGGTACATAATCATCCAAGTGGAAACTTAGAGCCAAGTGAAGCAGATATTCTGTTTACGATGAAAGTGATAGAAGCAGGAAAATTATTAGATATTAAGATGATGGATCATTTGATTATTACTCAAAATGGATATCTTAGTTTTATGGAGGAAGGAATGATAAATAACATCCCATAAGTTCTCATATGTGATAGAATAATGAAGGACTATGATGAAATATGGAATGAAAAAATTGTTATGTCTGAGTGTGATTTGTGGCATTTTTTTGATGAACTTATCCGCATGCACACCAGTTCGATCTAAAATTGTTTATACAGTATATCCAATAGGGTATATTGTTTCTCGCTTAACAGGAGATACAATTCCTAGTGATAGTCTTCAAGAAAATACAATTATTCAGCGTGCGACAATCAAAGAAGATTATTTATCGATTATTGAAGACGCTGCAGTATTATTACATATCGGACAATTAGAACCATACTTACCTTTATATTCCACTTCTATTAATGCGTTTGTGCCAAATCAAATCGATTTATCGACGATGAATGCGGTGTATGATTTTGGACGATATACGCAAGTTGTTTCTAATGGGGAAGTATCTTATGTGGAATCTCCATACTATCGAGATGATTCTTTTAATCTATTAGATGTTGATATAAAAGATTTATATTTATGGACAGATCCAATAGCGATGTTAAGTATGTCAAAAGATATCTTGGCTTGGTTAAAAGCAAATGATCCAGATAATGCGGAATTATATGAGAATAATCTAGAATTATTGGAGAATGATTTAATCAACTTAGATGCACAATACCAAGCTTTAGCAACAAGTAATGTCTTAAATGAAAAAGTGATTCGTTTTGTGAGTATGACAGCTTCTTTTGGGAACTGGCAAAAAACCTATGGTTTTGAAGTTTATCCAGTTATTTTATCGAAATATGGAGCACTACCAAATAAGAATCAATTAGAAGTCATCAAACAATCGATTCGAGATAATAATGTGAAATACATTGTTTATGAACCAAATATGACAGAAGATATGATTCAACTCTTTAATACTCTACAAGATGAACTTCATCTAACAAGAGTGGAATTATCGAATCTTTCTTCTCTCACTGAAGAAGAGGATGCGGAAGGAAAAGACTATTTATCTTTAATGTACGAAAACTTAAAGGTATTAGAAACGATGGTACAGGCGAAGGAAGATATGACACAAACAAATACACATACAATCGCACCTTCTCCAAAACCTACGCCTTCTCCAACGCCAAGTACTTCACCAGAAGTTGAAGATAAAGAACCAAAAGAAACACCTCTAGAAGAAGAGGAAGATAACTAGATGATATATTGATCCTAATAATAGTATGAACTTTATTTATGCTATAATAGGTCTAGTGATATCGGTTGTATGTTCATTTGCATTAACGTTTATCCTATATAAGGATGGAGAATAAGAAAAAGAGAAAATAATATGGTATTTCCAAAAGGTTTTTTATGGGGGGGAGCATTGGCTGCCAACCAAGGTGTTGAATTAACCGGATACACAAGTTGGGCACCAATCGATTTAATCTCAGCATCTACTAATTAAATGAGCAAACGTTATGGTTTTATCTATGTCAACCAAGTTGATGAAGGCAATGGCTCGTTAAAGCGCTATAGAAAAGACGCATTTTTTTGGTATAAAGAAGTAATTTCATCGAATGGAGAATAGCTTAATAATAATTAGTAAACTATAGTCACTTAAAAAATGATATTAAATAATGGAGGAAAAAAACGTGAATGGTGTTAACATTTCTGTTAAAAATGCTCTAAAGAAATATGGGCAGACAGTGGTTATTCCGAATTTGAATTTGGAGGTAAAACCTGGTGAATTTTTCACCTTGCTTGGACCTTCTGGGTGTGGGAAAACAACGCTGTTAAGAATGATTGCTGGATTCAATTCTATTGAGGGAGGAGATTTATACTTTAACAATTTTCGAATCAATGATTTGGATCCTGCAAAAAGAAACATTGGAATGGTGTTTCAAAATTATGCCATTTTCCCTAATTTGACAGTTAGAGGAAATGTGGAATTTGGTTTAAAAAATAAGGGATTCCAAAAAGACCAAATTAAGATACAAACTGAAAAATTTATGAAGCTAATGCAGATTGATCAATATGCAGATCGCAAACCGGAGCGTTTATCTGGTGGTCAACAGCAACGTATTGCACTGGCTAGAGCATTAGCGATTACACCAGATGTGTTATTGATGGATGAGCCACTATCAAACTTAGATGCAAAGTTACGTGTCGAAATGCGAACAGTAATAAAAAATATTCAAAATAGTGTTGGCATCACGACTGTTTATGTGACGCATGATCAAGAAGAAGCTATGGCTGTATCAGATCGTATTGCGGTTATGAATGAAGGTGTTATTCAACATATTGGAACCCCAAAAGATATTTATCAA
>JAFWFT010000111.1 GCA_017515505.1 Solobacterium sp.
AGTTTTCTTTTCTAAAAGGATCTACGATTTCATTAGATACTTCCAAAAAGAATGCTTCATGTATGACTTGTGTTCATCTCGAACTCAATCGAACACACCAATCCATTCTATTCTGTTCCACACAGTTTAAAAATGCACGTCACATAGAACGATGTGGAAAGAACGCTTTAGAAATCATTCAAGAATTTCCTTCTCTTACTCCAATTGTGATTGGAGGCGATTTTTCGGTTTATAAACAAATGAATGATGATTTATTAAACATAAAGTATAAAACTCTTCCACAAGAACCAATTTCTTTCTTTAAAGAACTTGTACATAGTACAAGTTCTCAATATCGACCAAAGGACTGTCTCTATGTATCAAGAGAGATTACATTAAAAGAAATGAAACCAATCACAAGTATGTATATGGGATCGTTCCCTTCTCACTCCACTCCCATGATGGCAGTAATAAGCATTCCATTAAAAGAGATGTAAAAAAGAAGAGTGTACTCTTCTTTTTATAACTGGTTATGAAGCATTGGTTCCACTTTACTCTTTCGCAAAACAATAATCGTTGCAAGTAAATAGATGGCACCATATATGAGTACTCCAGATGTACTAATCTCCTTTGTAGCATTGAGTGCATCGGTTGTGCTTCCTCCTGCAAGTCTACCAGCGAATAAGAATGCAACTCCATCCCATAATGCATGTAATAAGACTAAGAACCAAAGATGTTTTCCGGTACGGAAATAGATAGCACCAAAATACATTCCCATAAAGGATGTAAGAGTCGCTTGTACAATTGCAGCCATCGGATTCACATCCGAGAAGATATTTGATAAGTGCGTTAACCCAAAGGTGAATCCACCAAGAACAATCGCTATGATAACATGAAGTTGAGAATCTTCCCCTAACACTTCATGATATGCATTCTGCATAATCCCACGGAATAATGTTTCTTCACAATACCCAATTAAGAATAATTGTCCTAGGAAACATAGAAGTTCTAATGGTGTTGCTTGAATATTGAATAACATAATCCAAGCAAATACCATATAGAAACACATCAGCATGATTAATAAGATTGAAGATGTCCAACCCTTCTTTAGTTTTTTATTATCACAAGAATAAATATGTGTTTTCTTTAATACAATAACAGAGATAAATGTGAATAACGCAAAGATTACTTGCGAAATAAAGTTCGAATAATATTCATTTAGAATATGACTTCTAATGATTTTACCTATAATCTTATATAGAATAAGTGGAATAAAACATCCTAATAACGCAGGAATAAGAATCTTTTTCTTATCTTTCATAAACCAATCTCCCCTTTTATAACCTTTATCATTCTATCACTTTTCAAACAAAAGAAAATGCCAATCACGGATTGGCACTCTCTACTATTTACTCATCACATGATGACATCTTGGACATAATTCATTTTCATCTGGTTCTTCACTATAGTTCCAACATCTTGGACATTTCACACCAGGTGCTTTCGAAATGGTCGCATTCACTTCATCACTATTATCATAGGCAACTTTTGAAACAATTAACCATTGACTCACTGCTTCAGGTAATGTTTCTTCTAATAGTTTTTGATCTGCTTCACTGCATCCAATTGTGACAAGTGCTTCTTGGGAAGAAGCAATTAACTTTTCTGTACGAGCTTCCTCTAATGACTTTAAGACGACACTTCTTAAATCCAATAGTTTTTCAAATTTCTCTTTTAGTTCATCCGCATTCACATACGTTTCTACTTCAGGAAAGTGTGTATAGTGAACGGAGGATTCACTATTATGATTGAAGTGACTCCAAATTTCTTCACATGTATACACTAAGAATGGAGCCCATAAGCGAACAAGAGTATCACATGCTTTCCAGTATACTGTTTGAACTTGTCGACGACGTAAACTTGTTTTTTCATCACAATAGAGAATATCTTTTGTGAAATCACAATAGTATGAGCTTAATTCATTGACCATGAAGTTCATTAATGTCTTATTCGCATCCACGAAATCATAATTTAAGACATCTTCACGAACTGTCTTAACAGTATCATTGAGTTTCACTAAGATATATTGATCCACTTCTTTAAGATTCTCATAAGAAACCATATCTGTAGAAGGATTGAAATCATCCGCATTGATATTTCCTAATAAGAATCTAAATGTATTACGAATCTTACGATATTGATCAGAGACTTGTTTGATATTGGAATCCCCAAGACGAACATCTTGTTTGAAGTCTGAAATCATGACCCATAGACGGAAGACATCGGCACCATTCACATCAATGATGTCTTTTGGATTGACTCCATTGCCTAATGATTTTGACATCTTTTCACCTTTTGAATCACATACATACCCATGCGATAAGATAGCTTTATAAGGTGCTTGACCCTGGGTTGCAGTACCAACAATCAAACTAGAGTTAAACCAACCGCGATATTGATCACTCCCCTCAAAGTAGAGATCACATGGGTATTCTCCTCCACGTGCTTCTAATTCATTATGGGTTGAACCAGAATCAAACCAAACATCCATAATATCTGTTTCTTTTGTAAATAATCCATTCGGAGATTTTGGATTGGTATAGCCTTCTGGTAGTAAGTCTTTGGCATCTCTTTCAAACCATACATTGGAACCGAATTCATCAATAAGATCAGCAACATGATCAAAGACTTCTTTTTCCATAATTGGACTTCCATCTTCACAATAGAAGATTGGAATTGGAACACCCCATAATCTTTGACGCGAGATACACCAATCAGCACGATCTTTAATCATATTGTACATACGCACTTGACCCCATTCGTTATACCATGTGACATGGTTTTGAATTTGATCTAATAACGCATCACGAATCTTATCAATAGAACAGAACCACTGTTTTGCAGCTCTAAAAATAACCTTCTTCTTTAAACGATCATCATGTGGATAAGAGTGGGTAATTTCATTTAATGCGAGTAGTAATCCCTTTTCATCCATCATTTTGATAATCTTTTCCGAACACTCTTCAAAGGTTAATCCTTGGCATTCAGGTCCCGCTTCTTCATTCATATATCCACGTTCATCTACTGTACAGATTGGTTCTATTCCATACTTTTGACAGATATAGTAGTCATCTAAACCATGACCACCTGCTGTATGAACACATCCAGTACCATCTTCATCTGTAACATGTTCCCCAACAAGAACAGGACATTCTTTATCTAATACAACATGATGATACGTAATACTTTCTAATTCTTTTCCTTTAAAGGTTCTTAATACACCTTGATTTTCTAAACCAAATTCTTGAAGAAGTTTATCAATAAAGGATTCTAAGAAGATAAGTTTTCCCTTTTCAGTTTGAACTTCTGCATAGACTAAATCTGGATGAAGTGATACTGCTTCATTACTTGGAATAGTCCAAGGAGTTGTGGTCCAAATCACAAAAGCATCATCTTCATCTAAGATTCCTTTTCCATCTGCAACATTAAATTTCACATAGATTGTTTTATCCGTTACATCCTTATAGATGATTTCGGAATCCGCAATCGCTGTTTCATTATAAGGAGACCAATAGATGGGTTTTAGACCTTGGAAGATTAAACCATCTAATGCCATCTTTTCAAATGAACGAATCTGACGTGCTTCAAAATGTTTATCTAAAGTAATATATGGATTTTCATAGTCTGCAATTTGACCCAAACGTTTTTCTGTTTCCATTTGAATTGCGATTTGTTTTTTAGCAAACTCTTCACATTTATTTCTAAATTCCGCAATGGACATCTTCTTACGATCGACACCAAGTTTTTGCACTGCATTTTCAATTGGTAAACCATGCGTGTCCCAACCTGGGAAGAAAGGTGTATAGTATCCACTCATCGCATGAGAACGCACAATCATATCCTTGATAACACGATTCATTGCGGTACCCGCATGTAAGTCCCCATTTGCGTATGGAGGCCCATCATGCAAGATAAAAGAAGGTTCGCCATCATGATGACTTAAAAACGTATGATAGTAGTCATCATCTTGCCACCCTTTTAGAATACCTGGTTCTTTCTTAGCCAAGTTTCCACGCATTTCGAAGTCCGTACGTGGCATTTGTAATGTGTCTTTGTAATCCATATTCTTTCACTCCTTTAATTTAAAAAACGTCCTTATCATCTAAGGACGTCTCATAACGCGGTACCACCTTAGTTCATGACTGTGTCATGCCCTTCATTATCTCCTTTAACGCAGGAGCTACGATTGCTCAGAGGTGATATCCATTTGTGCTTCCCTATCTATTTCCACCAACCATAGACTCTCTTTACGTTCTTCACAAACGACGTGTCCTC
>JAFWFT010000009.1 GCA_017515505.1 Solobacterium sp.
GGTTACACCAATACTCGTAATGGTATCCTACCTACAGGTGTTGCTGTAGTTGCAGGTGCTGGTTTAGCTATGCTAGGAATTGGTATGGCTGGTATGTACTTCTTCAATAAGAGAAAAGAAGAAGACGAAGACGAAGACGACGAATAGAAACTTTCATACGTTAGAAGATATATAGGAGGAAGATGGTTTTATAGATGAAAAACAAAACGATTAATATATTAAATGGAACCGTTGACAACATTTATAGAATCATCTTCATCCTGATTATGTTGATAGGATTATACTTTATCTATGATACAGTTTATGTATTCTATAACGCTTCTAACGGAAGACAACTATTTGGTTTTCTGCGTCAAGTGAATCAGCAGAATAAAGAATATACAAAAGACTATATTGCGTGGTTGACAGTTGATGATACACCAATTGACTATCCAATTATGCAAGGGATTACGAATACAACGTATTTAAATAGGGATCCTTATGGAGATTATAGTCTATCGGGTTCTATCTTCTTAGATACTCGAAACAATAAAGATTTTTCAGATAGTTATAATTTGCTTTATGGACATCATATGGCGAATGACTTTATGTTTGGAGCGCTAGATGCTTTTGAAGATGAAAAGTATTATCAGGAGCATCAAACGGGCTCAATTACTCTAAAAGATGGGACGAAATATAAATTAGATATTTTTGCATTTGTAATCACAGATGTGAATGCAAGTTATATTTTTAATCCGGAAGGATCGGATTTATTACTTGCGAACTTAGATCAAACGAAATTTTATAAGAAACCGAAGAATAAACACATTGTCGCCTTGTCAACTTGTTTAGAACCTGGTAGTACAAGACGGACAGTGGTGTTAGCTACGATGGAATTAGAGAGGAAGAAATGAGAAAGTTATTAAAACTATTATCAATCTTGATGCTTATTCTTTCATCTTTTATGGTGAAAGGCCATTTCGTTGTGGCTGAAACAGGATACACTTCTATAACAATTAAAGTACCTGTATCGGTTCATGGGGTAGAAGGAGATGTTGTGGTATCGAATTGGGGATCTGATTTAAAAGATAAACGATATGATCCATACAATGGTCCTTTACCAAATCCAGTTTATAAGCATATTGGAGCAGATAAGAAAGTTAATTTAGAGTTCACATTTACAGAATTTGGAAACTATGTTTATCGTGTTGAAGAACCTGTAACGAGTGAATACAATACAGATGATGAAGTAAATTATGATAAACGAGTTTATCGATTATATATTTCTATCATTGATGATGGATCAAGCCAAAAGAAATATTTTGGTGCGATTGAAGCAGAAGATTGTGGTATTAATGGTGCATCTTGTAAGTATGATGATACGTACGATGCTCCACCATATGAGGGGGGGCATACACCTTCACCAGTACCAGTTGTGACGCCTACACCAACACCATCGCCTACGCCATCACCAACACCTGTTCCAAAAGTTGATGAGATGCATTTTAATAATATTCAAAGTTTCTGGGTAAGATATACAAATGGGGAAGAATCATACTATTACTATAATCCGACAAGTGGTACTTATGGACCGGATGACGAAACCAATAAACATGGTACTAGTAGTGAGTATAATGATGGAGACCCATGTGAGGTTAAGAGACCTTATGATTCTTATCCATATACAACCAATACTGTAACACCTAATTCTGGATGGGAATTTACAGGAAAGTATAAATATATCATTACTCGTGACCTAGTTGATGAGAATGGATATAAGATACTTGATTCGAATGGAAAACCAATTCAAGTTATTATTCCAGAAGAGGAATATGTGTTCAATGGACTATTCTTTAATTCACTTGATGAAGCGAAAGCTGCAGTGGATCGTTATAATGCTTCGAAAGCAGATGATGAAGAAGCGAAAACATATGGTGATATTATGCATGTGTTTAATACTCCAATGGGAGAAACAGATGATCCATTATCCATTCAAATTAAAGGAAATGTGACATTTATTCCTATTTATAGACCACGAAAGACACCTCCACCTACTAGTCCAGGATGGTGGGTACCATATACTGGAGATAATACAAATCTCGTCTTATATGGTGGTTTATTCGGAGGTTCTATCTTAATCATTCTTCTTCTATTACTATACTTAAGAAAGAAGAAGAAATAAGAAAACAATACCTTTTAAATAAAACCAGGTTTGCACAATTTAGTGTGGACTTAACAGTACAGAACCGGATAGTAATATCCGGTTTTATGGTAATATGAACTAACATGTGGGTGAAGTGCTACCCCAGGTTGAATTAACGTGTGGGTAACAGGTTGAACTACTATGTGGGTGTATTACTAAAACGAAGTATAAAGACTCAATTTTGGATGAAATTGGGTCTTTTGGGTTAGCACCATCTGGTGGTGACCCAGAAAATAGTGCCACCAAATAGTGGGGAACTTTTACACCATCTGGTGGGGACTAAACCGAATGAAACCGGATA
>JAFWFT010000112.1 GCA_017515505.1 Solobacterium sp.
GAAAGCAATTGAATTTAGACAATGGGCGAACACCGTTTTAGAAGAATACTTAGTGAAAGGATATAAACTAGATAATTATCGATTGAAAAACGGCATAGTATTCAATAAAGATTATTATGACGAATTGCTAGAAGAAATAAGATTAATTCGTATATCCGAAAGACGTTTATATCAAAAAATAACGGATATTTTTATGACAGCAATAGATTATGATAAAAATTCAGATACAACATTAGATTTCTTTAAAACGGTTCAAAATAAATTACATTATTCTGTTTCAGGAAATACTGCTCCAGAAATCATCCGATACAGAGCAGATTCAAAAAAAGAGAATATGGGACTAACAACATGGGAAAACGCACCTGAAGGCAGGATTCATAAATCAGATGTAGTGATTGCGAAGAATTATCTTAATAAAGATGAAATGGAAGCTTTATCCAGATTAACAACCATGTATTTAGATTTTGCAGAAGACATGGCAAGTAGAAATATACCTCTAACAATGAGCGATTATGTTAAAAGATTGGATTTATTATTAGAACTATCTGGTAGAGATATATTGGACAATCTAGGAAAGGTAAAAAGGGAAGTTGCGGAAAGATTTGCTTTAGCTGAGTATGAGAAATATAGATTGATTCAAGAAAGCAAATATATTAGTGACTATGATAGATTCCTTTTAGAAAACAAAGTGTCTGAATTGCCTAATACAGAAGATACTCAATTAGAAAAGCTAAAGCAACTAATCGGAAAAGAAGTTGAAGTAATCGTTGATAGACCTTTAGGAACAAAACATCCTAAATACAAGAAGACAAAATATGAAGTGAATTATGGATATATTAAAGATATTCTTGCGAGTGATGGTGAATATCAAGACGCATATATATTAGGAATTAATAAACCGGTAGAAGTTTTTAAAGGAGAAGTCATTGCAATCATACATAGATTGAACGATGTAGAAGATAAATTGGTGGTATCGATACCATCTGTTGAATTTAGCGATAAAGAAATAAAAGAACTTACCAATTTCATTGAGCAACATTTTGAAATTGAAATAATTCGATAAATTATTGTATATGTTTTAGTAGGGATATAAGACACTATAAAATTCACGATAAAAATGATTGTAGAATGACAAGAATTGTCATTCTACACACAAATATATTCCAAATTTTACACAGGTTTATATTTAGGTATGATCACTCAGCCAAAAGAACTTGATTTATCAAAATGAATAGTAGCTTCTATTCCTTTACGTAATGATATAGAATTCAAATATCGATGAATAGTATTTATCTCTTATTTCTTTTGTGCCGCTAAATAGTTCGTGTTTGGCTTTATCAAATTTGATGAGGGAAGACATTTTTGTTTTCTTCACAAATTCTTCTTGAGCATTATTGTCAACCATCTTGTCGAGTTCTGCTTGTAAGATAAGAATAGGTGTCGATACTGTGTGTGCATTTTTTAAAATATCATCGCTTGCTTGCTGTGCGGCAAGTACCCAGCCAACAGTACCACCCCAAGTTTGGTAATCTTTATCATCCAATCTTTGGAAGAATTGATAATTATAGCGATCTCTATCCATCGCGTTACTATCTATGAATTGATAATGGCCCGCAAAGGCGTGTTGGCCAGGGGCATAGTTAAATGTTTTTTCTCTTGCTTTGGAAATCATCCCAATTGCACTGACTGTCCATGATGGAAAATGCCCGAAATTAATGCGAATTAATGGGGCAGATAAAACAGCGCAGGTGAATGTTTCTGGATATTTTTCAAGATATAAGCTTCCAACTGCTCCACCCATGGAATGACATAGTAAGAATAGATTCTTTGTTTTTGAATTTGGTTTCACAATTTGTTCAACAAAGTGATAAACATCTTCTACATAATGATTAAAAGATTCAGAATGAACACGTTGATCCTCATATGGGAAATCATGTTCGGATTTTCCATGTCCTCTTAGTTCTAAGAAGAAAATAGAATAACCTTCTTGATACAACTTATACGCAACTTCATGATATTTTCCAAAGAATTCACAGAAGCCATGCACAATGACAACACTCGCTTTTTCATTCGGATTAATTGCGTAATAAGAAGCTAGGTGTAGATTATTCTCCGATAAGACCGTTGCGGTATGAATATTCTCTTTTAACCAAGGTTTGATTTCGGAATCTAAATAGTTTTCAAACTCTTTGGTTGTTCCTTTTCGATTAATCACATCAATTGCTAAATCGGGATAATTCGTGATAATGCCATCCACTTCCATATCAATACAAGCGTGCATATGTTCAGGAAGATTAACGGTCCATACATTGATTTCTAGTTTTGCTTTCTTAGCAGCACGCATTTCGTTTGGAAATTGAATATTGTATAAAGCAGGATGTAACGCATTGACTCCATGTTTTTTCGCATAATCTGCCATATCGATTGGACTATCGCCGTATAAGAAAGCGGTCTTAACCTTCTTATTTAGTTTTCTTATTTTCATGATGCTATGGTGATTAAAAGAAGAGAAGATGACTCGATCCATCATTTTTTCTTTACGAATAAGATCGACAATCTTTTTCTCAATTCCTTCATAGAAGAAGATATTTGTCTTTAGTTCAATATTTAATAATAAATCAGTTGGTTTTATTAAATCGATAACTTCTTGGATAGTTGGAATAGGTTCAAATCCAAAGGAAGAATCCTTTTGATTGAAATTAAACGATCTTAATTCTTCTAATGTATAGTCTTTAATATAGCCATGCCCATCGCTAGTACGATCGATGGTTTCGTCATGACAAACAACTATCTCACCATCCTTGGTAAGATGAATATCGAGTTCAATCCCATCACTATGCATATTAATCGCTTGTTTAAAAGCGAGAAGCGTGTTCTCTGGATAAACTCCACTTGCACCACGATGTGCCCATACCTTTGGTTTCATCTATGAATCACCTCTATACTACATAATAATCTAAAACACTCGAGTTGATAATATAGTAGTTCTTTTTTAACTAATTTAAGATAAAATAATGATAAGGAGATTGACTCATATGTTTAAACAATTTAATTCTTTGGAGAAATCTTGGATTTTCTATGATATTGGAAACTCTGCTTTTACTATGATGGTTTCCACACTAATCCCAATTCTATTTAATTCGTTATCTGTTGCAGGAGGGTTAGATGAAACGCAGTATTTGGCTAATTGGAGTTATGCGTTAAGTATTGCGACGATTATCGTTGCGATTCTCGGACCAATTTTAGGGACGATTTCTGATAATAAAGGCATGAAGAAACCAATGTTTGTAGCGGTATTATGCATTGGTGTTATTGGTTGTATTTCAATGGGACTTATTCCTAATTGGTTTGGATACTTAGTATTATTCATTATCACGAAAGTGTGCTATCAAGCATCTTTAGTCTTCTATGATTCTATGTTAACGGATGTCACGACGGAAGATAGAATGGACCTTGTATCTTCACAAGGGTATGCATGGGGATATATTGGAAGTTGTATTCCATTTGTGATTGCACTCTTATGCTATGTTGCAGGTGATATGCTACAGGTGATTCCAAGTCATGTTGGATTTGCGCTAGGTTTCTTGGTAACTGGTATTTGGTGGTTCCTTGTTTCGCTTCCCCTTATTAAGCAATATAAACAAAAGTACTATGTTGAATCAAAAGAAAAGATTGCTAGTAGTTTCAAACGTTTGGGATATACCTTAACCCATATTTATCGTAATGAAAAGAAGATTTTCTTCTTCCTACTTGCTTTCTTCTTCTATATCGATGGAGTTTATACAATCATCTCTGAAGCAGTCGCAATTGGAACGGCTTTAGGTCTTGACCAAGTTGGATTACTTATTGTGTTATTGCTAACACAGGTTGTTGCCTTTGTCTTTGCGACCATCTTTGGTAAACTAAGTGAAAAATATGAATCTATTAAACTAATCTATGTTTGTATCTTTGGATACTTCTGTGTTGCAATCTATGCATTATTCATGAAGTCTTTGTGGCAATTTGGAATCATGGCATTTGTGGTTGGGATGTTCCAAGGCGCAATTCAAGCTTTAAGTAGATCATACTATGCACAAATTATTCCAAAGGATAATTCTGGAGCATATTTTGGGTTATATGATATCTGTGGTAAAGGTGCTGACTTCATGGGAACCATGCTAATTGCGATTACAGTTAGCCAAACAAAGAGTGTCAATATTGCTGTTGGAACCTTAAGTGTTCTATTTATCATCGGATTCTTAATCCTAAGAAAAGCCGATTCCCTTAAAACAAAGCATTAATCACTATAATCAATTTAACTTCGCAATTTGCGAAGTTTTTTAATACCTTGAGTTCCCGCAAATAACTAATTTATAGATTTATATTGTGCTAGAATTATAGTATATACAGGGGAATTAACATATGAAGTTTAAGTACGTTCGAATTCAAGGAAGAGAACTATCTGAAAACACCATGTATGCGAAAGGCATCTTTAGTGTATGTGTACAGATGCTTCGAAACAACGTGATGGAAGAGGAAGATGCAGAGTTATTTAAAGAAATTGATGCTTGGTTTGCGGAAGAACTTCCTTGGCCTGAGCCCTGTAAAAGACAAGAAAAGGTAGTTTGTTTCTTTAAAACAGAGAATTCAGAAGAAATGATGAAGATGATTAACCCGGTTATGTGGTTACTAGAAAGGTATAATCACCCATACTATGTTGTTTATACCAATTTCCCGGGTGAAATTGTATATGAAGATAAATATCAAGTTTGTTGTAAGGTAGAGGATATGATTATTGAACCAATACCTGAATCATGGTCACCAGAGGACTAAGGAGGAAAGAGAATGGAAATAAAAAAAGAATTAAATGGAGAACAACTTAAGGTCACAGTTTCAGGAAGACTGGATACAACAACTGCTCCAACATTAGAGGAAGAGCTTAAAGATTCTCTTGAAGGAGTCAAAGAATTAGTGATTGATTTCAAAGATTTAGAGTACATTTCTTCTGCAGGTTTAAGAGTTCTACTTGTTGTACAAAGAATTATGAACAAACAAGGTAGTATGCGTGTTATCGATGTTAATGATACGGTTATGGAAATCTTTGAGGTTACAGGATTCTCTGACATCTTAACAATCGGCTAATTATAGAGAACTAAAATGACAAGGAGATTACTACAAAAGGCGAAGGAAGAATTCCTTCATACAACAGATACTCTATGGCAAAATGAGGTAAATGCAAATCTATTTGTCGCAAGAGTTCTTATAGGAACAGCTGTTATTGATCTTATTATCATGATACTTGGTTTTTTTAATGTATTCATGATTGAAAGAAAAACAATTGTGGGAGTTCTGGTACCTGCCTTATTGGAATTATTGATACCTGCTGGACTTTGTTTTGCGTACAAAGGAAAGAAGCAATGGCTAAAAGTATTTATGCTATTTGCATATACACTTGTGTTAGCGCGTGTTGAATCAGTATTAACGCATAATGTGACATTATGTATGGTATTTCCGGTCGCATTATCCGTTCGGTATTACTCTAGATCGGTGACATCGACGGTTGCTTTTTTGACAGTCTTATTTTCTGGATTTGCAGATTATGCCTCCGTTATGTGGCAAATGGGAAAACTCAATATGAATATGGTTGAACTTCCTGCAGGAACAGTCTTAAACTTTACAAGCTTCTCATTAATTAGAGATGTTGTGTTAGAACAAGCGACGATTGATTATGCACATCTTTGGAATCACACACTTCAACACTTCTACTTACCAAAACTTGTATTGTTTAGTATGGTAGCGATTATGTGCGCGGAGATTGCAAAACGGGGACGCATTGCTATCTATGACCAAGAAAAAGAAACGCAGAAAACAGAGCGTATCTCAACAGAACTAAATCTTGCAAGAGATATTCAAGGAAATATGTTGCCAAACATTTTTCCGCCATTCCCTGATCGAAAGGAATTTGATATCTTTGCGACAATGACACCCGCAAAGGAAGTCGGAGGAGACTTCTATGACTTCTATATGATAGATGATGATCACTTAGCACTAGTCATTGCGGATGTATCTGGAAAGGGAATCCCTGCCGCGATGCTGATGATGGCCTCAAAAATTATTATTAAGGATTTCGCGACACTTATGAAAAAGGGAAATCCAGGAGAAATACTAGAAAGTGTTAATAACCAAGTGACAAAAAACAATCCAGCAGAGATGTTTGTAACCTGTTGGTTAGGAATCCTAGAACTATCCACTGGAAAACTCAGAGCAGCAAATGCTGGACATGAATATCCATGTGTCATGCACGCAAATGGAAAATTCGAAATGCTCAAGGATAAACATGGACTTGTTCTAGGAGCGATGGAGACATCTAAGTATCACTCTTATGAAATTCAACTAGAACCAGGCGACGTTATCTTCGTTTATACAGATGGTGTAACTGAAGCAACAAATGCACAAAATGAATTATTTGGAAATGATCGACTCGTTGATGCACTTAACAGTAGTCAATCAAATGACGTTGCGACTGTATTGGGGTCTGTACAATCGGCTATAGATGACTTCGTAAAAGAAGCACCTCAGTTCGATGATTTAACAATGTTGGTAGCACGTTATAATGGAGAAAAGGATATGCATGAAGAATTAACAATTGAAGCTACAATCGAAAACATCCCAACGGTAACAGCCTTCGTGGATGAAAAATTGGAAGCACTAAACTGTCCAATTAAAGCGCAAAGTCAAATCGATATTGCGATTGATGAACTATTTAGTAATATCGCGAAATTTGCGTACCATCCAGGTGTTGGCCCAGCGACCGTGCGCGTAGAGGTGGAAGAAGACCCTCTCGCCGTTTTAATAACCTTTATTGATAATGGGAATCCATACGATCCTCTTAAAAATGATGATCCAGATATCTCTCTTGGAGCAGATGAAAGAGAAGTGGGAGGCTTAGGCGTTTTCTTGGTTAAGAAAACGATGGATGATATTTCCTATGAGTACAAGGATGGACAAAATATCCTTAAGATAAAGAAATTAATATAAACAACA
>JAFWFT010000010.1 GCA_017515505.1 Solobacterium sp.
GAAATCAAAATGATGTTAATGATGCGAATGATTGTATAGAAGGATTATTAAATCATTTCTATAAATTTGGTTATCATAACTTAAAAATATCTTGTCATAACCATATTGAAGAAGAACCTATTATAGAAGAAATCGATTTACCAATTCCTGTAAAGCCTAAGGAAGAAGTAAAAAAGAACTTTCATGAGAAGCATTATTCAAATCGATATGAAAATGTTCAATTAGAAGATGTGAAAGAACCAATGCGAAATGTCATCGTTACAGGTGAAGTTTCAACGATTGATAATCGTGAGAATAAGAATACAAATAGTGTTATTCAGATATTAACGATATTTGATGGAACAAGTGCGATAGCCGCAAAGAGATTCTCTAATAAGAATGTTTCTGCAGAAGAAATCATGAAGCTTAAAGAAGGAACTCGAGCTCATTTTTATGGGAGTATTGGGGTAGATAATTATTCCAAAGAATTAACTCTAACAATTAATAAAATTGAAGAATTAGAAAAAGAAGTTATTATTGATTCTGCGAAAGAAAAAAGAGTGGAACTACATATGCATACCAATATGTCGGAAATGGATGGAATATGTAGTGGAGAAAATGTTGTAGAATATGTGTTTCATTTAGGACATGATGGCATCGTTATTACAGATCATGGCGTTGTTCAATCCTTTGTGAAATCATATAATACGGTAAAAGGTTTATTAAAGAAGAATCAAGATCGCCATTTTAAACTTGGTTTAGGTTGTGAGATGAATGTTGTAGATGATCATTTAAAGATTGTTTATAACGAGACGGATGACACACTGAATGATTTAACCTATATCTGTTTTGATTTAGAAACAACAGGGTTATCTTGTAAATATGATTCCATTATTGAATTTGGTGCAGTTAAAATAAAGAATCATTCCATTATTGATCGTAAACAATTATTTATTAAGCCTCCAATCAATATCCCACCAACCATTATTCAAAAAACAAATATCACTAATGAGATGGTAGAAGATGCACAAACGTTTGAAGAAGTCGCAGATGAACTAGTAGAGTTTATTGGTGATGCAGTTTTAGTTGCACATAATGCTTCTTTTGACTATTACTTCTTCAATGAAGAATTGAAGCGTTGTGGAAAAAAACCAATCATGAATACTGTGATTGATACATTAGATTTATCAAGAGCTATTCTAAAAGAGAGACATATGTATCGATTAGGCAATATTGCTAGAAATTATCGTATTACATATGATGAAGAAATAGCACACCGTGCAGATTATGATGCGGAAGTATTATCGAGTGTATTTTTATGTCTATTGAAAGACGCAACCGATAAAGGTGCAAAAACCATTCATGATCTTCAAGAAAAAGTTCAAGACTATGATGCATTTAAAAAAATTAGAAGAAGTCATACAACGGTTTTAGCGAAAGATCAAATAGGGTTAAAAAGTTTATATGAGCTTGTCTCTAAATCACATACTGATACTTTATCTGTAACTGGAAAATCATCTTCTAAAGAAGGTGCTGAGGTACCTGCTGAACCTAGAGTTTTACGCTCGGATTTAAATCGAGTCAGAGACCATTTATTTATTGGAACTTCATGTCAAAACAATGAAGTATTTGAACTTGCGTGTAATGGAGATGATGAACGTTTAGAGAAGGCAATGAGTTGGTATGATTATGTAGAAATACAACCATTACCTGTTTATTCAACATATGTTGTATTAGGAAATGTTCCTAATATGGAACGTGTGAAAGATGTATTAAGAAGAATCATCACTACTGCGAAAAAACTTGGTAAACCAGTTTGTGTGACAAGTGATGCGCATTATTGCACTAAAGAACAAAAAATCTTCCGCGATGTTTATATTATGAACCAAGGCGTTGGTGGTGTTTATCATCCTTTATATATTCGCAATGATGCGATTCGTCAACGCACAAAGAATCCTGATCAACATCTTTATCTTACACAAGAAATGTTAGATCAATTTAAATGGTTAGATGATGATGATTTAATTCATGAAATCGTTATTGAGAATCCTAAGAAGATATTTGATGCTTTAGATGATGTTTATCCTGTACCAAGTGGAGTATTCCCACCTGTAATTGAAGGATCAGATGATAAATTAAGAGAGATTTGTAATAATCGCGCGAAAGAATTATATGAATTTAATGGGGAAGTTCCAAAGATTGTTTCAGATCGTTTAAATAAAGAGTTAGATAATATCATTAAGAATGGATATGGTGTGCATTACTATATTGCGCATTTACTTGTTAAGAAATCGAATGATGATGGATATGTTGTAGGTTCTCGTGGTTCAGTTGGCTCTTCATTTACGGCGACTATGTCAGGAATTACTGAAGTTAATCCACTCCAACCTCATTATTTATGTCCTCATTGTCGTTATAGTGAATGGATTGAAGATCCAGAAGTGAAATCAGGTTTTGATTTACCAGATAAAGAATGTCCTCATTGTCATGAAATAATGAAGGGAGATGGACAAAGTATTCCATTCCAAACATTCTTAGGATTTGATGCGGATAAAACACCAGATATCGATTTAAACTTCTCCAATGAATATCAAGCCA
>JAFWFT010000113.1 GCA_017515505.1 Solobacterium sp.
CCACATTCACATATTTCAATTCTAACTAAACTAATAACAGTTAACCAATCACTGTTAAATAAAAGATTGGTAGAAATGGAGAGTGTATATTCTTAAACTCATATAATCAGTTAGATGAGTTAATAAGAATATACCAGGAATTATGAATATGAATAATTCTAAGATTGAAAGTTTGACTCTCAAAAATGATTTCCTATTCTGTACGGTTTTCACCAGTAATGAAAAGTTGTTAAAGGAACTTGTGAAAATCATTACTAATCGAAAAGTGAAAAAGGTTTTCAATCTTCAGAAACAGAAGTTCCAAGATTTTGACTTCACTTCGAAAGCTATACGCCTAGATGTTTCTTTTGAAGATGAAGAAGGAGTTATCTACCATATTGAAATGGAACAATTTGATAAAACAAATATTCCAAAAAGAATGCGCTATTACCAATCCAATAGTGATGCCTTACAGATTTCAAAAGGAAAGAACTATGATGAACTACATAAAACGTATATTATCTTTATTTGTGGATATGATCCATTTGGAAAAGGATTATCCAAATATACCTTTCAAAATTATTGTGAAGAAAGTTCGGGACTTGTATTGGGAGATGAAACTGTTAAGATAATATTGAACACAGAAGGAATACGAGACAATATATCAGAGGAGTTAAGAAATCTGTTAGATTACTTTTGTGGAAAGAACAATCAAGACACGGCGTTTATCCAAGAATTAGATAAAATAGTTAATCAGGTAAAGAATAATAAAGCGTGGAGGGAAAGATATATGACATGGGAAGAAAAGTATTCACTATATCTTGAAGATGGTAGAAGACAAGGCATAAAAGAAGGTATCAAGGAAGGTAAAGAAGAAACGATACTAGCTTTTATCACATCTCGAAGAAATGATGGATACAGTGATGAAGAGATTGAAAAAGAAGTTAGACATATCTTTTCAGTAGAAATGAAGGAATTGAATTTGAAGTCGACATCTTAAAAGAGTTTAATTTGAAGAAAACAGAATAAGAAAGAGAAATACCGAATCCCTTAGTGAGATTCGGTATTTTTGTTGAAGAATAGATCTTTGATGATAAGGATAATTACATAAATAATAAATCCTCCAAATAGGATTCCTGCACCATCAATCAACATATCCCCAAATTCACTACTTCTTCCATCATAGAACTGTTGGATAAGTTCATCAGATATTGGGATTAGAAATAAAAATAACGCAAAGTTAATAAACCTTGATTTAAATAATGGACAGATGTGCATTGCGAGACCTACAAGAAAGCCAAGACCTGCAAATTCAGTAAAATGTGCAAGTTTTCTAACATAATGATGAAAGGCATAAAAGTCTGTATAGATTCCAAAGCGTTGCAAGAAGTTCATTAGTTTATATGTAACACTATACGAAAGCTCATTAGAAGCTTCTGCAACCATCATTGAGTTATGAAAGATAAAGTAGATATAGAAAGCTACGATAAACCATATCCATATATGTCTCCATCTGTTTTTCGTTTTCATAATACAGTATGATATCACAAATGATATAATCATGTCGTATGAACATAACAAAAAAAAGAGTACTTAAATTGATATATATTATCCTAGGAACGTTCCTATTAGCTTTATCAATTGAGATGTTTATTATTCCTTTTGATATCCTTTCTGGTGGTGTTGCGGGTATTGCGGTTGCGTTAGAACCGTTTACACATTTTGGGAAGACTTTATTTGCGAACTGTTTAATGATTGGATTACTCATCATTGGTGGAATCTTTTTAGGAAAAGAATTCTTATATACGACAGCGCTATCTTCCTTACTCTACCCTGTGTTTACTACTCTCTTAGTCAATCATGTCCCCATTGCGGATATTCATCCTTCATTAGCTTCTTTCTATGGTGGCTTATTAGGCGGAGTTGGAATAGGGATAGTGATTAAAGCAGGTGCGAGTACTGGAGGAATGGACATTCCACCTTTAGTTATCCATAAATTAACAGGAATCAAAGTTGCGACTTTAGTGATGATTACAGACGGATTAACGGTGCTATTAGGTTTTCTAGCCTATGATTTAAGTGCGGTACTCATTGGATTAATCTCTGTTTTCTCTTCCACATTTGCGATATCAAAAGTATTATCGATGAATGGAACATTATCGAAATCCGTACAGATTATCTCCAATAAATATAAAGAGATTATTCCTAAGATTAATGAAGAACTAGAAAGGGGAGCAACTATCTTTGATGCGAAAGGTAGTTATACAGATGAAGATAAAAAAGTAATCTTATGTGTAGTGAGTGAACCTCAATATAATACTCTTATAGACTTTGTGAAAGAGATAGATCCAAATGCTTTTGTGATAACAACCGATGCGACAGATATGCATGGGGAAGGATTTAATTATCGTTTTCGCATATAGTCATATATAATAGAAGTTAGATAAAAGGGGGCGATTGTATTATGAAATGTCCATATTGTGGAACAGAAAATGCAGAAGACGCAAAAGAATGTGAGGCATGTAAAGCAAGTTTTGAAACTCCAGAAGTTATTGAAGAAAATCCAGAAAATAATATCACACTTACTTTAGGAAATGCCCAAGCGCAAATGCAAGAAGCACCAAAACTTACAGCAGCACCACTACCTGTTTTAGAGGAAGAAGAAAAACCGAAAACATTAACGGAACAATTTATTGAGCAAAAAAAGAAAGAAAAAAAAGAACGTCCAGTTCTAGCAGAAGCTTCTCATTCTTCTAGTTCATCAAAGTCATCTTTTGATATGAACCGTGTTTACGCAGCACTTTCTTATTTCTCATTACTAGGTTTTCTAATTTCTTACTATCTCACACAAGACAAGAGAAATCCATTTGTGAAGACACACCTTAACCAAGGATTAATTGTAGGTTTAGCTTTTGCGGTGGGTAGAATGATTCCTTATATTGGTATTTTTATTCGTATAGCTGCATATGTATTCTTTATTCTTGGAGTCTATTATTCAGTGACAGGGCAAGACAAAAAATTACCGCTCATTGGAGATTATGAATTAATTAAATAAGTTGAAATAAACATCTGCGAAAGTAGATGTTTTTTCATGTAATATTTAGGTAACACATTTGGTTTATTGAGGTGATTGCTATATAATTATATAGATATAAATATAGGAGGTAGCGTATGATTGAGTGTTCCCATGTTTATAAACGTTATAAAACAGGTGTAAACGCACTGTACGATATCAATCTTAGTATTGAACAAGGTGAGTTTGTTTATATTATTGGACCTACTGGTTCGGGTAAGTCTACGATGATAAAGCTTTTGGATGGAGAAGAAGTTCCAACGAAAGGGGTTGTTAAAGTCGTAGGGATTGATGTAGGGAAATTAAGACATTCAAAAGTGCCTATTTACCGTAGAAATATAGGTGTTGTCTTCCAAGAATTTAGGCTTATTGAAACAAAGACAGTATTTGAGAATATTGCCTATGCTTTAGAAGTGATTAATATGAATAAAGAAGTTATTCGACGCCGTGTTCGTGCTGTGATGAACTTGGTTGGATTAGATGATAAAGGGAATGCGTTCCCACATCAATTATCTGGTGGTCAACAACAAAGAGTGGCGATTGCTAGAGCCATTGCGAATCGACCAAAGGTATTAATTGCGGATGAACCTACGGGTAACTTAGATCCTGCTAAATCAGAAGAAGTGCTAGCATTACTAGAAAAGATTAATCAAACCTATGGAACAACCATTGTAATGGTTACCCATGATTCAAATGTGGTTAATAAACATAGAAAACGTACAATTGCATTAGAGCATGGACAAATCATTTCAGATAGTAAACAAGGAGGATATGTTCGCCGTGATCAGTAGAATATGGAGACCAATCAAAGAGGGATTTTTAGGTGTATTTCGTCATGGCGGAATGTCTTTTTCCAGTGCCAGTGCTGTTACAATTGCGTTAATAATTGTTAGTTTATTTTCAATTGTAACGATTAATATGCAACGATTCACACAAGGTTTAGAACAATCAGTACAAATTGCGGTATTAGTAGATTATGATCATGAATCTGCAGAAGAAGAAGATCGGATTGCTTTAGCAATTCAAAATATCCCTGGTGTCGCAAAAGTCACTTTCTCGGATAAAGAGGATGAATTTCAATACTACATGGATAGTTTTGATGATGAAAAAACAAAAGAAGCATTTGAACCGTTCCGTTCTAAGAATCCAATGCATGATGCATTCTATGTTGAAGTGACAGATGGAACAGAATTAGAAGGAATTGCACAACAAATCGAACAGATAGAAGGTGTTAGCAGTGTTAACTTTGGTGGAACAAGTGCAACTAGATTAATTTCCGCTTTAGGAACTGCGAGATTTATTGGCGCATTTATTGCAATTGCCTTATCTTTACTTGCGGTATTACTCATCTATAACACGATTAAGTTAACGATTCAGGCAAGAGCTGATGAAATTCAAATTATGAGAAACGTTGGAGCAAGAAATGGATTTATTCGTTCTCCATTCGTTGTAGAAGGAATTATTATTGGTGCATTAGGTTCCATTATTCCAATCTTGTTAACCTATTTTGGGTATCGCTATATCTATAACTCATCTGGAGGGTATTTAGTTTCAAACATGTTCTCTTTATATCCACCTGTTCCATTTATTGTATATATTTGTCTGGGATTACTTGCGGTAGGTATTCTTGTAGGTTTATTAGGAAGTTTCTTCTCGGTAACGAGGTACTTACGATGGAAGCGGTAATGAAGAAAATTGTTGGTATTGTAGCGATTTGTTGTTTGTTCTGTACACCCTTTGTAACTTTGCTTGCAGAAGGTGAAGAAGAAACAACTGGTGAAACACCAACTGAGACACCAACTGCACCAGGGCCAGATTATTCTGATTTTAATTATTGGTCCAATTTATGTACGGGAGCTTTACCTCTTACGGAAGAAGAGAAAGCTTCTTGTACAGCTTTTATGTCGCAAATGTCAAACAGTTCGCAAGATCTTCGAAATAAGATTGCGGAAATTGAATCGGAAAGAGAAAAAATCGCAGAAGATATTTCTTACTATGGACAACTCATTATGGGATATCAAGCGGATGCAGATGCACTCAATGGGGAGATTGCAGAACTTAATGGGGAAATCGCTGTAAAGGATAAAGAAATACAAGAGAAAGAAAAGAAGGTTGATGAATCTCAAGCAGAGATTGATGCGGCCCAAGAAAAAATAATTGAACGTATGGTAATCGCACAAGAAACCATGCGAATTAATAAGTTTTTAGATATCTTAATGGGTGCGAAGTCCTTTGAAGATTTTATTCGTATCGCAAATGGTTTAACAACCATTACAGAATACGATGAAAAAGTCATGCAAGATTTAGGTGTACTTATTGATCAACTCAATGAAGAAAAAGCAGAATTAGAAGTTGCGAAAGGAGAACTTGCGGAAAAGAGGCAGGTTGTTGTGGATAAACAGAATGAAATTCTCGCAATGAAATATCAAGCGCAAATCGTCGAAGAAGAATATCGATTAAAGGCTGCAGAATTAGTAGACTTAGGTAATAAATATGCAGCGGATATTGAAGCGATTCAAGAAACCATGCGCGCTATTACAGAAAAGTTAAATGAAGTTGTCGCTGCGCCAGGTTGGACATATCCAGTTGCAGGAGGTTATATTCATCCAGGTGCCGGGACATGGTATTATGCATCAGGTGGTTTACATTTAGGAGCGGACTTTGTTGCACCAAAAGGGACTCCACTACTTGCCGTAGGAAATGGTGTTATTTTGAATAGTGTGAATGGCTGTGGTGATGGATGGCTAGGAAATGGATGTGTAGGACCAGGTGGATCTTGGGGTGGAGGAAATCAAATTGATGCACTCTTTAAGATTAATGGTGGTCTGTACGCTGTTAAATATAGTCATATGTTACTTGATACACCAATCCCTAAGGGAACGGTTGTTATGGCGGGCGATGTTGTTGGTGCTGTGGGTATGTCAGGAAACGCAACAGGGCCACATAGTCATATTGAAGTCTATTATTTAGGTGGTGCAGAAAACTTTACGGCGTATGCGACAAACTGGGATGGAAATTTATCTTTCCACTGTGAGTGGTATACAGCAGCTTTAGCGCATATTTGTGAGAATGGAGCAGGGGCACCATGTCGTGTAAGACCAGAGTCTGTCTTTGGTGGTTAAGAAAAGGGTTTTAAATGAGTGAAGAAATAAAACAAGAAACAAAAGAAGAACAAGTACGTTTGCGCGTCAAAAGACATTTATGGCAAGACGAAGATGAAAATAAGGAATTGAAAAAGATTAATAAACGTCTAACCATTCTTGTTGTTTTATTCACGGCTGTTTCATTGCTTTTATCTGGTGTATTAATCGCTTACATCAATCGTAAAGATGTTTTACCAACTACACTCATTAATGATGAAAAGTATAATGAAGCCATGTCTATTATGAGTGAGCAATGGTTTTTCTCAAATCAAATAGACAATGTTAAAGAACGCCTTCAAGATCAAGCTTTATCTGGAATGACAACGAATGAGGAAGATCCACATACTTCTTATATGTCTAGAGAAGAAGGAGAAGAATTCGTTACATCCATCAATCGTAATTTCGTAGGAATAGGTGTTCAATACCAAAGCACAATGGAAGGATATCATTTAATCACGCGGGTATTTAAAAACTCTCCTGCTGAAAAAGCTGGAGTTCAACCTGGTGATTATATTTACGCAGTCGATGGAACAATCACAAAAGATTTATCATCCGATAATGTTGTTGAACTTGTACGTGGAGAAGAGGGGACAACCGTTCGAGTTGATGTAATGCGTAATGGAGAAGTTATACCGATTAATATTGTTAGAGGACAAATTAATGCAAGTGCGTTTGGAGAAATTGTGGATGGTGTTGGCTTACTAGAAATCATTCAATTTGGTAGTTCAACAGCAGAAGACTGTAGAGGTTATCTTCAAGATTTTATGGATGCTGGTGTTGATAAACTAGTGATCGATTTGCGAGGAGATGGAGGAGGATATCTTTATGCCTTACAAGACATCGCCGGGTTATTCTTGCCAAGTGGATCGGTAGCGATTGTTGAAGAAGATAATAAAGGAAATAAAGAAGAACTATATGTAAAAGGATCGCCTGTTTGGAAGGGACCTGTTGTTCTTTTGATGGATGAAGATACTGCAAGTGCTGCCGAAGCATTTGTCTTAGCGATGAAAGAGCAATATCCAAATGTAAAAACATTAGGTACACAAACCTATGGAAAAGGGACGGTTCAAATCACATTCCCATTCTCGGATGGTTCATCACTTAAATATACAACTAGTAAATGGATATCTAAGAGTGGTATGTGGATCAATGAAGTTGGAATTACACCAGATGAAGTGGTTGAACTGCATCCTGCGATTAACTACGGATACATGAATATGGAAGATGGCATAGTCTATGAAGTTGACTCGGTAGATGGGATTGTGAAATCTGCACAATTAGGTTTAGATTATTTAGAATATGAAGTAGATCGAACAGATGGATATTTTTCCACGCAAACAGAAAGTGCAGTGAGAAAATTCCAAGAAGAGAAAGGATTAGAAGTGACGGGAAAGATTGACAAAGTCACCTATTCTAGTTTAGTATCCGCAATCTTCTTAGATTGGAATACAAATAGAAGTCATGATGCACAATTACAACGGGCATTGGAGATTTTAAATGGCTAATCGTTTTGAACTTGTCTCTCCATTTCAACCGACTGGAGATCAACCGCAAGCTATTGATGCCTTGGTAAAAGGTTTACAACAAGGAAAAAAACAACAAGTTTTACAAGGAGCTACAGGCACCGGTAAAACTTTTACTATGGCCAATATTATTGAAAGAGTAAATCGACCAACATTAATCTTTTCACATAATAAAACTTTAGCTGGACAGCTCTATTCCGAATTCAAAGAACTCTTTCCAAATAATCGTGTTGAATTCTTTGTGTCTAATTTTGATTACTATCAACCAGAAGCGTATGTACCAAAAAATGATATGTATATTGAAAAGACGGCAGCGATTAATGAAGAGTTAGATATGTTTCGAGAATCAACATTAAATTCATTAAGTGAAAGAAGAGATACAATTGTGGTGGCTTCAGTTGCGTGTATTTATGCGGCAAGTGATCCAAAACAATATCGAGATATGTTTATGACAGTTCGTTTAGGTGAAACCTATGATCGTAATAAACTATTAAGAAAATTTATTGATCTTCAATACCAAAGAATGACGTTGATCAATTAAGAGGGACAATACGTGTTCGTGGAGATGTTATCGAATTAACTCCTTCTTGGACGGATCAATTTAATATTCGAATTGAAATGTTTGGAGAAGAAATAGAAAGAATTACAGAAGTAGATCCGATTACAGGAAAAATAATCAATGCATATCAGTTCTATAATATCTTTCCTGCAAGTGGTTATGCACGTCCGAAGAATGTAATGGATCGAGCATGTGATGATATTGAAAAAGAATTAGAAGAACGTTTAAAGTATTTTGAAGAACAGGGTAAACCTTTAGAAAAAGAACGTTTAGAACAACGTACACGTTTTGATGTGGAATCATTAAGAGAGAATGGATATTGTGCGGGCATTGAAAACTATTCGATGCATATCGATGGACGTAAGCCAGGCCAAAGACCGTGGAATTTATTTGATTACTTTCCAGAAGATTTCTTATTGTTCATTGATGAATCGCATGCTTCTCTTCCACAAATTAGAGGGATGTATAACGGAGACCATCAACGTAAACAAACACTCGTTGATTATGGGTTCCGTTTACCAAGTGCTTTGGACAATCGACCAATGAAATTTGATGAGTTTGAATCTATGACAAATCAAGTCATTTATTGTTCGGCAACGCCTGGTGACTATGAATTAGAACAAGTTCATCATAAAGTTGTTGAACAGATTATTCGTCCTACTGGGTTACTTGATCCAGTCATTAAGATTCAACCTACAAAGGGACAAATTGATGATATCTGCGAAAGAATTGATGAAAGAATTAAAAATCATGAGCGTATTCTAATTACAACCCTAACGGTACGCATGGCAGAAGATTTAACCGCATATTTAAAGGAAAGAGACTACAAGGTTATGTATCTTCATCATGAAATAAAGACATTAGAACGTACAGAAGTTGTTAGAGAATTACGTTTAGGAAAAGTAGATATTATTGTTGGAATCAACTTATTAAGAGAAGGTTTAGATATTCCAGAAGTTTCTTTAATCTGTATATTAGATGCGGATAAAGAAGGTTTCTTAAGAAGTGAGAGATCACTTATTCAAACGATTGGTAGAGCTGCACGTAATGAGCATGGGGAAGTTATTATGTATGCAGATACGATTACGGATTCAATGCAAAGAGCGATTGATGAAACAAATCGGCGTAGAACAATTCAAAATGAATATAATGAAAAACATCATATTACACCACATACCGTCACAAAGCCAATCGAAGAAGCGATTCGTGGCAAAGAAACAAAAGAGATGGCTGCGAAATATATGAAGAAGAAGACGAAGATGTCCAAGAAAGAAAAAGAAAAGATGATTCTTAACTTAGAAAAAGAAATGAAAGAAGCAGCTCGTGTATTAGATTTTGAAAGAGCTGCAGAATTAAGAGATATTGTCTTTGAATTAAAATCAGAAGATTAACGAGAAATCTTCCAAATATCATGGTCGAGAATAACCTTATAGCTTTCTTCGGTTGTGGTAAAGTCCTTATTTTGAATAGCCTCATCTAAACGAGTAAGAATGAAATCGATATTTTGTTGAACAAAATATGGGGTTAACTCTTCCTCGTTTTTTGATTCTAATTCATCTTGTGGAAGGGTTGAAAGATAGGATAAGAATTCTTCTTGTTTATAGAGATGATTGCTTGATACACCTTCTACGGATACTTTCACTAAAGCTTGTTTACTATCAATTGTTTTTATTTCTTTAATCTCATAACTTTGATAACCAGCAGATATCGATTTTGAAATAAAAGATTGAACGTTCTCTTTTAATTCATCAGGGAAGTTGTTGTAGTCTTCTCCAAAAAAATAAGTAGGTAATGAATGATAATAATCGATAACTTCTTGCGTTGCATATTTAGAGATACCTTCAAAATTACCTTCATGACAAGCATTCAAGAAGGAAATGGTTGTTTCTTGGATGGATGCTGAAGGATCTTTTTTGATACAACCAATTGATAATAATACTAGGATAACTAGGATACTTTTAACGATTTTTTTCATAATTAAACGTATTATAGTATGTGAGATGTTTAAAGTAAAACTGACGATAGATAAATATTCATATATATGTAGATAATCAAAGGCGAATTTGATACAATAATAATCGATTTTAGAAGGATTTATATGGTAGATAAAAAGGATTTTATGGGTGCTTTGGCACAAGAAATAGAAGATAAAAAAGTAGGAAAAAAGGCAAGAATCGAAAACGTAGATGATTTTGAACCTAAAGCAAAACCAAAGCCTGTGGAAGATGTTTTTGCGATGCCAAAAGTAGAAGAAACACCTGTTACACAAGTAATAGAAACACCTTCTCAACCACAATTTAATCAAGAGGCAGAACAAGAAAGAACAGGAATTTTGCCAGATAGTTATGGACATGAAACATTTCAAAGAGTAGAGAAACCAAAACGTTCATTAAGTAAAAAAGGAATTGCGATAATTCTTATAGCACTTCTATTACTTGCGGGATTACTCTATTGGCTTTTGTGGGCACCTAAGATTACAATGCCTAATTTCGTAGGGAAGAATATTTCAGATGTATCCAGTTGGGCTAGACAAAATAAGATGGAGACAACTGCGATTGCGACGAAAGAAGAATATAACTTCGATCATGAAGCAAATATCGTTATTGAACAAAGCGTACCAGAAGGAAAGAAGATTAAACCATCTACTCCAATTACGATTACCGTTTCAATGGGAGCAGATCCAAAAGAAGAAATAACCTTCCCTAGTGATTTCCGTTCCATGACAAAAGAAGAAATTGAAGATTGGATTCAAGAAAATAAACTTTCAAAAACAAAAGTCACGACACAGTTTAGTACAACTGTAGAGAATGGTCATGTGATTTCATATGAGTTAAAGAATACCGATGAAGGTAGCTTTGAACGTGGAAGTACATTAAATATTGTGATTTCTAAAGGGCCTGCTCCAGCAGGTCAAGTAACCGTAGAAAACTTTGAAGGTAAAACATTAGCGGAAGCACAAACATGGGCTAATAATAAAAAGCTAACGTTTAATAAAGAAGAAGCTTTCAGTGATACTGTGGATAGTGGACGTATTGTGTCACAAAGTGTAAAAGCAGGAGAAGCACTTAAAGAGGGAGATGTATTTACGGTTGTCGTATCAAAAGGTAAAGGTATACATATTCCTAATTTAGTAGGTTATTCAAAAGAACAATTAGATGCATGGCAAGCAAATAAGAATAACACTGTTGTGGTTGTTCCGAGTTCGAGATATAACACAGCTCCAGCAGGTACTGTTATAGCACAATCCATTGCGCCAGGAACGGTTGTGGAAAGTGGAGAAGTATTAGAGTTAGGAATATCTCTATATCTACCAATCTTAGAAACACATTCTAGAGAATGGCTTGGGAAGGATTACTTACAACTCAAAGCGAAGATTGATGAATTTAATTCACATGGCGCAAATATACAAGCAGGCGAATATGGTAAATTAGCAGAAAGAAAATGCAGTGATGAATTTCCTGTCCCTGGAAGCATTATTAATTACACATGCGAAGGTGGAACGGTAGATTCGATGGGTGATACGCATTATTCTGCAGGATGCGAAAGGCCATTAAATCTAAATAGTAAAGTTGGTTATCAAGTATCTACGGGACCATGTACAGTTAATATTGATTACGCAGTATTAACAAAGAATGATCTGACGGATTTACAAACTTTCATCAATTTCTGTAATACAAATGGTATTAATTATGGTGCACCAATTGGTGTTTCATTTGAAGAAGCAAAAACAACTTGGGGCGCCACTTCGGAAACAGACATAAAAGTTGTTGTAGATGGCGAATCACACACCACAAATGACACATTTACCCAATTATTAGATAAGAGTAAATCTCATAGCGTGACGGTGACATATATTAATAAATCGTAAGTATGCAATCTCGGAGGTTTTAAAATGAATGCTTTTAATAGAGCGTGGAGATATATAACTAGAAAACCTACTAAATCCATTTTACTAATCATTACTTTTTTCTTGATTGGTAATTTGGTTATTTTAGGTTTAGGTATTTCTCAAGCTGCTGATAATGCAAAAGTGTTAACGCGTAAACAAATGCGTGCTGTTGTTAGTTATGAAATTGATTATGATGCATATTGGAAATATATCAATACATTAACCGATCAAGATGAAATCGATGCAGCTTATTCTAAATCAATACGTATTGATAAAGATGTTGCATTAAAACTAACCGAAGATGAACGTGTTAAAGCGTTTAATTATATGGTCAATAGTATTGCGTATTCAGATGGTTTTGAGAATGTTCCACTAGGAAATGAAAGCAATCGGCAGAATAGTACATATATTAATGAAAATGGGGAAGAGGTTACTTATAAAGAACCAAATCTTATGATTTATGCGAATATGTATGACAATATGATTGAGTTGGAAGAAGGAACCTTTGAGGTTGTGGAAGGAAGATTCTATACACAAAGTGATATTGATAATGCGAATAAGGTTGTGGTTATTACAAAAGAACTTGCGGATCAAAATGCATTACGTGTTGGAGATACCATTCGGGTATCTACTGCCGGAGATTATTTAATTAATCAATTGAAGACAGAAGGCTTGGATACGAATATTGCATATATGGATTTGGAAATATGTGGTATTTATACAACTTTGGAAGATGTTGATCCAAATGCGGAAAACTTCCAATGGATGAGTCCATATGAATCTCCAAAGAATATCATCTTGATGCCTATGACGAGTTATATTGAATATATTGAGCAGATTACACGAGTACAATATGACATTATGATGAAAGAAAATCCTGGAGCAGAAACATCACTTGATGATTGGTTACAAAATTTAGAACAACCTAGTAAAGTGGTTTATCTACTTAGTGATCCTTTAGAAGTGGATTCCTTTGTAGAAGATCATCAAAATGATGTATCAGAATTTACAAGATTAAACGCAAATAACGAAACATTTAAGAAGTTGGCAAGGCCACTCGATACCATGAGTTTCTTTGCGAATATTGTAGTATGGATTGTGATTATTAATGCGATTGTGATTATTTCGTTAGTTACAGCTTTAACACTTAAAACAAGAGAATATGAAATCGGTGTGTTACTATCGATTGGTGTTTCGAAAATTAAAGTAATCTTACAACTTTTTGTAGAACTGATCTTGATTGCGTTACTTGGATTTACACTGGCGGTTGTGAGTGGGTCTTTAATGGCGAGTAAAGTCGGAGATATGGTTTTGGATTATCAAACCACATCGGATGCACAATATGGAGAGAGTGAAGAAAATTACTACTATACATTTGGTGCGGATTACTTTACACAAGTTACACAAGATGATTTATTACGTGAATATCATGTGTCTGTTTCACCATTATTAATTGGAGAAATCTATATTCTAGGAACTGGTGTTGTTTTAATTGCGATATTAATTCCTTCCATTATGATTATGCGTTTAAATCCGAAACAGATTCTATTAGAACAGAATTAAGGAGGATATCTATGAGTGCGATTTTAACATTAGATAATATAAACTATGGATATATTGATGGTGGATATCGTAGAGAAATCCTCAAGGATTTAAGTTATCAATTTAAGGAAGGAACTTTTTATACCATTCTAGGTCCATCTGGTTCTGGTAAAACAACATTATTAAGTATCATGGCAGGTCTTGATAAACAAGAATCTGGAAATATTTATTACGATGGAGAGAATATTGAAACCAAAGGATTATATGATTATCGTCGTAATAAAGTAGGTGTTGTTTTCCAATCCTATAATTTAATTAACTATTTGACGGGATTAGAGAATATCTTACTCGCAATGACAGAAACAGATAATAAACTACCTAAGAATCATAAGGAAGTTGCGTATGCGTTATTAAATTTGGTTGGAATCGTAGAATCCAAAGCGGATCGAATTGTCACAAGATTATCAGGTGGTGAGCAACAAAGAATTGCGATAGCACGAGCAATTGCATCCAATGTGGATTTAATCTTTGCGGATGAGCCAACTGGAAACTTAGATACAGCTACTGAACAAGAAATTATTAAACTATTTCAAATGCTAGCGGAAAAGTATGGAAAAACGATTATTGTGGTGACGCACTCAAATGAAGTTTCGCAATTAAGTGATCGTAGAATTCTATTAAGAAATGGAATCTTAATGATATCTCATAAGTAAGGGTTATTTGAATGACGGTGTACAAACGACATCAAAGAGTCTGGGGAATCTTACAAGTAGTTTTACGACCATGGATTATTCATAAGTTTTCAATTCAAAGTGAACCGATTGATATAGAGGGTCCAGTTTTATTTGTGTCAAATCATGTAACAACATGGGACCCTTTAATTGTGGCGACTTCTCTAAAAAAGAAACAAGTCTATTATGTTGCGAGTGAACATATCTTTCGTTTAGGCTTTCTTTCAAAGATTATTGTTTGGCTAGTAGGACCTATTTCAAGAAGAAAAGGAGCTTCTGCAAAAGATACGACAGAAAAATGTTTAGAACATCTTCATCAGGGGCATTCTATATGGCTATTTGCAGAAGGAGAACAATCTTGGGATGGAAGAAGTAAAGAAGTAATCCGTGGAACGGGGAAGCTCGTAAAAGATTCCAATGTAACACTGGTGACGTATCGTATTGACGGAGGTTTTTTATCACTTCCTAGATGGGCTGATACCATTCGAAAAGGAAAAGTGAAAGGAAAAGTTGTAGGAATTTATTATCCAGAAGAACTAAAGAAAAAAACGGCTGAAGAGATTAACGAAATAATGAATCGAGATATTTATGTGGATGCATGGGAAACACAAAGAAAAGAGATGATTCATTATAGAAGTGATTTGATGGCAGAGCATTTAGAGAGAATGTTGTATCTATGTCCAAAGTGTAAGAAAGATGGAACACTTCATAGTAATCATAATCGAGTTTATTGTGATTGTGGGTTTGAAACGGAAGTATTAGATACAGGATTTTTTAAAGATGATGAACCGTTTGAAACACTGAGTGAATGGGAAGACTGGCAAAAGAAGACCCTCATCGAAGCCTATCATGAAGGCAACTTACTATTTGAAGATGCAGGTGCGACACTGATGCGTATTGGGAATCATCATGAAACACAATTATTAGAGAAGGGCATCCTATATTTAAAAAACAATACTATAATTGTAAATACACAAACATTCGCATTATCGAAAATTACCAGAATGGCGATGACACGGTATGGTGTATTACTTTTCACGTATGAGGATATTTATTATCAAATACGACTGGAAGGAAATGTGAATGTGCGTAAATATTTAGAAATATGGAATTATGAAAAGAGAAAGAGGTAAATATGGATTATTCTTCTGCAAATCATGAGTTATGGAATGTGATTATCCAAATTGGCTATATTGCGGTATCTTTGATTGTTTCAAATTACTTATGTCGTAAAGTGACGTGGATAAAGAAAAGTATGATGCCAGTAGCGGTATTGGCTGGTTTTTTACTATTAATTGCTAAGTATTTAGGATTAAAAGTTGATTTGCCTCTTCTTGAAATATTTGTCTTCCATGGGATTGCGTTAGGCTTTATCGCAATGAGTTTACGTGTTCCAACAAAACAAGAAGGGAAAGAAAAAGATTATCGTGGATTAAAGTCAGGTGCGATTATTGTGAGTACCTATCTTATACAGGGAGCAGTTGGATTATTAATCTCCTTAGTTTTATCGTATACCATTATGCCTAGCTTATTTAAGGCTGCAGGTTTACTACTACCAATGGGATATGGGCAAGGTCCAGGTCAAGCAAATAATATTGGATCTACTTATGAAGCATTAGGTTTTCATGGTGGACGTAGCTTTGGAATGGCAATTGCTGCAATGGGATATCTTGTCGCATGTATTGTTGGGGTCATTCTGCTCAATCGTTTAAGAAGTCAAGGGAAACTAGAAGTTATTAAACATACAGAAATCGAAGCGGATGGGAATATGTACATAGAAAAAATAGAGGGCGATATTACCGATTCTATTGATATTTTATCGATTCAAATGGCGCTCGTATTAGTTGTCTATTTTTTAACATTCTTATTATTGAATGGTATCACTACATGTATCTCTAGTTTTTTATCAGGGCTTGCGAACTTATTGAATCCACTTATTTGGGGCTTTAACTTTATTATTGCTTCTGCTATTGCGATTCTAGTTAGAAGTCTTATTGTGAAATATAGAGATCCAGTTGTGACGACTAATCAAAATCAAAATAATTATTTATTAAATCGTATTTCTGGTTTCTTCTTTGACATCATGATAGTAGCAGGGATTGCGTCTATTAATTTTGAAGATATTCAGAATTTATGGCTTCCATTTATACTCATGACAGTATGTGGTGCAATCGTAACATGGTTTTATTTAAAATATATTTGTAAGAAGGTATATAAGGATTATTACTATCAAGGATTAATCTCCATGTTTGGGATGCTGACGGGGACAATTAGTTCTGGCATTTTATTATTAAGAGAAATTGATGGTGAGTTTTCAACTCCTGCTGCAAATAATCTAATAACCGGAAGTAGTTTTGGAATTGTGTTAGGCGCACCATTACTTGTCTTAGTTGGTTTAGCTGCTCGATCGGAGTTACTATGTTGGATTACATTAGGAATTATACTTGTATACGCAGGATTGTTAATTGCGATTATTCAATATCCTTTTGGAAAGCGTAGGTGATAATGATGTCTACGAATCAGCGTTTCGTATCAACCGTATGGCAAATCATGGATGCCATTCAAAACAATAATCAATTAGAAGATAGTCTATCAAAATGTATCGATATTCTATGTGAGGCTTTAGAGTGTAAAAGTGGACTCATCTGGATGGAGAATACAGATGATGAAAGATTATATGTGGTCGGCTGTAAAGCAGATAAAGATTTAACAGGGATAAGTGTAAGAAAAGATCATTTCGCATTTATGCCTAGTTATACAGAAGGAAAGTCTCAACACTTTAAACATACGTCAACAGATAATCGTTTTCAAAATGATGAAGATGTATTTGGGGAGAATGTTTTAATTGTTCCACTTCGAACAGGGAAAGAGACATTGGGCTGTGTACAGTTTAATGATAAAGTTGATGGCTTCAATGAAGAAGATATTCGTTTATGTGAAAACTGTGCTTCTATTATTGGAATTGATGTCGTTGATAAGGGACTGACTTTTGAGCCTAATAAAGAAAGAACAGTTGTGGTTTCTTTAAGAGATGTGATTAAAGAATTTCCTTCTGGGGATGAGATACGTCGAATTCTCAATGGAGTAAGTATTGATATCTATGAAGGAGAGCTACTTGTTGTATTAGGAGAGAGTGGATGTGGTAAGAGTACCATGTTGAATATTATTGGTGGAATGGATCAGGCTAGTTCTGGAAAACTAATTGTAGAAGGAAAGGATTTCTCACATCCTTCTGAAAGAGAACTCACGGACTATCGGCGTGATTATATTGGATTTATCTTCCAGGCATATAACTTAATGCCAAACTTAACCGCATTAGAAAACATTCAGTTTATCGCGGAGATTGCGAAAGAACCTTTGGATTCAAAAGAAATGTTAGAAATGGTTGGATTGGGAGATAGAGGGAATCGTTATCCTTCCTCTATGTCGGGTGGCCAACAACAACGTGTTTGTATTGCCCGTGCAATTGTTAAGAATCCAAAGATTATTCTAGCGGATGAGCCAACGGCCGCATTAGACTTTGTGACTGGACAAGAAGTATTAAAAGTTATTGAAAAGATTGTTCGAGAAAGAAAAACAACCGTCATTATGGTTACGCATAATGTTGAAATAGCGAAAATGGCGAATCGTGTGATTCGTTTGAAGAATGGAAATATTGATAGTGTGCGTGTGAATCTACACCCTCTTCCTGCGAAAGAATTATCTTGGTGATGAATGATGAAGTGGATTCAAGTTGTTGATGCACTGCGTAATATACAGAAAAGATTTGTCTCTTTTCTTTCAGTATGCTTAATTGTAACACTTGGATCTGGAGGTTTCTTAACAACCCATTACTTAAATGCGGGGCTTGCGAAAACCACTTCTGAATACTATAGAAAGTATAATTTCAAAGACTATGAAATGATTTCTTCAAAAGGTATTTTTGAGGAGAGTATTGAACGAATTAAAAATGTGAATGGTGTTGTGGAGGCGGAAGGCATTGTACAACTAGATGGGATTGTTAGTTATGGATCAACCAATCAGAATGTACAATTAATGAATGTTGCACAAAAGATAAGCATTCCAGAGGTTGTTGAGGGAAGACTACCAACAAAAGATAATGAATGTGCTTTGCCACAAGACTTATATGAGAAAACAGATGTGCATATTGGGGATGTGCTTCATATCTCAGCTTCTTTAGATGATAATAATGTTTTAAAGCATGAGATATTTTCGGTTGTTGGTTTTTATAATCATCCTGATTATTTAAGAAAATATGGTAGTTATTCAGCACTTGTGAGTTACGATGCATTTGATCAAAGTATATTGAATAATATATATACGAGAGTCTTAATTAAGGCAAAGGAAGATAAAGATGTCGATATCTTTGATAAGGAATATTACGAAAAGAATAAATATATTACTGCAGGTTTAACGGAGATTGAACCACATTTAAGAGATGATACGATTACACATATTCAATCAGAAGCTGATCAACGACTTGATGAAAAATGGCAAGAGATATTAGATCAATTTGCGAAAGCACAACAAGAAATTGATGATAATACAAAAGTATTGAATGATACGATTGCGGGATATAGAGCGCAATTAGAAGAAGGCAGAATTACATTACAAAACGCATTGGATTTATTAAATGGAAATGAAGTCACATACGCAAATGGTGAACGAGAAATAAAAAAAGCAAGAGAACTTATTGCGGAAGTCCAAGCATTGCTCAAAAAATATAATACAACTTCTTATGAAGTTCAAAGTATTCTTTTAGAATTTAAAGAAATAGTGGAAGAGTTTATTTATATATTGGATCATGACCAAGATGTACAAATCATAAAAGAAAAGATACGTGCTTTCTTAGAAAGGGACATAGTCAAAATAATAATCCAGATAATGGACGAATTATTCGATATTAATATTGAAGAATTTATCGATAATCTGATTGAAGGCAAGGATTTGAAACGAGCACTAGAATACATCAATCGGTTACTGGAATATATCAAAAAGTATCAAGATGGATTGGTTCAACTAGAAGAAGGAGAAAGAAAACTCGCAGAAGGAAGACGTGAACTTGATGTTGGATGGAATCAATACTTTGCGGGTGTTGAGGAATATGAAAAGAATAAAGAAGAACTAGATAAACAAGAAAGAGAAGGAAGACAAAAACTCTTGGAGGCGCAAGAAGAACTGAATCGTCGATTTAAAGAAGCACAAGAAGAGTTTGAGAAATATCGTAATGAGTTTAATGATGTTGATTGCGATTGGGTTTTACAGGATCGTTATGGGAATGCTGGATTTATTGATGTACAATCCAATATTAGAGCGATTAATAATGCGGGATTAGCTTTTGGGGTATTATTCTTATTGGTAGGTGGTTTAGTTATCTTTTCCACGTTAGCGATGATTGTGGAAGAAGAAAAGAAGTATGTTGGCACAACCAAAGCATTTGGATTCCATAATAATGAAATTCTTAATAAGTATTTAATCTTCGGTATCGTAGCGACAATGATTGGTAGTTTTTTAAGTGTATTTGTGGCGTATGGAGTTGCTGCATATGTTCTAAAACAATTAGGTGATTCCAAGATGTATCTATTTGGATATGCACAACCAATCATTACAAATGAATTAACAATGATTCTAGGTGCTGGCGCGCTCATCATCAGTATCATTGTGACGATAGTAGCATGTTCCAGCTTACTACATAGTCCTGCATCCATATTGATGAAAGGAGATACGTTAAAGAAGGCTAGAACACAAAAAGCATCCTCGCAAACTTCATCTGCGAGAGGGTTATATTCTCGTTTGATCATACGTAATATGTGGACAGATCGAGCTAGAGTTGTGATTTCAATTGTGATTATTGCAGGTAGTTGTCTTGTGATTGGAACTGGTTTTATGTTGCATGGTGCATTTAATGGAATGCTAGAAAAACAACCTGTTGAAGTTTTGAAATATGATTATCGAATTACTTTAGGTAAAACGGTAACGGTAGAACAAAAAGAAGCGATTATGGAATTATTTAAAAGGGATGGAATTTCCTATACATCTGCATCCTATGAAGGACATCTTTATCAGACAAGTGAACGTTTGGCTCCTGTCTATATGATTGTCGCGGATGATTCCATTCAATCCTTTATTGATCTTCATGATCCAAAAACTAAAGAACGGGTCTCTATACCAAGTCATGGCGTTCTTGTTCAAAATCGTATGATGGAAAATAATAATTATGAACTTGGAGAAAAGTTTGTCATATATGGAGAAGATTTAAAGCCATATGAAACAACAATTGCAGGACAATATCAAAACTATCAAGGAAGACTAATGATTTGTGGAAGAAGCGCATATCAAGAAATCTTTGGAAAAGAAAGTGAAGATGACTGCTTCTTTGTCTTACTTGGTGGAGTAAATGAAGAAACCTTTAAACAAAGTATATCTACCATTACTTCTGATTTATCCTTGGAAAAGGCAACGGATTTTAGAGACCGTTTCTCCACCGCTATCGCAATCTATACAATGGTCATTGTGATTTGTACGGGAATTGCGGTTCTAATGTCCTTTATGATTCTTACGAATTTAGCGAATATCTTTGTGACACGAAAGAAGAAAGAATTAATTGTCATGCGTATTAATGGATTCTCTATTTCAAAAACAATTCAGTATCTAGCAAAAGAAACAATCCTAACCACATTGATTGGATTAGGATTGGGTGTACTTGTTGGAATATTAGGTTCTGAAACCTTAATCCGTCTTGTTGAACAACCAGATGTACAATTTGTACGAACAATAAATCTACAAGCTTGGTTAATTGCTTGCCTCATTGAAGGTGGTTTTGCATTCATTATTTATACAATTGTATTTAGAAGGGTTAAGAAACTTAACTTTAGAGATATTCTATAATTCGTCATAATGATAGCCACTTGGTTCACTGAGTGGCTTTTCTAATAATTCAGGATGCGTAAAATTATACTTTAATAAATTTAAACTTCTCACAAAGTAGAAACCATAGAAGTCTAAACAGCGAATGATCCAAATAAGAAGCATCATGAGTAAACGAGGCATCGCAGCGAATTTATCTAATAATGCATCAACATCTCCAGTTACGTGTTCACTTTTTCTTGTTCTTCTAAAACTCGATATGCAACTTTACCAACTAATGTTTTAGGGAGTTCATTTCTAAACTCAATTTCTCTTGGGAGTGCATATGCGGAGACATGAAGTTTCAGTTGATTCATAATGCGATTTTTTACTTCCTCTGTTGGGCTGACTCCATCTTTAAGAACAATAAAAGCTTTGACTCTTTGCATACGACGTTCATCTTTAACACCGATGACGCAACTGTAAGAAACCTCTTCACAACTATCAATATAATTTTCAATTTGACTTGGATAGACATTGTATCCATTTGTGACAATCATGCGTTTAATGCGTTGTTTAAAATAAATATATCCATCTTTATCCATGTATCCTAAATCACCTGTATAAAGCCAAATGTCTCCATCAGATAAACGACGAAGTGTCTTCTTAGTTTCTTCTTCGTTTTTTAAATATCCATTCATGACAGAAGGACCTTTTAATATGATTTCTCCTTCTTCCATTGGAGCCACTTCTTCATCGGTTTCCGGTTTTACAATACAATAGACGGTATCTGGGAATGGTAAACCAATACTCCCTTCACGATACGAATCTTTTGGTGTTAAACAACTTGCGGAGACACATTCTGTTAAACCATAACCTTCTCTAATTTGAATGGATGCGTTATGTTCTTTTAAAAAACAATCTACTTTCTTTTTGAGCTCAATGGAAAGAGAATCTCCTCCACAGAACATTCCTTTTAGACAACTTAAATCAGCTTTATCTAGTTCTTTGATGTGAAGAAGGGCTTCAAAGATGGTTGGAACCCCCGCAATGAAATTGGGTTGTTTTTTAATCAGCATTTCAGCATAAGATTTTCCATTGAAGGAAGGCATTAAAACACAACAACATCCATTGATTAAAGCAGTATGAATATTAATACCTAAGCCAAAACCATGAAAGATAGGCATACAACTCAGCATGGTGTCACCAACGCCAATTTCCTGTTGGATAGCGTAAGTTGATTGGAGGGCAGTTGCGTTAAAGTTTTTATCGGATAAACAGATTCCTTTTGGTAAACTACTTGTTCCTCCACTGTAGAGAATGGAACAGTGCTTCGAAGGATTATATTCAATCTTAGGCAAAGTAATATTGGAAGTTCCTTTTTTTAAAAAATCAGAATATAAAAGATCATTTGGACGATTTGGGTTTTTTAAAAACTTACGTCCGGTTGTTGCAATATATCCTATTTTTTTGAAGAGTGGCAATTCATCTTGGATACGTGTCGTTAGGACAATAACCTTATGGGGCACTTTTTCAATAGCTTGATGTACTTTTTCGTAAAAAGAATCAAGGGTTAGAATCATACTACTTTCTGCGAATGTTAAAAATGAAGCAATCTCATTTACAGCAGAAAGAGGATGAATCATATTGGAAACGGCACCAATTCGATTCAACGCATAGAAAACAACGACGGCTTGTGGAGTATTTGGCATACAGATGGTTACGACATCTCCTTTACGAACACCAAAAGCAATAAAAGCTCTCGCAGCTTGTTCGATTTTGATGATCAATTGTCGAAAGGTAGTTTGCTTATCATAAAACTCATATGCGGGAGAATTCGGATGTAATTCCTTAACTCTTTCCACCATTTGAAACATCGTTAATTCAGGATAATGAATCGTTGTTTCGTGACTAGTGTTTGTATTCATGATATAAATTTTAGCACAGATTGAACATATATTTTTCATGGGATAGTTTAAATGAATTATTTATATTTTTTATTTATTTAAATAATGTTAAAATCATTTCGTGAAAATCAAAGAGAATTTCTTTTTTACATCGCTTATTCGATTCACAGTCGTATTTCTGGTTGTGGAACTTCTATTTCATTACCTAGCTTTTGGTGTGTTATTTGACACTTCTATGATTACGATTTTTTGTTGTACATTAACGATTTGTCCAATTCTTGCGATTATCGCGAGTCTTATGCCAGTGAAGGCAGGAAAGATATTTATAAGTGTCATTTGTTGGTTGTTTGCAGCATATGGAATTGCGCAATTACAGTTTAAAAACTTCATGGGGAATTATATTTCGATTAAAGCTTCTTTTGATGGAGCGGGAAGAATCACAGAATTTGTTGGGCAGTTTATTATGTCGATTAAACTAGAGTATTGGACACTTTTGTTAGCTCCTTTACTTACGGAAATTTATACATGGAAAAGAAAATATAAAAAGAATGATGATTTGATGATTGTTTTAGGGGCTATTGTATTTGCGCTCTATATGCATATTATGACGATTGTTTCGGTTACGAATAATAAACAGATGGATCTATATCAGTATCCACAATATATTCCGAAAGCTCTCCAAGAGTTTGGTTTAAGTCGATTTATCTATTTAGATTTAAAATCAATTAATCAAAAAGAAGAATTAACGATCATAATGCCTGTGGCTTCTTCTACACCAACGACAACCCCAGCCAATAATGAAGAAGAATTAGTTGTGCATCGTAAGATTGATGATATGGAATGGAAAGAAGCGTTGAATGAAGAAAAAATTGAATCGATACGTACAGTCGATCAATATTTAATGCAAAGACAAATCTCAGATTTTAATGATCATACAGGGATGTTTGAAGATATGAATGTCATCTATATCATGATTGAAGCGTTTGATTATATGGCATTAGATGAAGAATTAACCCCTACATTAGTACGCATGAAGAATGAAGGGTGGGATTTTTCAAATCACTATACACCTAAGTTCTCTTGTGCAACAGGAGAATCAGAGTTTGTATCAGAAATGTCCTTGGTACCACAATCCGATGTATGTACACCAAATCAATATGCAACAAATGATTGGCCAAGTAGTATCTTTCAAATGTTTAAGAATAATGGATATGATACATATGCTTTCCATAATTGGAAAGATGAATTCTATGAAAGAAGAACCATCTATGCTCATTCTGGGTGTGATGTATATTTAAACTATGACGATCAAAACTACCATACATTAGCAGGTTGGCAATCGGATAAAGAAATGATGGAGTTAACCATTCCTGAATATATTGATTCAGATCGTTTCTTAACAGTATATATCACAAGTAGTACACACTTTCCTTATGATTCAAGTAGTGTGCTTGGGGATCGTTATTTAGAGGAAATTAATAAAGTTCATCCAGAGTATCCAATGAATGTAAAACGATATATTTCTAAAGCGATGGAACTGGACAAGGCGATGGAATATTTGATGGATGAATTAGATAAAGCTGGAAAGTTAGATAACACATTGTTTGTTATGTTTGCGGATCATCACCCACTGCATACTCCTTTAGAAACAATTGAATCTTATACTTTTGAACTTGATCGTTCAGTTGATATGAATGAAGATCGGACACCTCTTATCATGTATAACACTAAGATGAAACCAACTAAACAAACAAGTGTTAGTAGCACGTATGATATACTTCCGACGGTACTTAATTTAGTTGGTTTTGCGTATGAACCTAGAATTTACGTTGGTAGGGATTATTTCTCCAATGTTGAGCCGCTCGTTATCTTTGCGAATGGGGATTGGGTAAATAATGATGGTTACTATCAAATTAACGCCGATCAGTTTACACCTTTTAAAGATAAAGAATTAAGTGATGAAAAAATAAAAGGTCTAAACACAGAAGTTCAGAACCTATTCAATATTAGTCGTATGATTTATAAAGAAAATTACTTTAGTAAACGAGAATTCGTAACCAAACCTTCCTATTTAGATTAAGAAGAAGGAAATGATTGCGCCAGCAATTGCGCCACCTAAATGTCCCATCATGGAGACATTTGGCATAAATGAAATGACGACATTGACAACTACCGTACGAATTAAAGAAGCCTGTACAGAAGGGTTTGAAAATAAACCGACTTTGTATAATACGATAAAGTAAGCGGCAAGTAATCCATAAAGACCACCACTTAATCCAATGGTTCTTGTGAATTGGTTTTGTCGTAAGACAAGATAACTAGCACCTAAGATAGAAACAAATAAGATAATTGCGAATTTTATACTTCCTAATAATGGTTCTAATAGAGAACCTAAGTTATACATGGCATAAAGATTCATGAAGATATGATAGAACTCAACATGTATAAACGCACAGGTAATCATGCGGTACCATTCTCCACGTTGTACTTGCATTGGAAGCATGCAATACTTTCCGACTAAATCTTCTCGACGATTATATTCATTTGAATTCTTAATGCGTAACCACATAAGAACACAAATAATAATCACAATAATTGTTACAGGCATATTTCTTAAGTTATACATCTTTTTCTCCTAGCAAAAGTATAATTCAAAAACATTAATATTCATAGTTTTTGATTCTTTCTTCAACATCTCTATCATAAAGGATTTCACAATCCTCTAATACATAGGAAATCTCTTGTTTAAAGTGATAATTGAATTCTGTTGCGACAATTACATAATTAGAAGTATAGCTTGTGGAAGAAGGCATATTTGCAGGAATTAAATGAACATTAGAGAAAACCTGTTTTAAGGTATATAAGGTATTTAATAAGAACTTTGACTCTTTTAAATTAATATAACCAGGAGCGTTTGCTACAAAGAAGCCATGATCATTTAGTTTTTCTTTGATTGTTTGAAAAGCTTCTAATGTATAAAGAGAAAGCACAGGCATCATTCCGTCATATGCATCATTAATAATCACGTCATACATAGTTGTACATGTGTTCAGGTATTCTCTTCCATCCTGAATGATGGTGGTTAGGCGTTTGTTATCATAGAGATTATAATCTTCATATAGATCTTCAAGATAGAAAAAACGAAAAGCAAGAGTCTCTGCTTCTGGATTGTTTTCTATAATGTCCATTTTGACATTTGGATAGGTTGAAATAATATGTTTTGGGTAGGAGTATCCACCTCCTCCTATCATTAAAATGGAAGAAATAGAAGGATTTGCTTCAAAAACAACATCAAATCGCTTCATATATTCAAAGATGAGGTCATTTTTCTTTTGGTAATTCACATAGGTAGCAGAGTGCCAACCATCTTTATGAAGAAATACACGAATAAGCTCATTTTCTTCATTTTGGTACTCATATAAGGTGATATCCGATGTCTCAAGCTCATTAAATAGCATAAAAGTATAATAACATGTATATTTTAAGTACATATAATAAAAAAACAGTGGTATTATAAAAAAAGGAAAGTTCTGAGGTATAGAGATGGATTGGATTAAATTAGAAGGTTTTGATGAAAAGTATGCCAAAATTAAAAGAAAAGAACACAAAAAGTTCGGCGGGAAAGTCGTTGAGGTTCTTTATGGCGCACAAGATTCTGAAGGAAATCCAGTAATGCCGAAGGAAGGTGGCGACGACGGACATGGTAGATGGTTTGGTATCGATATCGATGGCGAACATAGAATGTTCTCTCTCAAAAAACCTGCATCACAAGGTGGTGAAGAAATCTTTACTACGGATAGTAAAGAGCATGCGTTAGAAGATATGGAGAGTACGATACAAGAGAAACAAACTCTTTGTCGTGAGGGGACTGCTTTACTTCAAGAAATGCACACTGAGAAATCACAAGAAGCTTTAAATGAATTAAAAGAAAAATGGAACGCACTTAAGGATTGGGAAACTCCAAAAGAAGCGGAACTACAAAAACGCTTTGATGAGATTGTTGGACAATTTGATGAAGTGCTTGCGAATGCAAAAGAGCTTTTAGAAGAAAAGAAAGAAATCTTAGAAGAAGCAAAGGGACTAGCAGAATCCACGGCTTGGGAAAAGACAAACAATAAATTTCAAGATTTACGACGCGCTCTAAGAAATATTGGACGTATTGGTGGTGATGAAGAAATTGAAAAAGAATTTAAATCACTACAAAACGCATTCAATCAAAAAAGAAAAGAATACTATACACAAATTGATACAATTCGTGCTGTTGCGAAAGAAAAGAAGGAAGCACTTATTGAAAAAGCGAAAGAAATTGCGAATCTTGAAAACGTTCGAAGCGCTAGCGATAAGATGAATAACTTAATGAATGATTGGAAAGCTGCAGGTAGTGCTGGACATCGTGTAGATGAAGAGCTATGGGAAGTATTCCGTGACATTCGTTCGAAGTTTAATGAAAAGCGTCAAGTCGCATTTGAAGAACATCGTAAGGGAATGCAAGAATCTGTAGAGATTAAGAAATCTCTCATTGAGAAAGCGCAAGCAATCGCAGATAGTAAAGACTTCTCTAAAGAAAAAACCGATGAAATGAAAGCCTTAGATGTTGAATGGCGCAAAGCGGGTTATTCTGGTAAAGCTGAAAATGATAAGCTATGGGATGCATATAATGCAGTAAAGGATATCTTCTGGAATGGAAAAAGAGAAGATAATCAAAAACGTTTAGCGGAAACAGTTGAACGTAAAGAGAATACTCTCAAAAAGATTCGCGAAGAAATTGAAGACCTAGGTATTAAAGAGTATGAAACGGATGTTTATGATGAAATTAGAGATATTCAACAAAGAATTGAACAAAAGAAAAATACCGCTACAAATATCGAAGAAGAATTAAAAAAATTAAAAGCAAGACTCGCTCCTAAGGTTGAAGAATTTAAAGAGAATTTAAAAGCAACTGTAGAAGATGTAAAAGAAGAAGTACAAGATTTAATACAAGATGTAACTGAAGGTGCACAGGAAATTGTCCAAGTAGTTATAGAAGAAGTTGAAGAACTTACTTCAGAAGACAAACCAAAAGATGAATAAAAAAAGATGGTTACCACAAGGATGTGGTAACCATTCTTTGTTATTGAACACTAGGATCAACGTAATAATTGATATCTAAACGTTTAACTTCTAGGATCTTACTATTTCCTTGTAAGTCTTGATTCCAAGTGACAAGATA
>JAFWFT010000114.1 GCA_017515505.1 Solobacterium sp.
CACTAAACAAAGAAGATGCGTTCACGATAGTGGATATTATCAGTAAGGCACAAGAGGTTATAAGGTGTAAGGATTGTAAGTATTATGGCAAACGCTTTACATCAATAATAAGAGGAATGCATTGTTTAAGGTATGGTGAACAGATGGGTGCAGAAGATTTTTGTTCGAGAGGAGAGAAGAAAGATGATTGAAGTAGTGATGAAAGTTGATGATGAGTTTTGGGATAATATCACTCAACTAACGGTATTTAAGGAACAAAAAGAGAAAATACATTGCAAGGATTGTAAGTTTTGGAAAGAAGATGTGCCACATAACGCATATTGCGAAATTATGAAAATACACGGATTTGAACCTGATGATTTCTGTTCAAGAGGAGAAAAGAAAGATGATTGAAATGCCAATAACACTTGAACCTTATGAATCATACTGTAACAGACTAATAGAAGAAACGCACAAGATGGTTAAAGAAATGCACGATATAGTCCATTGTAAGGATTGTAAGTATAAGGTTGAAACCGAAGACGGCGAATGGAATCCTGAAGATATTGTTTGTGATTATTGGGCAAGTGACGGATTAGAGGCAGATGACTTTTGCAGTAGAGGAGCGAAGAGATGATAACACTAAACAAAGAAGATGCGTTCACGATAGTGGATATAATCAGTAAGGCACAAGAGGTTATAAGGTGCAAGGATTGTAAGTGGTGGTGCACTGTTTTTGAAAGAAACAAGGCAGAATGCGGAATGTGTAATGTTCATAAACAGTTGGCGACAACAGAAGCAGATGATTTCTGTAGCAAAGGAGAGAGAAGAGATGAGTGAAATATGTTGGACAAACGAAGAAATAAGAACAATTAAACAAGATTTTCGTACTCGCCAATTACAAAGAGGCTATTGGGTAACAAATGAGGGAGTGATAATGCCCATTAAAGATATGGCTACATCACATATACAGAATTGCATAAACAAAGTAAAAAAAGACAATAGGATATTTGGTGACAAGACTAATTATTGTGTTTCTGTTTTGTTAAATGAACTTGATAGTAGAGGAGAGAAGAGAGATGAGATTAATTGATGCAGGTGCATTAGTAGAATTTCTTCTAAAAGAAATTATTGAATGTGATAAAGAGTACGATGAGAAATCTGACCACATCATTTTAGGAGCAGGGCAAGAGGCAGAATTAATAAGAGATAAGGTTAAAGAAATGCCAACAGTAGATATAGTGCGATGCAAGGATTGTAAGTATTGGAAAAAATGTATAGATGAAGATTATTGCAGTTATTGGGAAGAATACTGTTGGATACCTGCAATGGAAGATGACTTTTGTAGTAGAGGAGTAAAGAAATGAGATTAATAGACAAAGACAAGTTGCAGAAGAATTATTCATACTATTGCAATCATTTAGAAAGGCATGTGGTTGATGTGGATGATATTGAAAACATGCCGACAGTAGATGCAAAACCTATACGGCACGGACAATGGCTTTACGACAGATTATGTTCCACGAATGGGGGAACATATGGAGTACAGAGATGTTCTAACTGCGGATATTATTACAAAGATTTTGGAGATGAGTGGAACTACTGTCCTCATTGCGGTGCGTTAATGGAAGAGGTTGAAGAATGACTTGCGACAAATGTCAATACTGCATAGAACGAAGCAACAAAAACAAAGGTGCAAAAATACATACAATCCATTGGGAATGTTTAGAAGATATGCATCCTGTTAATCCCACGGATACCTGCAGCGAATGGGAAGAGCGAAAAGGAAAGATAAGGATTATATTCAAAAACGGAGAAATAGGAGAGGTAGAAGAATGAATGAAAAGATACGACGCTAAGTTGTGTGCGGCAAAGAGATACTGCGAGTTATGTGACCGTCCCCTCGACGGAAGCGACGGGGAAGTCAGATACGAAATATTCAAAAGAACCATCGGCGACGCATACATAAATGTAAGAAAGATGGTCATCTGCGAGCGGTGTATGAATGAGATTATCAAGGAGATAGAAGATGAAGATTGATTGCGAGGAACTTATAAGAGAATTAGAGCACAGATTTTTTGATACTGCATTAAAAGAAGATTTTGAAAGAGAAGACGAGGAAGTAGATTTCACAAAACTGACAGAACTAAAAGCCAAGATGGAAACATACAAAGAGATAATCAAATATTTAAGGCTGAAGATTAACTTGGAAAAGTACGAGGAAGCGAGAAAAAGCGAATGAAAATAATCCTTGTATTCCTCATCGTGGAAGTAGTGATTATCTATATAGGATTCTATAAAAGGTGGTGGTAGAGTGGCTTTTAATTTTAAGCTCGCCAAGTACAAAAACAAAAAAGTTTCCATCAACGGTATTATATTTGACTCCCAGAAGGAAGCGTCTCATTACTGGGATCTATGGGTGAGACAGGAGAACGGCGAGATCCGTGACCTTATGCCGAATACCGAGACTAAAAAGAAAAAGGTCTTTGAACTTATTCCCCCACAGAACGGCGGTAAAAGAAACGAACTTGCCGTTAAGTACATACCCGACTTTTATTATTACGACAACATAAAAAAGGAATGGGTGGTGGAAGATGTCAAAAGCAAAATGACAAGGAAACTCCCGGACTATGTGATAAAAAGAAAACTGATGAAATGGGTTCATAACATAGAGGTCGATGAGATTATATGAAGTTATCTTTCAGAGCCGTGAAGGGCGTAAATAAAAAGA
>JAFWFT010000115.1 GCA_017515505.1 Solobacterium sp.
GAAAGATTGTTTTTCCTAAATAGACAAGTGATAATACTAAGACAAGTAATGCAACTAGCCCATAGATGTAAACTTCTCGATCGATTCCTCCCATCATCAAATTTGGTACATTTGCACGATCCCCTAATTGAATCCTTTCGCGAACCTCTTTCATCTTTTCAAACGGAAGATATTTCTTGGCATACTTTCGAACTTCTTTCTTAGATAAACCATATTCAAAGCCAAGACGTATCTCTCGCATCTGAAGATAATTAAATTTCACTTTTGCGTAGACTTGCACTTCATGTTTCTCTAATCCATGCGCAAAGCCAAGAGATATTTCTTTCTCTTGTAGTGGACTAAACTCTTTTTTCATAACTCCTCCTTCTACCTACAATATTCTTAAATAGAAGAAGAATTCCCTACATTATTTAATCAAAGAATAAAAATCTTTATATTTTTCACTTAAATCTGGAACTGTATAAATGAAAACCTCTTTTTGTTTATTCAAAGCTTTAACAGTTAATTTCATTCTACCAATTGAATCACTTCCTTGAAGGATGGCAAGCACTTTCCCATTATACGCATTTCGTGTAGAACTTTGGAAGGACGTTAAATCTCTTTGATTTCCATTGTCTGTTCCTAATAGTTTGCCTTGTCCATTAAGTTTAAAGGTAAATGCCGCATCCGAATTTTCTACCACATTCCCTTCACGATCGATAATCGTGACTTCTACATAATCTAGATTTCGTTTGCCTGCACTGATAAATTGATTGGTTTCAATTTTATAGTTATTCGCTTCTCCAAATGAGGATAAAACCTTTCTTCCAATGGTATCTTTTATTTCATTTCCGTTTTCATCATAGGCTTTCGCTGTAATGGTTCCTTCTTCATAAGGAATTGACCATGTTAAGTAGTGGCTCCCATTTTGTGTTTTTAGATGATATCCTTCCTCTGTAACGATTTCATCATCAAAACGTTGTCTACCTTGTGAAATACCATTTAAGAACAATTCGATGCTATCTGCATCCGTATACACATGAATCCGTATATTTCCGTTTTCATCTCGGACAACCGATTCATCCCAAATTGGCAAAAGATGTAATGTATGCACATTTGGATTCCATTGGGATTGATAATAATAGTAGGCATCTTTTTCAAACCCTGCTGTATCCACAACTCCAAAGTAAGAGGAACGAGGTAAATACTCATTTCCAGATACCCTTCCCGGAGTTAATCCATTCCAAGGCTCTGGTTCCCCTAAATAATCAAATCCTGTCCAAATGAACTCTCCTGCCACAAAATCTCTTGTGACAACATTTTCCCACGCTTCATCCATCGTACTTCCCCATTCAACCGCATCATACCAATAGGATCCGATTTCACAAGTTGGATAGTGAATTCCAAAAGAACCATAATACCCTCTACTTGCGTAGCTAGAAGATGTTTCTGAACCATATAGTATCCAATCTGGATAATTCGCATGCATCACATCATAATTCATTCCACTTGCGTAATTAAATCCTATTATCCCACCACTCTTAACAATCGGCTCATTCATTAGAATCGCTGTAGGATTCTGCTTCATCGATATATTATCTCCAATCGTGACGGGCCTTGTATCATCTTCTTCTAAAACCCAATTCGTTAATTCTTCTGCGTAGTAAGGATATGCGGAAGTATCTCCTCCAATATTTCCTAAAATTTCATTTCCAATAGACCACATGATAATACATGGATCATTTCTGCCATGACGTACCATCGCTTTTAGATCATATTCACGATAGGTTTTTCCAACTTCTGCATATAAGATTTTATTCTCTTCTGATATCACTTCTAAGAAGTGTGAACTATAATCATTAAAGTTATGATTCTTGGGAAGTGCCCATGTATCAAAGGCTTCATCAATGACTAAGAACCCTATCTCGTTGCATAACTCCCTTAGTAATCTAGAGGAAGGATTATGGGATACACGAATTGCGTTCACTCCCATATCTTTCATAATCGTTAATTGTCTTCGTAAAGATGTTTCATATAACGCACTTCCAAGTGCACCCTGATCATGGTGTAAACATACACCTTGTAGTTTCATTGGTTTTCCATTGAAAGATAAACCTGTATCTTTATCGAAATGATAATATCGATATCCATATGTATACTCCTTTTCATCTAGAATCCCATTTTCACCTTCTATACGTAAACGAATGAAATATAAATAGGGATCTTCTGTACTCCATAGATGAACAGGATGATTTTGAAAAGTTAATGACGCATCCACCTTATCTTTATTGGAAAGAGAAACATTAGAAAAAACTTCTTCCATTAGATTTCCCTCTTGATTCAATAATTGTCCAATAACTGTAACAGAATCTTCTTTTTGATCACTGGATAGACTATACTTTACATTTAAAGATGCATCCTTTTTTTCAATCATAGGAGAAGTGATAATTGTTTCTTCTTCATTGATATATACAGAATCTAAAACAGATAAATAAACATCCCGATAAATGCCTGCCCCACTATACCAACGACTATTCGGTGTAATCGTTTCCACTCGTACTGCGAGTACATTATCGCTAGTTCCATCTGCCACAATGAAATCCGTAAGATCTACTGTAAATGCATTATATCCATTTGGATGAAATCCAATATAATTACCATTTATAAAGATAGACGCATTCATATAAACACCTTCAAAACGAATGAAGAAATGTTTATCATTTAATGATTCATCCACTTTAAAGTGTTTGCGATACCAGCCAACACCCCCTAATAAATATCCACTCTCCGCTTCTGCTTGTTCTGTGAATTCATGTGTAATCATAAAATCATGGGGAAGTGAAATCGACTCCCAATGATCCATAGCAAGAGAAATGTCTTCTCCTTCGACAAGATCTTCGTCTATAAAATACCAATCATCACAAAATAGAATATCTCTTCCGGTATTTCGAATGATGTCATCTTCCACATCGATTTCATGAACAGGAAGAAAAAAACCAAATAAACATAGAACAATGGATGCTTGAACAAAAAGCTTCATATAGCCATTTTACCATAGAAAAAAAGTAAGGTTTCCCTTACTTTAGAATAATGTATGTATATCTACATATTTGAATTTTGGA
>JAFWFT010000116.1 GCA_017515505.1 Solobacterium sp.
ACTTCTTTCTTTTTCATCATGGTGAATTATAGCATCTTTTCTATAGATTGAAAATTCTATACATTGCTTATAAAAATATATCTATAATATAATAATTAGAGATAGTAGGAGTTTTTTATTATGAAAAAAAGAAGGGGAATGTCACCACTGCTCTTAATCTTTCTTTGCTTAGTTGTATTAGTGCTAGGTGCACTTTATACAGGTTATAGCTATTTGAAAGAAAAGTACGCAGGAAGTGCTGTTGCATATTCACATAATGCGATTCGAAATTTAAATGAAGAGGATTTTGAATATAAGATTGCTAAAAGTTTCTATTCCGATGAGGAATGGGACACCATTCGCAATAATATGATTACTTTTGAACCTCAAGAGAGTACGGAACCAATTAGTGAAGATGGTATAGAAATTCAACATATTACCGGATCTACCTATGAAGGATATATTATGGTTGTTCATAATCCAGAAGATATCTTTGTTGCTGTAAATCCAAATATGGATAATGGAATGCCTGCGCCAGATTTAATGGACTATGTAAAGAAATACAATGCCATTGGAGGTATTAATGCTGGTGGCTTTGAAGATGCTGGTGGAATGGGAAATGGTGGCCTTGCATGGGGAATCGTTATCCATGAAGGAAAACTTATTAGTGGAAATATGAATGAATATCTTCCGGTTATTGGAATTGATTCCAAGAATAAACTGATCTGTGCAAATGCCACTGCCAAACAAGCCCTTGAGTGGGGCATTAAGGAAGCGGTGACATTTGGTCCAGTCTTTATCTCTAACTATGAAGTTGTTTATAAAGAAGGGGATGGAAACTTACCCGTACTAAATCCAAGAACTGGAATTGCGCAAAGAGGAGATGGGGCATTCTTACTACTCACAGTAGATGGTAGAGGTCCTTCTTCATTTGGTGCATTATATCCAGATATTGTTGAAATCTTTAGAAACAATGATGCATATATGGCTGCCAACCTAGATGGTGGAAATTCAACAGCGATGATTTATAAAGGAGAATATGTGAATACAACCGTCTCCATGTACAATTCTAGAAATCTTCCTACTGTATTTCTGGTGAAGGGAGATAAGTAGTATGACAAAACAAAAAAGAGGAATATCTCCTATCATTGGCCTTGTTCTAGTATTACTACTTGGAGCATTTGGAATAGTTGCTGGCAATATGGTTACTTCTAGAGCTAGAGCTACATTCCTAGAAGAAGAAAAAGACTATCCAGAAAGTGCGATTACTCTGTATCTAGAACATATTCGTAATAAAGACTTTGATGGAATCTATGAAGATTCTCTTGTGATTGCACCACATATTAATTCAAAAGAAGACTATATTAATAAGCTTCAAGAAATCTACAAAGATGTAGACATTGATCAAATTGTCTTTGCGCCAATCGAAAGTGATAGTAAAAACTTGAAGTATGCCTTGGCATATGATAAAAAATATCTATCCACTTTGGAATTGATGAAATCCAAGGACAATCGATGGTTAGCTTCTACCATCTTTAGTGGAGATAATGAATATACAGTGGAAGTTCCTACAGGATTAAAACTAAAAGTCAATGGAATTGAAATTGGAAAAGAATACATGATGGATAAAAAAGTTGTCGCATCAAATTTCTTAGGAATGGATTATCCACAAGATGCACCACATGTTGATCGTTATTTACTAAGCAATTTGTTAGGTGCTCCACAAATTGAAGTGATGGATAGTTCTAAAAAATATGGAACATTAGTTGATGTTGTAAATGGAATTATCTATGTTGGGGAAGCGATAAATGATAAAGAATTAGAAAATGTATTTATCGAGGATGCAAAGATTTGTGCAATGTTACCAGCGCAAGAAGTTGGGTTAGGGAGTGTTGCTGCAATCTCAGTTCTGCAATCAGATTGGTATGATCGTATTAGCACGATGCAAAACACATGGTTTACAGGACATGGTGTATCAAACTTCTCAAATGAAAAAGCATTCAATATTATTAAACAAAGCGATAATTCCATGGTTGGGTTTGTCACCTTTGATTACTATGCTTCAAATGGTGAAGTCGATCGAACTTGGAATTGCGGATATCAGATTTCTTTTATTCAAGAATATGGTGTTTGGAAGATAGCAGGGATGGGTATCGATAGTACATTAAATCCGAAAAAGAAAACGGATTATTAATTGGAGGAAATTATATGATTGATTATGCAGAAGGAAGTGGAAAGCAGTACCATATTGGCGTCGGGCCAGAAGATATCGGTAGTTATGTGATATTACCTGGAGATCCAAAACGATGTGAAAAAATCGCAGCGTATTTTGACAATCCAAAACTAGTAGGTGATTCAAGAGAATATATAACGTACACAGGATATTTGGATGGTGTGAAAGTTTCTGTTTGCTCAACTGGAATTGGCGGGCCAAGTGCCTCTATCGCCATGGAAGAATTAGTTGCTTGTGGTGCCGATACATTTGTTCGTGTTGGAACCTGTGGAGGAATGGATATCAATGTAAAAAGTGGCGACTTAGTTATTGCGACGGGAGCTGTACGTATGGAAGGAACAACATGGGAATATGCACCAATTGAATTCCCTGCTATCGCTGATTTACAAATTGTAAATGCACTTGTTGATGCGGCTAACAATTTATCTCTTCCACATCATACAGGGGTTGTTCAATGTAAGGACTCTTTTTATGGACAACATCGTCCTGAAACACTCCCGAACGGATCAGATTTATTACGTTTATGGGATGCGTGGGTAAAGCTTGGTTGCAAAGCTTCTGAAATGGAATCGGCTGCCCTCTTTATCGTTGCGAGTTATCTTCATGTGCGTTGTGGAACAGTTCTTTTAACTGTTGCAAATCAAGAACGTGAAAAACAGAACTTACCAAACCCTCAGGTGCATGATACGGATAGTGCAATTCGTACAGCAGTAGAGGCAGTAAGAATTCTTATTGCAGAAGATGAGAAACGTTAATTGGAAGGTTCATTGATATGATGAAACAGCCAGTCAGGACCTCAATGTCTGACTTTATCAAATCAAGCATGGGCTCTCAGTTTGTGATTCCTGTTTATCAAAGAAACTATACTTGGAATCCAGAAAATGAAACGACCCGATTCTTAAATGATATTGAAGATCTATTAGAAAAGAATACCAATCATCATTTTTTAGGAATTCTTATTTATATAGAATCAGAAGTCATGACCATGTTTAAGGAACTTCAGATTGTTGATGGACAACAACGTCTAACAACATCTTTTATCTTTTTGCTATGTCTAAAACGTCTGGCGCTTGAAAAGAAAGAAAAAGATGTTGCTGGAATGATTGATGATTTTTATCTTTATAATCGTCATATGTCTAATGATACAAAGTTGCGATTAAAACCGACGGTATCGGATGATGATGTTTATGCAAAATTAATCTATGGCAGTTATAAAGATCTTAATAAAAAAGAAACCGAAACATCGGTTTATCGAAACTATGAGACAATTTATAAACGTTTGGCAGAGTTCTCAAAAAAGTATAGTTTAGTTGAAATCTTAAACTGTTTATCTAAGTTTGATATTCTATTATTCCCACTATCTGAAAATGATAACGCTCAACAAATCTTTGAATCCATTAATTCAACGGGGGCTCCACTAACATCGGCGGATTTAATACGTAATTATATTTTGATGAATGATACAAATGATATTCAAGAAAGAAACTATCGTCTATACTGGCAAACGCTTGAATCTTATCTTCCAGAATCAAGAAGATTAGAAGAATTCTTCCGTTTATATCTTGCGAGTAAAACATATAACTTATTAAATAAGCGAGATATCTATGAAGGCTTCAAAGATTACTGGAATCATTCAAAGTTAGATAAAGAAACACGTTTACGTGATATTAATCGCTATTGTCGTTACTATAATGAGATTTATAATGGACCTTCAGAAGAAGATGAAATTGAAAGTGCATTAAGAGATTTTCGAAAGAGTGATTCAAAATTACCTGCTCCTTTCTTAATGGAGATGTTCCATTTATATGATGAAGAGGAGATTGATAAACAAACACTCATATCACAGATTCGTCTCATCGATACCTA
>JAFWFT010000117.1 GCA_017515505.1 Solobacterium sp.
CATTTGTTAATCCTAATAATAAAAAGCACTGCTCTTTTGTCGTTCTTTGAGGTTTTTGCATTTTTAACACTTGGATTCTTTTGATATTTTTTCTGTCCTTCCAACCGCAATCACAAATATTTTTAATTAGTACGGTTATTGTAAACAATTCATTATTTTTTGATAACAAATATTTCCTGTTTCTTTCGAAATCAGTAAAATCTTTTATTTCAAAACCAGCATTATTAAAAAAAACATCTAAAGCACTATATAATTCATTTTTGCTTAGTTTCTTTAACTGAATAGTATTTTTTTCTTCCACTTCACTATCCTCTAAAAATCACTATTTATATTTTACCATCATCCCCTGTACATTTTAATGCCCAATTGATTAATAGTATAATATATTCATGAATACTATTAACGTCGTCGCAACTATCATCATAGACCACTATAAACTCTTTACTACCCAAAGAGGCTATGGTGACTTTAAAGATGGTTGGGAATTACCTGGAGGTAAAGTAAATAAAGGTGAAACACCAGAAGAAGCTCTTATAAGAGAGATACAAGAAGAATTAAATGTAAAGGTGGAGATAACCTCATACTTTAAAACCATTGAATATGATTATCCTACCTTCCACCTATCTATGAGGTGTTATTGGTGTAGGATTGTGGAAGGTAGTCCTACTCTTATTGAAGCAGAAGATAGTAAATGGTTAGTTATTGAACAGATTGATTCTGTTAATTGGTTACCAGCAGATAGGACCATCATAGAGGATATACGTAGTGAGTTAATTAAACAAACCCAATGTGGTTATACTCCTAGAGAACAGACCTATGAAATCTGTAAGATTCTTACGGACCATGGTTATGATGTAGGACCTGGTTTAGAGGAAGAAGATGGAAATCGTTTAGAATACGAAGTATTAGGTATTCTTGAAGAAATAGGAATGGGTAAATATGATTGCAGTTTATACTTTAGTGAAGAAAACTATAATGTCTATACTTGCGATTACCAAAGAATAACCTATTTAGATTTCTTAAGTAAACTAAAGGAAGTAGTTCAACACTAACTACTTCCTTTCTTTTATCGAATTACTATTTACAGGAAATGTAAAATAGGTATCTGGATAAGGTTCATCCTCTAAGGTAAAGTGCCACCATTCTTCTTCTAAAGGTTTAAACCCATGTTTTATCATCACTTCCCTTAGTAACATACGATTGTTATATTGTTCTTCTGTTATCCCTTTATAATCTGGATGGGATAATTCCCCAAAATAATCAAAGGTTCCACCCATATCTACTTCTTTTTCCAATGTCATATCAAAGAGGGTTAAATCAATGGTACTCCCTCTACTATGCCCAGAATGTTCCATAATATAACCTAATGGGAATAAGACATCTTTCTCTAATTCTGGATAGAAATATTCTTTCATCTTAGTGTCACTAGGATCTTGTGCCCACTTCACAAAATGATTCACTGCTTTTTGAGGCCGATATGCATCAAAAACCTTTAATCGATAGCCTTTTTCGATCAATTCATCACTGACTTCTTTTAAAGCTTGTGCAGCTTCTTTCGTAATGAGTGCGATAGGTTCTTCATATCCATCAATTCTCTCCCCCACAAAGTTATACGTTGAATAATAACGAATTTCTAAAATCACATCCGGCACAGCTTCGCTGAGTAATACAAAACCTGAAGAATCATTTGAATATTTCATACCTTCTTCTCCTACCATCTCTTTTCCCCCACTACCTAAAAGACTTAAAAAAATAAACTGATAATCAATTTCTTCATCTTAGTCAATCTTTTCTATAATTAAGGAATTTGAACCTTCTTCCAAACAAGTCTCTTCTTCATAATGAATATGACTGCCAACATCTTCCATCGCTAAACACATGAGATGATTCGCCAAAGTTGTTAAACCCTCTTTATTTAGAGAAAGAATGACTTCTCCATTCACAATCTTAACTTTTATTTTATAATCATCTAACCATTCAATATTCATATACAATCCTCTTTTTTTTATTATAATTCGATACTACAAAAAATTTTCATTCCTTGTTATGATTCTATCAGAAAGAAGGTATCAAAATGAAAAAAGATTTAGGTTTAGTACAAGCTGTCTACCCTATGCCAGTATTAATGGTTGCGGCATATGACGCAAATGAAAAAGTAAATGTGATGAATGTGGCATGGGGTCAAATTTGTGACATGGATAAGATTATATTATTTATTGGTAAAGGTAAGAAAACATGGTTAAACATCCAAGAATCGAAAGCCTTTACGGTTTCTTTAGCAGATGAAGCACATATGGATGTTGCAGACTTCTTTGGGATTGCATCTGGTAATAAGATTGATGATAAGTTTGAAAGAACAGGTTATCACGCTACAAAGAGTGATAAAGTAAACGCTCCAATCATTGAAGAATTCCCTGTAGTCATGGAATGTGAACTATTAGAGTTCTTTGAAGATGAACATATTGATGGAATCGTTGGTAAGATAGTGAATGTAAAAGCCAATGAAGAAGTCTTAGATGAAAATGGAAAAGTAAATCCAGTCAAAGCGAATCTACTCATGTTTGATCAATTCCAATCCGGTTATTATGTAACGGGTGAAAAAGTTGGTCAAGCATGGAATGCAGGTGTCAAGCTCAATAAAGGTGAATAAAAATCCGTAAGTTATTACGGATTTTTATTCAAATAAAGATGTGGAATAGTATCTTTCTGCAGTATCAGGAAGTACGGTTACCACATTTTTTCCTTTTCCAAGTTTCTTCGCAAGTTTTAATGCAGCGAAAACATTGGTTCCTGAACTAATTCCGACAAGTAACCCTTCTTCTTTAGCTAAACGTTTACTCGTGGAAATCGCTTCTTCATCTGATACAACACAAATCGTATCATAGATATTTGTATTTAGAATTTCTGGAATAATACCATCCCCAATTCCCATCTGTTGGTGTGTGCCAACTTCTTTACCAGATAAAATTGCGGCATTTTCCGGTTCAATCGCCCAGATTTCAATATTTGGATTTTTCTCTTTTAAGACTTCTCCAATACCTGTAATCGTTCCCCCTGTTCCAATGCCAGAACAAAACCCATCTACATTTGGTAAATCTTTTAGAATTTCCATTCCTGTTTTCTTTTGTGCTTCTACATTCTTTGGATTAATAAATTGTCCTGGAATAAAGACATTTGGGTTATCTTCTGCACATTTTAAAACATACTTTTGGCATTCTTCAATGCATTCTCCAATATTACCCGCATCATGAATTAATTTGATTTCTGCCCCATATTGTTGAATGAGTTTCCTTCTTTCAATGGATACAGAATCTGGCATCGCAATGACAACCTTGTATCCCTTACAAGCACCAATTAAAGCTAAGGCAATTCCTTGATTACCAGAACTACATTCCATAATAATAGAATCTTTATTTAATAAACCCTTCTTTTCCGCATCCTCAATCATATTTAAAGCTGTTCTTGTTTTAATGGAACCACCAATATTGACAGCCTCATATTTGACATAAATATCTGCATCATCTGGTCCTGTAATATGATTCAATTTAATTAAGGGCGTATTCCCTATTGCGTCTAGTGTTGATTGAAATAACATATCCGATCACCTCATTTATTTAATATATTACATCTATTAATTTTATACAAAGAAGTCGCCTATCTTGACATTCTGAACAAACAGTAGTAAATTGAAAATGGTTTTCAATTTATGAATAATAAATCTAGTTATAAGACATCCCAGAAAGAACTTGTTCTGGACTATTTTGAGAAGAAACCAAAAGAGCACGCAACCGCCAAATTAATCTATGGTGATTTAAAGAAAAAAGGCGTGAAAATCGGTTTAACGACCGTCTATCGTCATCTTGAAAAGATGACAGAAGAAGGCATTTTAGTGAAATCCATTGTGGATGAGAATACTCCTGCCTGTTATGAATATACAGGTCATCATACCCATGAATCGTGTTATCACTGTAAGTGTATGAAATGTGGGAAGTTAATCCACCTTCACTGTCATGAAATCACCTCTTTAGAAGATCATATCTATGAAAGCCACCAATTCCGTGTTGATTCAGGAAGAACCGTTTTCTTTGGATTATGTAACGAATGTCAGAAAGGTGTATCCCAATGAAAAAATTTCTATCCTATTTCTTAATCGCTTCTCTTTTTTTTACACTTGGTGGATGTCAAAATAGTACATCTATAAAGAATGAGAAACCTAAAGTTCTAGCATCCATTTTTCCTATCTATGATTGGACTAGAGAAATCTTAAAAGACAATCCTGGAGGTATTGAATGTTCATTACTATTAGATAAAGGAACTGACCTACATAACTTTCAACCTTCAACCGATGATATGATTGCGATTTCAAAAGCAGACTTATTTATTTATGTCGGTGGAGAATCTGATGAATGGGTTGAAAGTGCATTAAAGAATTCCGTTAACAAAAACCAAGTAACCATGAATCTATTAGAACGATTAGGTGACAAAGCAAAAGAAGAACAAGAAGTGGAAGGGATGCAGGAAGAAGAACACGAGCATCATCACCATGAAGAAGAGAATAAAGATGAACACATTTGGTTATCTCTTCATAACGCAATCCTTCTATGTGAACAAATAAAAAACGAACTCTGTACTTTAGATCCAACGAATCAAGACTACTATGAGAAAAACTATCTTGCATATAAAGAAAAATTATCTTCTTTAGATCAAAAATATGAAACAATGGTTCATAACGCAAAAAGAAATGTCATTCTCCTCCCCGATCGCTTCCCCTTTCTATATCTAGTGGAAGATTATGGACTCTCTTATTACGCAGCATTCAAGGGTTGTTCTGCAGAAACCGAAGCGAGTTTTGAGACCGTACGTTTCTTAAGTGAAAAACTAAATGAATTATCTCTTCCATCCGTCATTATTTTAGAAGGATCAGAAGAAAAATTAGCACAAACTGTCATTTCCAATTCTACCCAAAAAGATATTTCCATCTTAGTGCTAGATTCCATGCAAAGCATTACATCCGAAAATATTATGCAAGGTGTTACATATCTATCAATTATGGAAAAGAACTATGAAATACTAGAAAGGGCTCTCAATTAATATGGCACTTATTCAAGTAAAAGACTTAACCGTGAAATATGATGATCAAGTGGTACTAGATCATTTGAGTTTTTCTGTGAATCAAGGAGATTATCTCGCTATTATTGGCAGCAATGGTTCTGGAAAGACCACATTAATGCGAACGCTTCTAGGTTTATTAAAACCAACTTCTGGTTCCATCACGTTTGAAGATGGTTTTTCTTTTAAAAAGATCGGATACTTACCACAAAAGAAGAATATTCAAAAAGATTTTCCCGCAACCGTTGAAGAAGTTGTGCAATCCGGTTGTCTAAATCATTTAGGAAATCATATTTTCTATGACAAAAAACACAAAGAACACGCAAGAGAGAATATGGAACGCTTACAGATTCAAAACTACGCAAAGAAAAGTTTCATGGAATTATCTGGCGGTCAACAACAACGTGTTCTCTTAGCACGCGCTTTATGTGCAGGTCATTCTCTACTACTTTTAGATGAGCCAGTAACCGGTTTAGATCCAACAACCACAAAAGATCTGTACCAACTTATCCATAAATTAAACAAAGAAGGTTTAACCATCCTTATGATTTCTCATGACATTGAAGAGGTTTCAAAATACGCAAGTCATATCTTATCCATAGAAAATGATTACCAGTACAATCAAAATATGAAAGTAGGTGAAACAAAATGAATCTATTAGACCTACTAGCCATGTATCTACAGTATCCATTTGTGCGCTATGCCTTAATAGTCGGCATTTTAATTGCACTATGTTCATCCTTATTAGGTGTTGTCTTAGTCCTAAAGAACTTCTCCTATATTGGAGATGGTTTATCTCATGTCGCTTTTGGAGCAATGGCCATCGCTTCCATCTTACATTTCACAAACCAAAAAATGTTTTTCATTCTACCTATTACAATTATAGCTGCAGTTCTATTATTGAGGCACGGGCAGCAAGCTACGATTAATGCGGATGCGAAGATTGCGATGATTTCGGTTGGCTCGCTTGCTGTAGGTTATTTATTAATGAATCTATTCTCCGTTTCTTCGAATGTATCTGCGGATGTTTGTTCAACCTTATTTGGAGCGACTTCTATCTTAACTTTGACCAAAACAGAAGTATGGTTATGTGTGATTTTATCCATCATTGTGGTTGGTTTATTTATCGCATTATATAATCGTATTTTTGCGATTACCTTTGATGAAGATTTTGCGAAAGCAACCGGTTTACAAACGGAACGTTATAATCTCATTGTCGCAATCATTATCGCCACCATCATTGTCTTAGCGATGAATCTAGTTGGCTCTCTTCTTATTTCTGCTTTAGTCATCTTTCCTGCTATTTCAGCTCGTCAATTATTTAAGAGTTTTAAGATGGTTGTGATTGGTTCTAGTATCCTATCTGTATTATGCGCAATCTTTGGTATGGTAATTGCGATTATTCAAGGGACCCCTGTTGGTTCTACTATTGTGGTTGTTCATATCATTGTATTTATTGTATGTTATTTAGTAAGATTACTAGGAAGGAGGGGCTAATGAAAATCATAAAATATTTATGTATCTGTTTTTTATTAATTGGTTGCGTAAAATATGAAGAACCTGTCGCAGTAAGTGCGCCTTCTTCTATACCTACCGCAAGCATTCTTCCAACTCCTACTCCTGCTTCTACCGTTGATACAAGTAAGCCTAATGCGATACAACCATATAATGCTGCATACGCAACTCCTGTTGATTTAGATTTAATCTTCATGAGTTCAACTGCTATCTATAGTGAAGTCTACAATATGGTCAATTCCCCAAAAGAATATGTCGGAAAGAAAGTTCGTTTATTAGGAAACTTCACCGTCGGACAAGATCAAAATGGAAATCAAGTATTTGCCTGTATTATTCCTGATGCAACAAAGTGTTGTGCCCAAGGTGTTCAATTCTTCTGGGAAGGAACCCATACATATCCCGATGATTATCCTGCTGATGGAGAAATCATTGTTGTTGAAGGAATCTTCAATTATGAAGAAGGCTATATTAATACGATTATGTTAGAGAATGCCTCTGCGTGGGTATTACGACCAGATGAAATATAAGAACCATTCTATTGATAAAGAATGGTTTTCTTATGCTTGTTTATAATGAACATTTCGATACTTTAATGGAGTGACTCCATATTCGCGTATAAACATGCGATTGAAGTAGCTTTGTTGACTGAATCCACACATCTGCGAAATCAGCGCAATTGTCATATCACTCGTTTTTAACATTTCTGCACTCTTTTCTAAACGATAATTATTTAAATATGTGATAGGAGATTGATTGGTATATTCTTTAAAGATACGATTACATTTACTTGTACTGCTATTTCCTGCTAAAGCAATGTCTTCTAATGTTATTTGAGAACCATAATGATCATAAATATATTCCAACATTTGTTGAAGAATAGAACGATTATAATCCACTTTTGTTTTCTCGACTCCTCCACTTATATATACTGAATAAAGTTGTTGCATAATCGCAAATGATTCTGAAATAATCCCTAGTTCATATCCCAATGGTTTTTCATCTTTTAATTTTTCAATTCTTTCCATTGATGTATAGATTTTCGAGGAAGCTCCACTTGTACCTTGAAAGCGAACATGCGCAAATGATTGATCTTCTAAGATCGGACGAATATACTGTTCAAAGATTTCTGGATTATTCGCAAAGATTTTCATATTTAAGATAAGTGCTTTATGCTCACAAGGATTCTTTCCATCACAAGATAGACGATGTAATTGATTATTATTAATAAAGCATAAATCTCCTTTTTGAAGTTGAAAGACATCATGATTGGTTTGACATATCATACTTCCCTTTATGACATATACCAGTTCAATATCATTATCATGCCAGTGCGTTAACTTCTCATGAAGAATCCCTTCATTCACACTTTCATTTTCTAAATATAGCTGAATCATGGATTCTTCTTGTTTTTGGAACCTTTTCTTATTCATAATCACTCCTTTTTATCTATTTTTATCATATTTGATAAATAATACAAATATATGACATAATTTTACTATATTTTTCCTTATTGTGAATGTATTATGTAATCACAAATACAGAAAAGGAGATAAATAATATGTCAGAAAATAATTACAGACTTCCATTAATTGGAGAACCAGCACCAGCTTTCGAAGCTATTACCACACAAGGAAATATTAAGTTTCCTGATGACTACAAAGGAAAATGGGTAATCCTATTTTCTCACCCAGCAGATTTTACACCAGTATGCACAACAGAATTTATGACCTTTGGTTCGATGATGGAAGAATTCAAATCCATCAATACAGAATTAGTTGGATTATCCGTTGATTCTCTTTATTCCCATATTGCTTGGTTACGTAAGATTCAGGAACTCGAATGGAAAGATAAGAAACATATCGAAGTGAAGTTCCCTCTTATTGAAGATATTCGTATGGAAGTAGCTAATAAATATGGAATGATTCAACCAGGTGCTTCCAACACACAAGCAGTACGAGCAGTATTTGTGATTGATCCAAAAGGTAAGATTCGTACCATTCTCTATTATCCATTAAGTACTGGTCGTAACTTTGATGAGATTAAGAGAATCATTCTCGCTTTACAAAAAGCAGATGCTGAACAATGCGCAACTCCAGCAGACTGGAGACCAGGCGATGATGTGATTGTCCCTACTGCAGGTTCTTGTGGAACCGCCAAAGAAAGAATGGAAAATCAGAGTGATGATCAATACTGCTTAGATTGGTTCCTCTGCTTTCGCAAAAGCAAATAGTCCTTTCTCTCCAAAATAAAGCATTCCTAATAAGGGATGTTTTATTCTTTTGTGACCAAGTCACAGAGATAAGATTATAATGAAGATATAGTTAAATTGTAAATAAGGAGGAAAAACATATGGCAGAAGTAACAATTACAAATAGTAACTTTGAAGAAGAAGTATTAAAATCCGATAAACCAGTACTCGTAGATTTCTGGGCATCTTGGTGTGGACCATGTAAGATGTTAGCACCAATCGTTGAAGAAATCGCTAACGAAAATGATGACATTAAAGTTGGTAAGGTTAATGTTGATGAAGAGATTGAACTTGCGAAACAATTTGGCATCATGTCTATCCCAACATTACTCATCTTCAAAGATGGTAAGGTTGTCAACCAATCTGTTGGTGTACAAGCAAAAGAGAGTATTCTAAGCCTTTTAAAATAGTCTAAATTTGATATGATAGAAGTGTCATGAAAGAATATCAAAAATATCTTGAAACACTTCCATTCTGGAAAGATTTATCAAACAAAGAAAAAGAGAATATACTCTCTTTTTCTATTGTCCAAAAGTATGATAAAGGAACCTTTATTCATACCCAAGACGATACTTGCTTAGGTTTAATCTATGTTCTAAAGGGAGATGTAAGAGTCTATATGGTCAGTGAAGAAGGAAAAGAGATTACTCTTTATCATCTTCTTAAAAATGAAATTGATGTCTTATCTGCTTCATGTGTTGTGAATCAGATTACATTTGATACAGAACTCATCGCCAAAGAAGATAGCGAACTTCTTATCATCCCTGTTACCATCTTATCCCCATTAAAAGATACCAATATTTATGTCCGTTCTTATATCTATGAAGTCTTAGCAGATCGTTTCTCTGATGTGATGTGGACCATCCAACAAATCTTATTCTTAAAGATGGATCAGCGTATTGCGACCTATTTAGTGGATGCTTCGAGTCAAGATAATTCATTATCGATTAAGACAACCCATGAAGAAATTGCCCAAGAAATCAACTCTGCTAGAGAAGTAGTCGCAAGAGTGATGAAACACTTCCAAAATGATGGCCTAATCGAAATGAAACGTGGTACGATTACCATCCTCGATAAAAAAAGATTATTACAGTTACTATAAAGGTTGATTCTATGAATCAACCTTTCTTCTAATGCATTCTGTATATGGAAATAGAATTCTTAGCTGCATTCTTTTTTCTTCTACAAAAGAAAAAAGATTTACTCTTCTTTTGGAAATACTTTATCTAATAAAGATGCATATTCTTGATATGCTGCGGTATCTTTTAATTCTGTAATAAGAGATAAGACCGTACGATAATACCATTCTTGTTTCTTAGGATCACTTTGATGGAATCGTTTCCACAATCCATCCCCTTCCTCTTTATATAAACGATAGAAGGACCTTATATTTGCGAGTTTATCGGATAACCACATAATCTTGATCGAAATATCATTTGTTTCTTTTAAGAAATTGAGTGATTCTTGTTTACGGATTTCCCATGTCTTTCTTGGATCAATTCCTCTTCGTTTATCTTCGGTTTCATGTTCCACATATTTTCCGATTGTAGGTCCAAATTGGTCCACAATCTCTTCAATTGTAATTGGCGTATCTTCTACGACATCATGAAGCACACAAGCCGCAAGGATATCCAAATCATCTGTTAAGGTCGCACCAATACAAGCCACTTCAAGAGGATGTATAATAAAAGGAATATTCCCTGTTTTACGATACGTTCCTGCATGTGCTTGTGTCGCAAATATAATTGCCCGTTCGAGTTGGTTCATTTGGTGTGTCCTATTCTATAAAATAATTTTAACATATCGCTTTTCATATCAGTTGTATTTTTCATTCTTTTCGTGTAAAGTTAGGTGTTACACTTTGGAGGTGTTATATATGAGTAAAGAATTAGCGATTGAATTATTTGGTTATTTAGGTTCCTTACTAGTCTTAGTTTCCTTCCTTATGACATCCGTTGTGAAACTAAGAGTTGTGAATACGATTGGTAGTATCATTTTCATGACATATGCATTAATAATTAAATCGTATCCAACGGCTATTATGAACTTTTGTTTAGTTTTAGTTAATCTATATTATTTATGGAAGATGAGCCATACCGACAAGACATATGACTTCTTAGAAGTTGATGATGAAGAATCCTTTATGACGTATACAATGGATTACTATAAAGAAGATATTGAAAAATGTTTTCCAGGAATTGTATTAAATCATCATGAAATTGATCGTTCATTTGTCATTTCTCATGAAGGAAAACCAGTTGGTATAACATTAGGAAAACGAGATGGCGATGATTTAGAACTTATTTTGGATTATGTCATTCCAGAATATCGAGATTTTTCAATTGCTCCATTCCTATTTAACAAACTAAAAGAAGCTGGCGTCAAAAAGATTATTTATCGTGGTCCAACAACAGATAATCATATTACTTATTTAAATAAAGTCGATTTCAACAAAGTTGAAGATCACTACGAAAAAGAATTATAAGATCCATTCAATTCCTTTTCCGACACGCATACCACTATCTTTGAAATGATTCCCTTGGTTCCATTCAAGAACACAAGGGATTTCTTTTTCTAAAGAAGAAGCATAGGAACGAATATGATCCCCTACGGTTTTCATGATTGGATTCTTTGTGAATTCTTCTTTATCTCCTAAACTTAGATAGATTCTTTTTGTTTGAATTGAATTTTCTTTTGTATAATCTAGGAATCCATGAAACCACATAGATGGAGAAGCCGCCACAATTCCTTCAAAGGAAGAAACTTGATAACTTGCCCATAATGCAAATAATCCTGCCAAGGAATACCCTGCAAGATAGAATTTCTTATTACTGGGTAATGAAGGAATCATTTCATTGATTATGAAATCTAACGTTTCTTTCGCACCATCGCCAAATCCTTCTTTACCAAAGACA
>JAFWFT010000118.1 GCA_017515505.1 Solobacterium sp.
GAGTTTTTAGTCCCCACTAGATGGTGTAGAAAGTCCCCATCCCCAGAAATCGGTGCTCTTCTAAGATAATAAAAGCATCTACGGATGCTTTTTTTGGTATTATAGTAACGATTCAATATATTAGAGTAACACGTAAAAACCTTTAAAATAGGGATTTTTTAATCATTAAATATGTTATGATAACAATATAAGGTAACAATCGTTACTAAAATTGTGGAATAATGATGTTCATTCGATTTAGGGGATGCATTGTATGAAGTGCTTTAGGAGCTTGAAAAATAAGGGTTTATGCTTATTTTTGAGGTTTTTTCACTTCACCTTTGTACAGTAACAAATGGCTCAAATCGTTACTTAAATAGTAACACTTGCCAAACGTTTTCATTCTGTTACTAAAGCAGTTGGATGTATAGCGAAAAAAAACACAATACGCTACATTAATTTTAGAAACGCAAGCGTAACGATTCCTTAAGAATTAGGAAGGTTAATAATATGGCTAATTTTTTTGCAAAGACAAGTGAAAAGGCGAGAAATCTTTCGCAGATGGAAGGGAATCTTTTAAACTACACAATTAAGAATTTACATCTAGTAAAAGACATGTCCATTCGACAATTCGCAAAAGAAAACTATGTATCAACATCTACTGTTTTACGTTTTACAAACAAGATGGGATATGAAGGTTGGAATGATTTTATAAAAGAGATTACAGAAGCTAATCAGGAGAATCGAAGAATTACAATTCCATCCATTGTTCAATCAGATGATTATCGAGATAGTTATTTAAAGAATGTGATTGAAGCAGTCAAAGTGATTACAGATGAAAAGATTGAAAAGTTTGATCACATCATGTCAAGACACCCAATGATTTATATCTTGGGAGAAGGCTTTAGTGAACAGGTAGGTCATTACTTGTATCGATTGTTGAAGGTTTGTGACTTTGATGCAGAGTTTCCACGTACAGAATATGAATTCAATTCTGTATTAAGAAGAATTAAAAGAGATGACACTGTAATAATCTTGTCTTATTCAGGTGAAAACCAAAGAGTGATATCACGTATGCATGAAATATTAGCGGTAGCTACACCAACGATCATTTCGGTAACACGTGCAGATAATAACACGATACAGAATATGAGTGATCTAAACTTCTATGTATTCGCAGATGAAATACAATATGAAAACATGGATGTTACGTCACGATGTGGAATGATTGCGATATTAGAACTATTGATGTACAAACACATCACCCGTGCTTCGGTAAGTAAAGAAACAATTTAGTTTCTTGCCAAATAAATACAAATAAAAGTAGTTAAGGAAGGAGTATTAATTATGGCGAAAAGAATTGAAGGTAGTACACCTAGAGAGGATGGTTTCCGTTGGCCTGGTGAATTTGAACCACAGGAAAGGATTTGGATGATTTGGCCAGAAAGACCAGATGTTTGGAGAGATGGTGGTAAACCTGCACAAGCGCAATATAAAAATATTGCGGAAACAATTTCTAAGTTTACACCAGTCACGATGCTTGTATCTGCAGAACAATATGCACATGCACGTAATGTCTTACCTCCAGAAATACGTGTCATTGAAATGAGTAATAATGACGCATGGTTCCGTGACACGGGTCCAACATTTATTAAAAATGATAAAACCGGTGAAGTTAGAGCTTGTGATTGGGGCTTTAACGCATATGGTGGATTCTATGATGGTTTATATTTCCCGTGGGATAAGGATGAAGCATTAGCACAAAAAGTTTGTGATATTGAAGGTATCGATACCTACAACGTTCATGACTTTATTCTTGAAGGTGGTTCTATCCATACTGATGGTGAAGGCACAATGTTAACAACAGAAATGTGCTTGTTATCTCCAGGAAGAAACCCTGATCTTACAAAAGAAGACATTGAAAAGAAATTCTATGATTATCTATCAATTGATAAAACAATTTGGATTAAGGATGGTATTGATCCAGAAGAAACAACAGGACATATTGATGATGTAGCATGTTTTGCTAGACCAGGTGAAGTTATCTGTATTTGGACAGATGATCCTAATAATAGTTTCTATGAACAATGCCAAGCTGCATATAAAACTCTTTCAGAAGCAACTGACGCAAAAGGTCGTCAACTAAAAGTTCATAAACTTACAATGCCTAAGAAAGATGTCACAATCGGTAAAGACTTTACAATTGATTTAGTTGAAGGAAGCTTACCAAGAGAAGAAGGCGATGTATGTATTGCATCTTATCTGAATTTCTTAATTACGAATGATGGTATTATCTGCCCACAATATGGTGATGAATATGATTCACTTGCAATTGAACAACTACAAGAAATCTTCCCTGATAAGAAGGTTGTTGGTTGCCCTAGCTGGGAAGTTGTATATGGTGGTGGAAACATTCACTGCATTACACAACAACAAGTTAAGTAATTAGAAAGGAGTATTCCTTTGGCAAAAAGAATAATTGGAACGACTCCAAAACAAGATGGATTCAGAATGCCTGGTGAATATGAACCACATAAACAAATCTGGATGTTATGGCCTGAAAGACCTGATGTTTGGAGAGATGGTGGTAAACCGGCACAAAAAGCATTCGTTGAAGTTGCGAAAGCTATTTCAGAATTTGAACCTGTTACGATGTGCGTATCCGCAAATCAATATGCACATGCACGTAATGTCTTGCCTCCAGAAATACGCGTTGTTGAAATGAGTAATAATGATGCATGGATGAGAGATCCAGGACCAACCTTTATTAAAAATGATAAAACAGGTGAAGTACGTGCAGTGGATTGGAAATTCAATGCTTGGGGTGGATTATTCGATGGTGCTTATTTTCCGTGGGATAAGGATGATCAAATCGCACAGAAAGTATGTGAGATAGAAGGCATTGATACATATCGTGCAGAAGACTTCGTATTAGAAGGTGGTTCCATTCATGTTGATGGTGAAGGAACACTTATTACAACTGAAATGTGTTTATTATCACCAGGACGTAATCCACATCTTGATAAAGAAGGAATTGAACAACATTTAAAAGATTATTTGAATCTTGAAAAAATCATTTGGATTAAAGATGGAATTGATCCAGATGAAACGACAGGACATGTTGATGATGTTGCATGCTTTGTGAGACCTGGTGAAGTTGCGTGTATTTGGACAGATAATCCAGATAATTACTTCTATCAATATTGCCAAGACGCATACAAAACATTATCTGAAGCAACCGATGCGAAAGGACGCAAACTTAAAGTTCATAAACTTGATATGCCAAAAGAATGTGTACGTATCGGAAAAGGATTCACAATTGATTATATTGAAGGGTCCATCCCTAGACCAGAAGGGGATATATGTATAGCATCTTACTTGAACTTCTTAATTGTTAATGGAGGTGTTATTGTTCCACAGTATGGTGATGTAAATGATGCACTTGCATTAAAGCAAGTTCAAGAGATGTTCCCAGAAAGAAAAGTAGTTGGTGTTGATACAAGAGAAGTTGTTTATGGCGGAGGCAACATTCACTGTATAACACAACAACAAGTGAAATAAAACTAAAGGGGGTTTACTAATGTCAGAAAAAAGTAACAAAAAAGTTAATCTTGTCGCAACGATACTATTTACAATTTGTTCAATCATTGCGCTAGACTCGTTCGTAGCACCATCAATAATTGGTGTTCCAGCTATTACAGTATGGATTATTTCCGCTATCGTATTTTTCCTTCCATACGGACTTGTATCATCCGAATTAGGTGCTTCTTATCCAGATGATGGTGGTATTACATCTTGGACAACAAGAGCGTTTGGTGAATTGCATGGTGTCATGGTTGGTTGGATGTATTGGGTTAATGTTGCATTCTGGATGCCTGCAGTATTTACAGCATTCTCAGGATGGTTAACACTTATTTTCTTCCCAGATATGCCACTTCTTTTACAAGGTATTATTGCGGTCGCAATGTGCTGGGTAGTTGTATTTATTGGTGTACGTGGAATTGATGTATCCGTTAAAGTAGCTAACTTCATGGCTATTCTAAAAGTATCCATTCTTATTCTATTTGGATTAGCTGGTGTTATTTATGTTATCAAAAATGGACCGGCAAATGATTTCTCATTGCCAAACTTTGTGCCGAATCTTGATGACACCATTGTCTATGTTGCAGTTATTATATATAACTTGATGGGATTTGAGTTAATTGGATCAATCGGTTCTCAAATCGAAGATGCAAAACATACAATTCCTAAGATGGTTGTTGTTGCTGGTCTTATCATTACAGTCTTATATGCGTTTGGAACATTCGGTGTATTGGCAGCGATTCCTGCAGCTGAAATTGACGAAGTAGATGGATTCATTTATGCAATGCAAGAATTGTTTACTGTATTTGGACCATTTGGTAATATACTATTCTATTTCTTATCAGTTGGAGCTGTTATTAGTTTAGTTGCGAATATGATCACTTGGTCTTTAGGTGGTAATGAAGCATTCCAAGGTGCAGAATTAGATAAACGTTCTGCTTTCTTAGGACATCGTCATCCAAAGTATGGTACATCTGATAATTTATACTATGTAATGGGTGCCATTTCTTCGATATTAATTATTATTAACTATTCATTATCTGGAGATGCGAATGATATCTTCTGGACAATCTTTAGTTTCTCATCATTAGTATTTATGATGTGCTATCTATATATGTTTGGTGCATTCATTGTATTAAAGTATAAAGATAAATCTGAACGTGCATATGAAGTTCCAGGTGGTATGTTTGGTGCTTGGGTTTGTTTCATACTCACATTCGGTGGAACACTCTTATCTTGCTACTTCTTAATGGATTGGGATGTTACTAGTTATGGATTCTGGATGGAACTCATAGGTGTTATCCTAACAATCGCAGCTGGTCTATGGCTGTATCGTGCAGGTAAGAAAAAAACTGCTAACTAAATGCCATAATGGAGAATTCAAGAAATAGAACGAAAGATATTATAAGCATTATTGTGGTTGTTATCTCGATTGCAATAACAATTGTGAGTTGTAGAGAAATCGCAATAAAGCAAGTTGATCCAAATGATGTTATAGCAGTGGGGCAAACATTAGGTATTGTCACACTGCTACCAACAGCATTAGCAATATTCCTTGCATTTATGTATAAAAATGTATTGCTATCATTAGCAACAGGAATGTTTCTTGGCGGGTTGATGTATACAGGTGTGCATGGTGCAAACATGCTTGGTTTTTTCACTGCTTCCTGTAACGAAGTTGTTGAAACGATTAGTGATCGTGATAATGCGAATATCCTCGTACTATGCTTGGCTGTTGGTGGAATGATTGAAGTTATACGCTCCACAGGTGGATTTGAATCTTTAGCGAAAAGAATAACGAAGAAAGTTGATACACCACGTAAAGCGAATCTAATTGCCCAACTATTAGGTATTCTTGTTTTCTTTGATGATTATGCAAACGCATTGATTGTTGGACCAATCATGCAACCAATTACAGATAAGTTAAAAGTATCAAGAGAAAAACTGGCTTATATTGTAGATTCTACTGCTGCACCAGTAACGGGTATTGCTTTAATATCTAGTTGGGTAGCAGTTGAAGTAGGGGTTATACAAGAAGGTTTAGAAAACGCAAATATGACAGGTAGTGGATATGCGCTATTTGTTGCTTCAATTCCATTTTGTTTCTACTGTATCTTCTGCTTATTGTTTATTCTAATTTCTTCAATTACAAGAAAAGAATTCGGACCAATGTATGAAGCAGAGTGTAGAGCTAGAGGCGGAAAGGTGAAAAAGGATTCCGATAATGCAACCATTACGCAATCAAAAGAAGTCGCAGATATATCTCGCTTTCAAAATGAAGGTGGAGAAAAGCGCGCATCCTGTTATACAGCGGTATTACCACTTGTTATCTTGTTTATATATGCAGTATTTCAATTCTTCCATATGGGTAGAATAAACGCAATCGCAAGTGGTGAAATTATAGGTAATGAACCATTTAGCATGCATTTACTTTCTACAATATTTGGTGCAGCAGATACCATTTACATTGTGTTTGAAGCAACGATACTTGGCACATTTGTGGCTGTTATTATGGGATACATAGAAAAAGTATTTACTGTACGAGATGCAATTGCTTCATTTACAAAAGGATGTTCACAACTGTTGGAAACAGATTTAATTCTTGTATTAGCTTGGACAATGTCCTCATTTGTAAAGAAAATTGGTGCAGTGCATTATACAGTTAATGTGATTAGTTCAAATGTAGCATGGTGGCTAATACCAATACTCATATTTGTGGTTTGTTGTATCGTATCATTTGCGGTAGGTAGTTATGGATGTATGTTCATTGCACTGCCGATGGCAATACCAATCGCAATTCGTATGATGGAATTAAATCCAATGATTATCGAATCTTATTTACCACTTGTCATTGCGTGTGGTTTAGCAGGATGTATATTTGGTGATCATTGTTCACCGATTACAGATTGTACGATTCTATCTTCAGAAGGAAGTGGTTGTAATAACTTTGATCACGTAGAAACACAACTTCCATATGCATTTGTTACAGCAATCGTATCTGTTGTTGTTGGTATTATTCCAACAACATTCGGTGTGCCAGCGTGGGTTTCATTAATCCTTGGTGGAATTACATTCTATATAATATTAAAAATATTCGGGAAAGTACCCGAAGCGAAATCATAATAGGTAAAGGAGAATAATAATGACTTACAAAAAAGATTTCTTATGTGTACAAGATTTTACAAAAGATGAATTAATGGAAATTATTAATTTATCACTTGCTATCAAAAAAGCAATTAACAGTGGTTATAATCCACCACTCATGAAGGGAAAAACATTAGGAATGATTTTCCAACAAAGTTCTACTAGAACACGTGTTTCATTTGAAACAGCAATGGAACAATTAGGTGGTCACGCACAATACTTAGGCCCAGGTATGATTCAACTTGGTGGACATGAAACAATTGGAGATACAGGTAAAGTGTTATCGCAATTAATTGATATCGTTATGGCACGTGTTATTGATCATCAAACAGTCGTCGATTTAGCGAATGCTTGTACAATTCCTGTAATTAATGCGATGAGCGACTATTATCATCCTACACAAGCAATTGCGGATGTTATCACGATGATGGAACACTTACCAGATGGTAAGAGATTAGAAGATTGTAAAGTTGTATTCGCGGGTGATGGTACACAAGTATGTGTATCACTTGGATTAATCTGTACAAAATTAGGTATGAACTTTGTGCACTATGGTCCAAAACCAAACCAAATCACAAAAGAATACCAAAACATCATGAAAGCAAACTGTAAAGAATCTGGTGGTTCTTGCGAAGTGACGGATAAGAGATCATCTGTTAAAGGCGCAGACTTTATTTACACGGATGTATGGTATGGACTATATGAAAATGAAATGCCAAAGGCAGAACGTGTAAAGAGATTTAAAGATTACCAAGTAAATAGAGACCTCATGGAATTAGGTAATATTGGTTGTAAGTTCTTACACTGTTTACCAGCGACACGTGGTGAAGATGTAACGGATGAGGTTGCAGACTCTGCATCTAGTTTATGTTGGCTACAAGCAGGTAACCGTTTAACAGCGATGAGAGGATTACTCGTTTACTTCACACGTAATCGTAAGATTCATTCCGATTTAGAAATTGAAGCAGCTAAAGATACACTTGATACATATCTATATGAACATGGATATGATTTAGAAAAAGTATATAAATAATAACTGTGATAGGGTCCACGTGATTCTTGTGGACCCTTTTTCTAAAAGGAGGAATAGAGTATGTCAAAAGGAAAGATTGTAGTTGCTTTAGGTGGTAATGCCTTAGGTAATAATCCGGAAGAACAATTAAGACTCGTAAAGAATACAGCAGGTGCTTTAGTTGATTTAGCACTAGATGGATATGAAGTTGTAGTGGGTCATGGGAATGGGCCACAAGTAGGGATGATTAATAATGCGATGGGATTCTCTAGTAATAATGGTGGTAATACACCAGAAATGCCATTTGCGGAATGTGGTGCGATGAGCCAAGGATATATTGGCTATCACCTCCAACAAGCCATTCAAAACGAACTCGCAAAACGTGGCTCTGATAAAAAATGCGCAACGGTTGTGACACAGGTAGTTGTTGATAAAGATGATCCAGGTTTCAAAAATCCAACAAAACCAGTTGGTGTATTCTATACAGAAAAAGAAGCGAAAGAACGAATGGAAAAAACTGGAGATACCTATGTAGAAGATGCAGGTAGAGGTTGGCGTAAAGTTGTTGCTTCACCAATTCCAGTACGTATTCAAGAATTAGATTTGATTAAAACATTATCCGATACTGGTGCGATTGTAATCGCAATTGGTGGGGGAGGTATTCCTGTAATTGAAGAAGACAATATGTTAAAAGGTGTATCTGCAGTTATCGATAAGGATAACGCAAGTGCTAGACTCGCAATTGATTTAAAAGCACAACGTTTAGTTATTTTAACAGCCATTGAAAAAGTATGTATTAACTTTAAACAACCAAATGAAACTAAACTTGATTCAATGACAACTGCAGAAGCAAAACAATATATTGATGAAAAACAATTTGCTCCAGGTTCCATGCTACCAAAAGTACAAGCTTGTATAAAATATGTTGAAGAAACTGGGCATCCTGCACTGATTACATCACTTGAAAAAGCTAAAGATGGTTTAGCAGGATTAACTGGAACATCTATCACAAAATAGGTAATTCGGTAATATGAACTAACGTGTGGGTGAAGTGCTACCCCAGGTTTAACTACCATATGGGTAACAGGTTGAACTAACATGTGGGTGTATTACTAAAATCAAGTATTAAGACTCAATTTTGAATGGAATTGGGTCTTTTTAGTATTACACTATTCTCTTTTAAAATAGATTTTACATATTTGTTTAACGAATACA
>JAFWFT010000119.1 GCA_017515505.1 Solobacterium sp.
AAACTGCATTTCCAATCATTCCTGTTATAAAAGCAAAGCAGGAAGATGGAGTGGAGACTAAGGTTATAGCTTTAAGGTTTGACAATCCAAACTCCAGAACAAATATGGAAATGTTCTTTGACGAACTTGAGAGCGTGGGCGTTAGTCGTGACCAGGTGGTGGACATTGCGGTTGAGGAAAACCAGAAAGATGTGACAGGAATTAATATTTTCCTAAGCGCTTTGAAGGAGATAGATGATCATTCAGATGTTTACGCATGCGTGACTTACAGCACAAAGATAATGTCTATGATGAGCATGTATCTTTTGGATTCGCTAGAGTACTTGAAAGATAATGTAAAAGTACAGGGCGTGTATTACGGCGAAGTTCAAAGACTTGATGATCAAGAGCAGAGAAGATTATTCTATGACATTACAAATCTTGTTTTCTTAAATCACGCGATTAAGGAAATTTCAGATTTGAAGTTGTCAGATCCGGAGAAGATGTTAGAAAAATTGTTAGAGAAGTAGAAGGATTATTCATGGAAGTTTTAGGGTTTAAAAGACTTGATAGCGAAACAAAAAAAGCATACATAGATTTATTTAATAGCAACGCTATTTTCCTAAGCAACCCTAAAGATAGAGAAGATGAGATGGGCAAAGACCCTAGCATCCTAAATGATTTAACAGAAACAGCTACTTTAATTCTATATAAAGGCGAGTATACTTCCGAGGAAGATGAGTTTGACGGAGAAGCCTGCTTCGAAGCCATCGTAAGTGCAGTAAACACATACGATTCAAGCAGAAAAAATGATGAGGGCAATGTAGCCACACCATTTCAGTATTTTGTTTTTTTGTATAACAATAAGAGAAAATCAAATTTTGTGGAAAACAATACGGTAAAGATTTCCAGTACAATTATTAAACTTGGAAAGAGCATCAAGAGAATCGTTAATGAAAAATACAGTGGAAACATGGAATTCATTAATGAAGTCATCGAAGAGATGAAATTGGATTCAAGTCACAGAGATGAGACTTGGGACGCGGCTAAAAAGTATGCGCAGAATATGCTATACGCATTTTCTCTAGATGCACCGACTGATGATGAGAGCGAGGGTACGCTGGGCGACACATTGGTAGATCGCGAGGCTGATGTGGAAAGCCAAATCTTTGAAGAGACCGGCGAAGAACTCCTCGACAAAATCATCACGCTGACAGATGTTTTCACAACTGCAAAGGATGAAGAACTCTATCGCGTAATTGTGACGAACAGAATGCTTCGCGAGTTGAAGTTAGATGAGAGTAAAAAGGCCTTTGACGATTACCCGGCTGGCGATGAACAATTCTATTTGATTTGTGCACGACGCGAAAAGGATCTACTAAACAGATTGTTTGTGAAAGATTATGTGAAACAGGAAATCAAAGATTCACCAGAATCTTTAGATGGATTATATGGAATATATTTTAATTACTTACAAGGGAAATTAAACAACAAGGCGATGGCAGGATATTTAGGCAAACCGGAATCATCTTTTGCGCAGACGCAGAAGAGAATGGAAGGGTTGATTGAGAAAGGGTTACTATAAATAAAGATTAATTTTGAGAGTTGAACAATTATGAAAAAATTATTGATATTATTAATGGCAGGAATATTTGCGGTTATGTCTTTTGGATGTGGTGCGCAAGAAGCAAGTGAAACAACCTTTAAAGAAACCACATACGTAATAGAGGACAAATGGGATTATGTATATGAATGCAAAGCAAAGGATATTCAGTTACTACTTGATAAAGAAAAGGACCATTACAAATTCGAATGTGCGCTTGTAGTAGAGGGCACATTGGTAGAAGCAAGCTTAAATAATGAGTATGAACCTACCGTTATGGATATATCTTCAATTAATGCAATGTTGTTTGGTAGAACAGGAATTACAATGTCCTATGATAAAGAAAAAGATACATACACACTTGCAGGTATGATTGAATTTACA
>JAFWFT010000120.1 GCA_017515505.1 Solobacterium sp.
AGTTTATCTTCTGGTAAGTATTCACGAATCATATAGGTATTATTTAATGCGAGTACTTCAAAATAATCAATCTTTACTAAGGTTAACCCCTCACTTGGGGCATTCTTACGACTGACTCGTTTGGATTTACTCTCAAACTTTTCTTTTAGTTCTTCAATGGTTTGTTTACCAGAACCTACATCTAGTAATTGTGCTGTTAACATACGCACCATATATCGTAAGAATCCTCTTCCAATATAAGAGATTGTTAGAAAGTCTCCATCCTTCTTAAAGATAATGTTTTCAATGGTTCGAACTTGATCGGGTGTTTCCTTTAAAGAGTTCGAATTGAAAGATGTAAAGTCATGCGTTCCAATAAAAAGCTTAGATGCTTTTTCCATTAGTTTAATATCGACTTGATAGGGACATTGGTAAGCATAATCTTTGGAGAATACATCATATTCTCCAAAGTTAATCTTGTAGTCATATTGCTTTGTTTTCACACTATAGCGTGCATGAAAACGCTCATCTTTTTCTTCTACATCTATAATATGGATATCTTCTGGTAAGAAATTATTAATCGCACCCTTCCATTTACGAGGTGTCATTTCTAATTCTGTATCAAAATGAAAGACTTGTCCTTGTGCGTTAACTCCTTTATCCGTTCTACCTGCAGCGGTAATATTAATCTTTTTATGTGTTAATTGAGTTAAAGCATGTTCAATATGTTCCTGGATACTATTCCCTTTCTTTTGGGTTTGCCATCCAGAATAATTCCTTCCATTATAACTAACGGTACATTTATAACGAATCATTTGAACCTCGAAAGGACAATCATTCCAACCAATAATAGAAAAGCACAGAACAATAAGATCCAATCACGCATTTCCATCTTTAAGACTTTATAACGAGTTCTTTCTTCTCCTGGTGCGTAGCCTCTAGCTTCCATCGCATTCGCTAAATCTTCTGCCCTTTGAAAAGCAGATACAAATAAAGGAACAATAAGAGATAGAATCGCCATAATACGCTCTTTCATCTTACCTTCTTTTAAATCAACACCTCGGCTTTCTTGGGCCTTGATGATTCGAGTTGTTTCATCGATTAGATCTGGAATAAAACGCAACGCAATACTAATTAACATTGCGATTTCATGAGCTGGCACACCAATCTTTGTGAATGGTTTTAATAAATCTTCTATTCCTAGTGTCATATCTAGTGGTTTAGTAGTAGCCGTTAAACAAGTCGTAATCATAATCATCAGTAAAAGTCTTACAACAATATATAAGGTTTGAAAAACCGCATCACTATATACTGTAAAAGAGTAAATCGTAAATAAAGGTTCTCCTGTTTTTAAAACCAAACAGTTCATGATGAGTAAGAAAAACATCATAAACATCATCGGTTTCATAGATTTTAAGATATATGTAAATGATAGTTTCCCAAGCAATATGACAATGGATACTGCCACAAAGATAATCCCATATCCAATCCAACCAGCAGGAAAAAAGATAGCGATTAAAACAAATAACATCGCCATAATCTTCGCTCTAGGATCCATACGATGGATTGGAGAGTCTAATGGAATATATCTTCCTAATGTAAAGTTACCCATGTTTCACCTCACGAGCAATTTCTTTTGATAATTCATGGATATCTTCCATTTCATCTTTAATTGTAAAACCCTTCTCTTTGAGTGCATCTTTCATGCGAATTAAAGCAGGTGGTAATATCGCTAAGGAGTTACAAAGAGAAGAATCTCTAAAGAATTCTTCACAGGTTGTATGCGTATGAACACTTCCCTTCGCCATCACAATGACGCGGTCACAATAATTAAAAACTTGTTCCATGTCATGGGTGACAATCAGAACGGTCTTATGATGTTTTTGATTGAGTTCTCTAAACAATTCCATCATTTGGATGGTCCCTTGTGGATCAAGGCCTGCCGTTGGTTCATCTAAAACGAGAACTTGAGGATCCATTGCGAGTATACCCGCAATCGCAACTCTTCTTTTTTGACCACCGGATAATTCTAATGGACTTTTCTCTTCAAATTCTTTTCCCAACGAAACAAGCTTCATCGCATGACGCGCTTTTTCAATGGCTTCTTTTTCCGTAAAACCAAAGTTCTTTGGACCAAATGCGATATCTTTCAGAACGGTTTCTTCAAATAATTGGTATTCAGGAAATTGGAATACAAGACCAACTTTCCCTCTTAACGATTTTAATCCTTTTGGATGACTCCCTGCTTCAATCACATGATCTAAGACATTAATCTTTCCCGAAGCAGGAAGTAAAAGGCCATTCAAATGTTGTACAAGTGTACTCTTACCAGAACCTGTTTGTCCAACAATCGCAGTCATTTGTCCTTCTATGATGTCTAAATCCACATCACTTAACGCCACAAAACGATAAGGGGTCCCATCACTATAGATATGGCTTACTTTTTCGAACGTAATTGACATAGTTCATTCACCATCCCCTCTATTGTTAAATGATTATTGATAGAAACACCAAGTTTCTTTAACTCTTTTGTTAATTTAAAAGTGAAAGGCACATCGAGTTGAATCTCTTTTAGTTTCTCTTCATTTTGAAAGAGTTCTTCCGGTTTACCTTGAAGTACGATTTGTCCTTGATTTAAAGCAATTACATAATCACTCTTACTGACTTCATCAATATCATGCGTAATCGATAAAATCGTCAGTTCTTTCTCCTTATGAAGATTCATAATGACTTTTTTAATCTCATCTTTACCTTGTGGATCTAACATAGAAGTTGCTTCATCAAAGATTAAGATATCTGGATGCATCGCTAAAACACCTGCAATCGCAACTCTTTGCTTTTGTCCGCCTGATAAACGTGTTGGCTCATTATTTAAGAATTCACTCATTCCGACACGTTTTGAAAACTCTTCAATAATTGGATCCATTTCAGGTTGAGGAACATTATGGTTTTCTAAACCAAATGCGATATCATCTCTTACCGTAGACCCAATAAACTGATTATCCGGGTTTTGGAAAACAATTCCAATCTTATTACGAAGTTTACAAATGGTTTGATCATTTAATTCTATCCCATCAATAATGATCGAACCACTTCTCTTTTCTAATAAACCAGCGATTAGTTTCGCAATCGTGCTCTTTCCACTTCCATTATGTCCAACAACTGTACAATAGGTCCCTTTTGGAACAGAAAAAGAGACTTTTTTTACAACATCTTCTTTGTCATAAGCGAAACATAAGTCTTTTACTTCTATTGCATTCATAATACACCCTTATAAAACTATCCTATTATATAACAAAAAACCAGTTCATAGGAACTGGTTCAACTGAATCGATTACACACGCAATCTTTCTTAATCAATTTTATATCCTTCGTAAGTACCTTTTAGACATGCCACTTGGTTAGATACATTATAGATATCACTAAGAATTGCACCGTCGGTTGTGAACATCTTCTTTGAAATGATGTTTTCTGTATCATTTAATTTTTCGGCGGTATATCCATTTTCTGTCACAATCTTTGTGTATTCTTCTAATGTCCATGCATCAGGGAATTTCGCTTTATGAGCGATTGTGATAAGTGTATCTTCTGGATATTCTTTGTTAAAAGCTTCATTGCGAGCGAATTGTTCAGCAATAAACTTTTTATCTAAGTATGGATATAACTTAGCAATTTCCAAAATTTCTGGAGATACTTCTGCTTCTCCATCATCAATATTAATGAAGTTTACTTCATCATCTTCTTCATCATACGTATTTGTTTCATCTAATAAAAGTTTAATCACCGCACCCGCAGCGATAATAGCTGTCGCAGCTAAGGCTGCACCAATCGTTCTACGAAACATAACAATTACCTCACTACCGATATTTTAGCACAATTTCATAAGTTTCTATATGAAAAATACAATCCCTTAATGCGCTAATAAGTACTCTAGAATTTGAATCGCATTTGTTGCAGCTCCTTTGCGTATTTGGTCTCCACAACACCATAGAGAGATGCCCCCATCAAATACGAGATCTTTACGGATTCTGCCAACGGCTACAAGATCTTGGTTAGAAGTTTCAAGTGGAGTTGGGAAATGGTCACTATCATGAAGAATACCAGGTGCTTTATCAAGTGCTTCATTTACTTCTTCTATCCCCAGCTCTTTTTCACATTGTAAGGAAACACAAATCGCATGGGAGCGATAGACAGGTACTCTTACACAGGTACAAGAAACGTCCATATGATTATGAAGTATCTTTCTTCCTTCATTCTGCATTTTCATTTCTTCCGTTGTATAACCATTCTCATTTAAAGAACCAATAAGAGGAATACAGTTATAGGCAATTTGTTTTGGGAAGATCTCACTTGTAAGCTCTTTTCCTTCACGAATATCATTTACTTGATTTGTGAGCTCATTGAGTCCTCCAATTCCAGCCCCAGAAACAGCTTGGTATGTGGATGTAATCATCTTCTTAATTGGAGATATCTTTTGAATGGGAGAAACTGCCATCATTGTGATAATCGTGGAACAGTTTGGGTTTGCGATAATCCCATGATGATTAAGAGCATCTTCCCCATTCACTTCTGGAACCACAAGTGGAACATCTTCATCCAAGCGATACGCACTGGAGTTATCAATGAAAACTCCTCCAGCTTCTTGAATGACTGGTCCCCATTCCTTTGCGAGTGGATTTGATACAGCACCTAATACATAATCTAAACCTAGAAGGCGATCTTTCGTAATCACTTCAAGAGGAATTCCTTTTTCAAAAAAGTTCAATTCTTTTCCCGCACTACGTTCACTTGCGAATAAGCGTAATTCTTCTGGAACAATCTGTCGTTCTTCTAGAGATGTAATCATTTGTCGACCAACTGCACCTGTCGCACCTAGAATCCCGATTCTCATAATACTTTCCTCTCTTCCGCAATAAACTTCTCATAGATACAAGAAATTGCTTTTTCATAATCTTCATTCTTAACACCAACCACGATGGATAGTTCATCCGCTGTTTGGCTAATGACTTTTATATTAATCCGATTTAAACCAAATTCCGATAATAGTTTTCCTGACATTCCCGGTTGTGCTTTCATTCCTCTACCAACAACTGCTACTAAGGCAACATGTTCTTCAAGGAAGATATCATCTAAATCAAGTTCTTCTTTTAATGTTGATACAATCTCATAAATGCATTCACTAACAGAAGCTGTATTCACAATCACGGAAAATGTATCCACTGTACTTGGAACCGATTCAATTGAAACTTGAAAACGTTCAAAAACAGATAGAACCTTTCGTAAGAAGCCAACTTCAGTTGAAGAATGACTCTTTACAAGTGTCACAATTGTAAAGTTTTGTCTTCCTGTAATACCAGTAATCATATGGGGAGGTATTTTTTCATCCAGTTCCTTACAATCTTCCAGAATCATCGTGCCAGGCTTTGTGGGATCATTTGTATTACGGATATTAATTGGAATGTTCTTTTGCTTGACTGGGAATACCGCATCATCATGAAGGACATTCGCCCCCAAATAAGACATTTCTCTTAATTCGTTATAAGTAATTGTTGGGATTTGTAGAGGATTCTTGATAATCTTAGGATCTGCCACATAAATACCGGATACATCTGTCCAGTTTTCATACACATCCGCGTCCACAATATTCGCAATAATCGATCCTGTTATATCACTGCCACCACGACTCATGACTTTAATTGCTCCATTTGGAAGTGCACCATAGAAACCAGGAATTACGACTCCAGTATCATTTTGTTTCTCAAGGAGTCGTGCCTTTGTCTTTTCTAAATCAATTTGACCATCATACCGAAAACAAATCACATCTCTTGCATCTAAGAAAGCATATCCTAGATACTCCGCAAGTAATAAACCTGTTAAATACTCTCCTCTAGAAACCAAATAATCAGTATCAACACCCTTTTTCATTTGTGTGCGAATATGTTCAAATTCTTTTTTTAAATCAATCTTTAATTGAAGCTCCTTACAAATTCCATAATACTTTTCTTCAATCGTTGAAAATAATTCTTCATGCGATACACCATAACGAATATGTGCTTCACAAAGATATAAAAGATCGGTCACTTTATGATCTTCTTTCGAAGTCTTTCCACAAGCAGAAGTGACTACAAATTTTCGAGAAGGATCGCTTAAAACAATGTCTTTAACCTTTTTGAACTGTTCTGCACTAGCGACACTACTCCCGCCAAATTTCACAACCTTAATCATTGTAGTACCTCCATCACAAATAAGATATTTGTGTTTCCTTTTGTATAATCATATAACGTTTGTAAGGATATTTCCTTTGAAAGAATGGTGTTTTCATTGATTGTTTCCGAAATAAATGCACAATGATTATCCAGTTCTTGCATACGAATATAGAATCTTCCCGTATGGGTTAAAGCATTCGTTGCTCCTTGAATAAAATCATCTTCTAGTGAAGGAATAGATAAGACATCTTGAACAACTGCGTGTGCAGTAGGTGTCCCTCCTGCCCCTTTTCCGATATATCCACTTTCTGAAAGAGTTGTGGATTTCATAAATAAACCATTCGTCTCATTTTTAACATTAGATAATGGATGTGTCTTCGGTAAAAGTGTAGGAATCACATAAATCGAATAGTTTCCTTCTTCATCATAACCATTTCCCATTAGTTTAATAACTTGGTTCTTTTGATTTGCATATTTCATTTCTTTATCGCTTATATTTCGAATTCCATAAACAGGAATAGACTCTTCTTCTAAGTAAATATGAAAACTAGTAATCGCACTTAACATACATTTATAACGAACATCATATCCATCAATATCATCCGTAGGATCTTGTTCTGCAAATCCATTCATTTGGGCATTTTTTAAAGCTTTTTCAAAAGACTCACCTTCCTCAAACTGTGTCAGAATATAATTGGTTGTTCCATTCATGATGCCATAGAAACGTTGGATTTTATCAATTCGTTGAACACGATGCATTTCATGAATCCATGGTATTCCTCCTCCAACACTTGCTTCATAGCGTAAAGATACTTGATTCTCCTTGGCAAGTTTGGAAAGTTCAAGATAATGATTCGCCAACATCTTCTTATTGGATGTAACAATATGTTTATGATGAAGCATCGCCTTTTTGACATAAGAAAAAGCAGGTTCAATGCCACCCATACATTCCACTACAATATCCATATCATCTTTATTTAAAAGTTCTTCAAAAGAAGTCGTCATTCGTTCATCGTCAATTTCCTTTTCATCCTTTACTAAAATAGAGACAATTTCAACATCCTCTCTTTCATCAAGAATTCGCCTTACTTCTTTTCCCACAACTCCACATCCTAATAATGCAACTTTCATGTTTTCTCCTTGTTTTTGTATTGAGTACAGTTGTACTCAAAACACAAACATAGTATCATGGTATAGTCGATGTGACAAGGAGAGATTATGAAATACTTTAGTACGAGAAATAAAAACATTGTGGTTTCAAGTAAGGAAGCGATACGCAATGGGCTTGCGGAAGATGGTGGTTTATTCCTACCTATCACTTTCCCGCATGTTTTACCACTTGAAGTTTTATCTTCTTATTCCTATTTAGAACTAGCACATCATATTGTCTCTTTATTCTTTGATGATTATTCAGAAGAAGAGATTCATGAATGTGTTTATCATGCATATGATTCTAAATTTGATACAAGTGAGATTACTCCTGTTACATATTTTGACGATTGTGCAATGGTTGAATTATTTCATGGTCCAACCTATGCATTTAAAGATGTTGCACTATCCTTTCTCCCCCAAGTTATGAAGTTAACGGCGAGTGATAATCGCATTCTCATCTTAACTGCGACAAGTGGTGATACTGGAAAAGCTGCATTAGAAGGCTTTAAAGATGTTGAGAATATTCATATAGTGGTTTGTTATCCCGAAGATGGGGTTTCCTCTATCCAAAAGAAACAAATGCAAACTTCTTTAGGAAACAATGTTTCTGTATTTGCGATTCAAGGAAACTTTGATGATTGTCAAAAACTAGTCAAACAAGCTTATAGCGATTCATCTATTCAAGAAGCCTTAGGCTCTATGACACTATCAAGTGCGAACTCTATTAATATTGGTCGCCTCATTCCACAAATTGTTTACTATTTCTATTCGTATTTCCGTCTAGTCGAAAGTGAAAAGATTTCTTTATATGATGAAGTAGATTTTGTGGTTCCAACTGGAAACTTTGGGGATATTCTAGCTGGATATTTCGCAAAACAAATCGGTTTACCAATTCATCAGCTTATTTGTGCTTCTAATTCCAATCATGTTTTATCTGACTTTATTAAAACAGGGGTCTATAATCGTAACCGTTCTTTCTTCGAAACTATTTCTCCTTCTATGGACATCTTAGTTTCTAGCAATCTAGAACGTTTACTTTATCTAACTTGTGAAGATGATGAAATGGTTAAAAACCTTATGCATCGTCTTGAAAAAGAAGGTTCTTATACCATTACAGATAAAATGAAACAAAAGATTCAAGAAACGTTTGTTGGATATTGGGCTAGTGAAGAGGATTGTAAAAAAGAAATATTTGCGCGTTATCAAAAGGATGGTATTCTTGTTGATCCTCATACCAGTGTTGCACTAAGTGCACTTCGCAAACATAAAGAAGAAACAAATTCTCTTTATCCAACAATCGTCTTATCCACTGCTTCTATCTTTAAGTTTCCTAACGCAATCCTAGAAAGCTTACATGAAGAAGTTCCTAGTGACGCTTTTGAAGCACTCGATAAACTATCTCAAATAGCCAAACAGGAAATCCCTTTTAATATCCGAAAACTAAAAAATGCCCCAATTCGATTTAGCGATAGCGTTTCGAAGGAAGATGCGATTTCTTATCTTGCATCACTCATTAAGGAGGTACACCAAAATGATTATTAAAGTTCCATGTAGCACATCAAATTTAGGACCAGGCTTTGATTGTCTTGGTTTATCTCTTGATATTTATAATCTCTTTTCGGTTGAAGTAAGCGATGAATTCTTAATCACTGGGTGTGAAGAACGTTTCGCAAATAGCGATAATCTTTTTTTAGAGGCCTATCGACAAACTTTCTCTCGTGAACCAATTCCTATTCATGTGCATTTTGATTGTGACATTCCTGTTTCTAGAGGTTTAGGTTCTAGTTCAACGTTAACCGTTGGTGGATTAGTCGCTGGTTATCTCATTCAGAAGAAACCATTAAATGGAAAAGAACTCTTAAGGCTTGCGACTTCGATTGAGCATCATCCAGATAATGCTGCTCCATGTTTATTTGGTGGACTCTGTGCAGGAAAGATGTCACAGGAAGATGTACAAGTTTATAAACTTCCTCTTTCAAATTCTTTTGTTTTCACAATTGTTGTCCCCGATTACGAAGTATCAACCCAAAAAGCACGCAGTGTATTGCCAGATAGCTATTCAAGAGAAATACTTGTCCAAAGTACATCCAGTGCAATTCTTTTAACATATGCACTCGAAAGCGGAAATCTAGAATTATTAAAAGATGTTTCAAAAGATCAAATCCATACTCCCTATCGTAAAGAGCTGATTAAAGATTATGGCTTATTAGATTCTCTATCCAATGCGTTATCAAGTGCTTTCTTTATTAGTGGCTCTGGTTCCACTTGTATGTTTGTTTCTAAAGAAAGCATTGTCAATCAATTAAAAGATAAACTCCCTGCATCTTGGCGCATTCAAGAAGTTCATCC
>JAFWFT010000121.1 GCA_017515505.1 Solobacterium sp.
ACGATTACTTTTTCCATGATATCTCCACTTCTAAATAAATTTTACTAAATTATCATATGCCGTCAATTATTTCATGATAAGATGAAATTTGGAGGGAATAACCAATGGAAGAATTTGAAAAGAATTTAACACATTTTGAGGATCATCCTCTTGTCGCACATAAGATTACAAAATTATGTGATGTAACTACAGGCTCAAAAGGAGTCGCTGAAATTATTACAGAGTTAACAATTATGATGGGCTTTGAAGCACTCAAAGATTTACCTACTACAGACATTGAAATTCAAGCACCCCTCACAAAGATGATGTCACCTGTTATTGAAGATAGTTTCACAATCGTGCCAATTCTTAGAGCAGGCCTAGGAATGGTTGACGGTTTAAAACAGCTTCTTCCAACAGCTCGTGTTGGACATGTGGGTTTATATCGTGATCAAGAAACCTTGAAACCGGTGAAGTATTATTTCAAGATGCCAGTGAATGCTGAAAGTCATCCCGCTATCATTGTGGACCCTGCTCTTGCGACCGGTGGCAGTATTGACGCAACAATCACATACCTAAAAGAAATGGGATTTAAAGACATTAAAGTAATGTGTATTTTCGCATCCAATGTTGGTGTAAAACTACTTTATGAAAATCATCCTAATGTAAAGGTATATGCGGCAAAATATATACCTACTGGTTTAAATGAAGATGGTTTCATCGTAACAGCGGCAGGCGATATTGGTGATCGCTTGAATGGCACCTTTGGTTATACAAAAGCTAAACCTGCGAATCCTTAAGAAACAATATAAAAAGTGGTATTCATTATATGAATGGAATGCCACTTTTTTGCGTTTCTTTAGTCTTTTAAGTTTTCAATTAGTTCGCAGAGTTTTTCAACTGCTTCTTGTTCGTCTTCACCTTCAGCAGCGATTTCAACTTCAGCACCACTTACGAGTCCTAATGATAATAGAATTAGGATTGATTTCGCATTTGCTTTAGCAGCGCCTTCTTCATCTACGCGTTGAATTGTAATATCGGATTTGAACTTACTAGCTGCTTGAACGAATTCAGATGCTGGTCTAGCATGTAATCCTGTTGGATTTGTAATTTTAACTGTTTTAGAATACATTTTCTTTCCTCCCCACAAATCGTTCTACTAGTATTATACACAAAATTTGAATACGTAAAGTATTATTTTTATTCTAGTTCAAAGGCTCCTGTATAGAGTTGGTAATAGGTGCCTTTCATAGCAATTAAATCATCATGGCTACCACGCTCAATAATACGACCATGATCAAGTACCATTATCGCATCACTATCACGTACCGTTGATAAACGATGCGCTATCACAAAGACCGTTCTTCCCTTCATTAAGTTATCCATACCCTGTTGAACAAGTGCTTCTGTTCTTGTATCAATGGAAGAAGTCGCTTCATCAAGAATCATAACAGGTGGATTTTCTACTGCTGCTCGAGCAATTGATAATAATTGTCGTTGTCCTTGTGATAATTGCGAACCGTTATTCGTAAGCATCGTATCATAACCATTTGGAAGTCTCTTAATAAAGTCATGTGCGTTCGCAAGTTTCGCAGCCGCAACACATTCTTCATCTGTTGCGTTTAAGTTTCCATAACGAATATTATCCATAACCGTTCCAGTAAATAGATTCACATCCTGTAATACAATACCTAAGGATCTTCTTAAGTCTGGTTTCTTAATCTTATTAATATTGATTCCATCATAACGAATCTTTCCATCCGGAATATCATAGAAACGATTGATTAGATTTGTGATAGTTGTTTTACCTGCACCAGTCGCACCAACAAACGCAATCTTTTGACCAGGTTTTGCGTAAAGCGACACATCATAGAGAACTTGTTTTTCAGGTACATACGCAAAGTCAACATTTTCCATTTGTACATCCCCTTTAAGTTCAACATAGGTAGTTGTATTAGAATCCTTATGATAATGTTTCCAAGCCCACATACCCGTATATGTATCCGTTTCTTCAATTTCACCCTTCTCATTCTTTTTCGCATTCACAAGTGTGACATATCCTTCATCTTGTTCACTAGGTTCATCTAATAAATCAAAGACTCTTCCTGCACCAGCTGAACCTTGCGCAATCATCGCTACCTGCATCGACATTTGCCCAACGGTTTGTGATATTTGTCTTGATAAACTTAAGAAGGTAACGATAATACCAGTTGTGATCGTACTCATTCCACTTAAGGATAAGTTTGGAACTCTTAATACGACTAAGAAACCTCCAATAATCGCAAGTAATACATACATAATATTTCCAACATTCCCTAAGATTGGCATTAATACATTTCCTGTTCGTTGTGCGTTACGACTATCTTCAAATAATTGATTATTAAGTTTCACAAACTCTTCTTTATTCTTTTCTTCATGATTAAACACTTTCACAACTTTTTGTCCCTGCATCATTTCTTCAATGAAACCTTCTTCTTTCGCAAGTGATTTTTGTTGTGCAGTACTAAAGCGTGCACTCGCACCACCAAACTTACCTGTAATCTTAAACATGATGAAAATCACACAACATACCGCAAGTGTTAACCATACACTATAGGTAATCATCATAATAAAGACTGTAATGATTGATAATATGCCTCTAAATAAGTTTGGAATACTTTGTGATACAAGTTGACGTATATTATCCACATCATTTGTATAGGTAGACATAATATCTCCATGAGGATGTGTATCAAAATATTTAATCGGTAATGTTTCCATATGATCAAACATATCATCTCTTAAATGTTTTAATATGCCTTGACTCACATGTGCCATGATAAAGGTTTGTGCAGTACCCGCAATTACACCTATCGCATATACAACAATCATAAACATGATTGTGGACATTAATTTTGGATAAACCGCCTCA
>JAFWFT010000122.1 GCA_017515505.1 Solobacterium sp.
ACATTACTAATTTTATGGGTCTTTATCATATTGTTAATCCATTCAACATCATCATCATAAGGACGAGATGTAAACTTGACTGCTTTTGCCCAGTCAGCTGCGAATACCCATTGCCATACAGTAAAGCGATATTCGAGGTTTGTAAATGTGTTTGTTGCCCAGTTTAGATGAACTACTTTATCTTCTGGACGACGCTCGAAGTAAGTAAGAACTTTTGCAATAGCGTGATTATCAATCAGCCAATCATCACCATCGAGCAACCAGATATATTCACCACTTGCACGCTCAATACCATCGTTGCGGCCGAGCCCGCTTGAGCGATACTTCCTATCCAAGATTATAAGGTTTGGATACGAGTCACCCAAAATTTCTTCGATTACTTCATGGGTTCTATCTGTGCAATAATCACAAATAAAAATTGGTTCAATCTCGTTGTGATCGTAAATCTGATACTTTAAAGAAACCAAAAGTGGTTCAATAAATTCTTCGAGATTATGTACTGGGATTATGAGTGAAATCTTCATTCTTCTATCCATTCCTTTATATCATAATTTGTTTGCTTCCATGGCTGTGCTACTCGCGCGCGAGAGACATTACAGAACGAACACATGGAATTTGGTTTATTTAAGAAGGCTTCTATCTCTTCAACAGAATGATCTTCGATTGAAATACCACACTCTTCAACATTTACTTTACCGAGTTCTGTTTCTTTTAACTCAGAAAAGTAATTAATGAAATGTGGAAGATTTGGGACTATACAACAGGCATAAATACGTCCATCTTTTAAGAAATTGCATTTGGCTACTGAACCAGAAAAACAATTATAGAATGAACGATTTTCATCGAAGGCGCGCCCTGTATGCAAAGAGATATTCCAAAAACCTGCTTTATCATATACTTCTACTTTAGGAAAACCTTTCAAAAGCTCTCCATAGTTTAAGTTCAATCCAGGATACATACTAGTTGTAAGAGAAATATTATTTCTTAAAAAAATAGGAAGGAGTTCGTCCTTTCTTTTTCCTAATAAAATACCATTCGTTACAACATTGATGTCCGAAAATGGAAAAAGGGAACGTACGTATTCAACCATTCTTCCGAGTTCCGGATTTAGCAGAGGTTCTCCGCCTAGAATACGTATGCGTCCTATCTTTAATCCTTTTTCATATACCTTATCCCAATCCGCCTTAAACTCGTCGAATGACTCATTCCAAGGTTCACACAATGGTGAGAAATGAGAACATCCGGCGCAATTTAAGTTGCAATGATTGGTAATGTGATATTCAAGTGATGTTATCATGTTAATCCTGTGGAGCCAAAGCCTCCGAGTCTATTTTCTTCATCAACTTCCATTACATTTGAAACACGATAGAAAGTAGCTTTTGGTACTTCGTTTAAAACGAGCTGACAGAACTTTTCACCTTTTCCGATTACGAAATCACTTCCATAGAGAATAGAAGTAACTTTTCCATCATCATCAACAGTAATATCTTTGATCGGCGGTTCAACGTTTTCGATAATGACTTTAATTTCATCACGATAACCCTGATCGATAGTCCCAGGGGTGTTAGCTACACGAAGCTTTGTTTTTAATGCGCGGCCGCTCTTAGGACGAACCTGG
>JAFWFT010000123.1 GCA_017515505.1 Solobacterium sp.
AAATGAAAGGGTAAAAAAACATTTTTCGATAGAATGTATTGACATGTATGAAAAATGTGTTTTAATTATCAACGGAAAGACGTATAGCGTTAATCTTTTCATTCAAATTTATTTAATACTATATATGAAGGAGTAATATAAAGATGTCTGTGACAGCTAAAGAAAGTATGACGGATATTGCGTATCATTGCATGTCCAAACGTAAAAAAGAAGTTGAATTTGCGCGTTTATGGCAAGAGGTTTCAAAAACCTTAAAGATTCCAGCAGAGAAGTTGGATCGCAAGAAGGCGCAGTTTTACTCTGAACTAATGCTTGATAGTCGATTCGCATCTCTCAAAGGAAATAAATGGGATTTACGAAATCGTCGTAAATTAGAAGAAGTTCACTCTGATTCTGCATCTTTACTTGATACGGATGATGAAGAAGAAAGAGAAGATGAAGATGATTCTCTAGATCTTCCTAAAGGAGAAGATGAGTTCTAAACAAACAATAGCAAATCGCTATTGTTTTTTGTATGATCGATATTCTATTCACGGATGAAGTACAATGTACCACATAGGAGGATTCACAATGTATTTTTCAATTAGAATGATAGATGAAGAAAAAACTAGCGGAAAGCTATGTGAAATTGCATTCTATTTCTTTAACGTAAGCATTTAAAAGGACTCTATTTGAAAAGATTGAAGATGAATATGATGTGGCTGTTGTAGAAATAGCATATGTAGATTATCTAAAAAAAACCAATTACCTATTCTCTCGAGGAACTCGAAAAGATGATTGACTTAGAATGAAATATTCTGTTGTATTTGCGAAATCTTTTGTATAAAGATATTAAAAAACTAATTATTCTTGCGCTAAATATTAGGCATCGCAGAGAAATAAACAAGTAAAATATGGCAAAAAGAGTGTAGATACTCTTTTTATGATGAAAGATACGGATTATTCTTTTTTTTATGTATAAAATGGTCTATTATAGTAGTTGCGAATAGGAGGTAATACAATGACATTAGTATCCGCAACAGAAATGATTAACAAGGCTCATGCAGGCCATTATGCAGTTCCTCAATTCAACATTAACAACCTAGAATGGATTAAAGCTGTATTAGAGGGATGCGAAAAAGCAAAATCTCCAGTTATGTTAGGCGTATCTGAAGGCGCAGGAAAATATATGTATGGGTTTAAGAACGTTGTTGATATGGTTCGTAACGTACACGATAAATTAGGAATTACAGTTCCTGTAGCAATCCATCTAGATCATGGAACATTTGAAGGTGCAAAAGAATGTATTGAAGCAGGATTCACATCGGTTATGTTTGATGGATCTCACTATGATTTAGAAGAAAACATTCAAAAATCAAAAGAAATTATTGAAATAGCTCATTCAAAGGGCATCTCTGTTGAATGTGAAGTTGGTGGTATTGGTGGTACAGAAGATGGGGTTACATCCAATGGTGAACTAGCTGATCCACAAGAATGTGCACAAGTTGCTGAACTAGGTGTAGACTTCTTAGCTGCTGGTATTGGGAATATCCATGGTATTTATCCAGCTGATTGGGCAGGTCTAAATTTCGATCGTTTAAAAGAAATTGATGAAGCAGTCCAAGGAAAACCACTTGTATTACATGGTGGTAGTGGTATTCCATTTGAACAAGTTCATAAAGCAATCACATTAGGTGTTTCTAAAGTTAATGTAAACACAGAACTTCAATTAGTATTCGCAAAAGCGACAAGAGAATATATTGAAGCAGGTAAGGATAAAGAAGGAAAAGGATTTGATCCTCGTAAACTTCTAAAACCTGGATGTGATGCAATTGTGAACCAAGTTGTTGAAATGTGTAAAGCATTCGGTTCTGCAGATCAAGCATAATAAAAATCTTAAAACTCAGTTTCGCATAAAAACTGAGTTTTTTATATCTTCCTATAGTATACTTAATTCAGGTTATGATTAAGGCAGTTTTATTTGATTTAGATGGAATCTTATTTGATAGTGAAGGTTTTTACTTTCAAGGAAATTTAACGCAATTAAAAGAGTTAGGTTATACCGGAAGTGAAGAAGAACTATTAAAGGGGATTGGTTGTACAATGGATAAGATTTATGCATTGTATTATGAACTTTTAAATAAGAAGGTTTCTATTGACGAGATTCAAAGAAGAAATGAAGAATACTATGAAACCCATCCCGTTCCGTATAAAGAGTTAATGTTTGATGGGGTTGATATCATCACAAAGAGACTTAAGGAGAATGGGATTCAATTAGCGTGTTGCTCATCTTCTCCGTATGATATTATTGAGGAAGCCTTAAAAGAAATGGACATTCGTAAAAACTTCACGTATATTCAATCTGCAGAAGAAGTGGATCACCCAAAGCCATTTCCAGATGTTTATGTAAGTGCTTGTGAGCACCTTCATTTATTACCGGAAGAATGTGTGGTTTATGAAGATAGTGACTTTGGGATTGAAAGTGGAAAGCGCGCTGGCATGAGAGTGGTTTGTCGAATTGATAAACGATTTGGACAAAATCAATCTAAGGCAGATGTGATGGTGAAAGATATTTACGGATTATATGAATGGATAGAAAGAGAGAATGCATATGCAGGCAGTATTAAAAATTGATGGTGGTAGAAAACTGAATGGAGAAGTGCGTATTTCTGGTTCAAAGAATGCGACGGTTGCGCTCATTCCTGCAGCAGTTCTCGCAAATGGACCTGTCTATATTAGTGGAGTTCCAGAAATCGCTGATGTAGCTTCTCTTGCGGAAATCTTACGTATTCTTAATGTGGATGTAACGGAGAAAGAGGATATGTTAATTCTTGATCCAACCAATATGAAGAATATTGATCTTGATCAAGACGTTGTGACGCGTTTGCGTGCATCCTATTACTTCATGGGGGCTCTATTAGGAAAGTATGGATTTGTGCGTATTAAGATGCCAGGAGGGTGTTATTTAGGTCCTCGCCCAATTGATTTACATATTAAAGGATTTGAAGCTTTAGGAGCAGAAGTGGAATATGATCGTGGATGCTATACGATTAAGGCGGATCATCTTAAAGGAAATAAAATCTTCTTGGATATTTCTTCAGTAGGAGCAACCATCAATATTATGATGGCAGCGGTATACGCAGATGGAAAAACGACCATTGAAAATGCCGCAAAAGAGCCTGAAATCATTGATGTCGCAACTTTATTAAACAATATGGGGGCAAATGTAAAAGGAGCAGGAACCAATGTCATTACGATTGAAGGAGTCAAGAGTCTTAATGGCTGTGCCCATGAAATTATCCCGGATCGTATTGAAGCAGGGACCTTCCTCATCTTAGCTGCAGCATGTGCAGAAAAGATGGTCATTCATAATGTCATTCCAAAACATATTGAAGCTTTAACAAGTAAACTTCAAGAAATGGGAGTACGTTTAGAAACGGGGGTCGATTCCATAACGGTTTATGAATCCAATGATTTACATGGTGTAGATGTGACCACAAAGCCATATCCAGGTTTCGCAACCGACCTTCAACAACCTCTTACCGCTCTTATGACAAAGGCAGCAGGGGAAAGCCATGTGGTCGATACCATTTATACAGAGCGCTTTAAAAACTGTCTAGAGCTTCAAAGGATGGGAGCCAACATTGAAATAGGACAAGGATCTTGTACGATTGAAGGAATCACGCCACTCTATGGTGATAAGGTTGTCGCAACCGATCTTCGTTGTGGAGCGTGTCTTGTTATTGCGGGTCTTATGGCAGAGGGGATTACGGAAATACGTGGCGTTCATCATATTGATCGAGGGTATGATGATATTGATGGAAAACTAAAGCGTATGGGGGCTAAAATCTATCGCGAAATGATTGACTAAATTGTGTCTTGCACCCTAAAAAACCATATGCTATTATTAGTTAGCACTTTCTTTAAACCCGCAGGAGGTTTAAGGCAGAAGGGAGATTGATCGTATGAAGAAAGAAATACATCCAGGTTACTTTAAAACAAAAGTTGTTTGTACAAGCTGTGGAAGTGAATTTGAGACAGGATCTACTGTAAAAGAGATTAAGGTTGACACATGTTCGAATTGTCATCCATTCTACACAGGCCGTCAAAGATTCGCACAAGCGCAAGGACGTGTAGAACGCTTCAATAAGAAGTATGGATTAAAGTAGAATGTAAAGAGGCCATTCGGTCTCTTTTTTTCTATTTATAAGATATAATAGATACTGTTTAGATAGGTGGTTTTAATATGGCAAAAAAGAAGAATTCTAAGATAGAAGAACTCTATAAGAGATTTATAGAATCCCAGGATGATATTATTACTGAGGATGAAGTGTTTTCTTTTGCGAGTCAAGAGCATTTATCCGAACAAGAAACTCTAGAACTCTTAGATCGTGTAGATATTAGCGATGTCAATGTAGATGAACTATTGGAAGAAGTTGAACAAGATGAAATGCTGGGGTATCACCCAACTGAAGAATCAAAAAGTAGTATAACGGATGCGGCGAAAGCCTATTTGAATATGATAGGAAGATATCCACTCTTAACACGTGAACAAGAATATGAACTTGCGAAGCGAATGAGTGAAGGAGATGTCGAAGCAAAAGAACAACTCATTAACTGTAACTTACGTCTCGTAGTCTATTACGCAAAGAAGTATATTAAGAATGGCTCATCCTTATCCTTCTTAGATTTAATCCAAGAAGGAAACATTGGTTTAATGACGGCAGTTGATAAGTTTGATTATAAAAGAGGTCTTAAATTATCAACCTTTGCGACATGGTGGATACGAGAAAAGATTCAAAGAGCGATTGTGAATCAAGGAAAAGAAATTCGTGTTCCTGTTCATACCAATGACTTAATTGTAAAAATTAAGAAGATTGAGAATGATTTAATACAAGAACTTCATCGAAACCCTTCTTATGAAGAAATTGCGAAAAAACTTCAGGAAGAAGATGTACGCTATGATAAGGTAGATGCGAAAAAAGTAGAAGAGTTAATGATGTTAGATCCAACGATTGTTTCTCTAGAAGAACCTAGAGGAGAAGATGGAGATACAGAACTTGGAGATCTCATTGAAAATGATGATGAATTAACACCAGAAGAAAGTGCTGAAAAGTCTTATATGCGTGATGAGATGATTCGCATCTTAGAACAATTACCAGAAAGAGAAAGAAAAGTACTCATTCTACGGTATGGTCTAAATGATGGAACACCAGATACCTTAGATCAAGTTGGAAGTGAACTGAAGATTTCCAAAGAGAGAGTTAGACAATTAGAAGAGCGTGCAATTCGTACGCTAAAGAAAACAAATAAGGAAAATGAGGATGAATAATTATGAGTGAAATGTATAAACAATATCGTAAAGGATGGCTAGAAGTAATTTCTGGTTGTATGTTTGCGGGAAAGACAGAAGAATTAATCCGTCGTATTAAAGTTTTAGAATTTGCGAAGCAGAATATTCTTGTTTTTAAACCACGTATTGATAATCGATATAGTGAATCAAAGGTGGCTTCTCATGCAGGTAGCCAAGTCGAATCCATCCTCATAGATAAAGCGTCTGATATTTTAGAACATATTAAACAGGATACAGATGTTGTGGCAGTGGATGAAGTTCAATTCTTAGATGAGGATATTATTGAAGTCTGTGATATCTTAGCAGGAAAGGGGTTACGTGTGATGGTTGCAGGCTTAGATACGAACTTTAGAGGAGAACCTTTTGGGGTGATGCCAACTTTATTAACAACCGCTGAATTTGTCACAAAGTTAACAGCGGTATGTGTAAAGTGTGGGGCTCCTGCCACAAGAACACAACGGATTGTGGATGGACAACCTGCGCAATGGGATGATCCATTAATCTTAGTTGGCGCAAAAGAGTCCTATGAGGCGCGTTGTCGTCACTGTCATGAAATAATTGGAAAACCAGTCCGTTTAAAGAATCCATTCCAGTAGCTACTTTTATCTTTAAAGAAAATCTAAAAAAGATAGGAGGAATAAAAGAATGGATGCAATTCGTGAAAAATTAAGAGAAATTGAAAAACAATATAATGAAATCAATGAGAAGCTTGTTTCGGATGAGGTTTTGTCGAACCCAAAAGAGTTAACCAAACTCTCGAAACAACAAGCACAATTGACGGCTTCTTATGAAGCTTGGAAACAACTTGAACAATTAGATTCACGCATCGAACAAGCAGAGGAAATGCTACATGATGATGATGCTGAATTAAAAGAGATGGCGAAAATGGAATTGGAAGAATGTGAGCCACAAAGGGAAGAACTCTTAGAACACATTCAAAAGCTACTCATCCCAAGAGATCCAGATGATGACCATGATGTCATTATGGAGATTCGTGGAGGGGCAGGAGGAGATGAAGGAAACATCTTTGCCGGAGACCTCTATCGTATGTACACAAAGTATGCGGAAAGTATGGGTTGGAAAGTTCAAACCATGGAAGCGAGTGTTTCAGAAGCAGGTGGCTTTAGTCAGATTATTTTTTCGATAAAAGGAAATGATGTTTATAAATTCTTAAAGTTTGAATCGGGGGTACATCGTGTTCAACGTGTTCCAAAGACGGAATCCCAAGGTCGTGTTCATACTTCTACCGCAACCGTCCTATGTCAACCAGAAGCGGAAGAGGAAGATATTGAAATTGATGAAAAGGATTTAACAATTGAAACCCATCGCGCAAGTGGTGCAGGAGGACAACACATTAATAAAACCGACAGCGCTGTTCGTATCGTTCATATTCCAACAGGGATTACCGTAAACTGTCAAGAAGGGCGTAGCCAAATTGAAAATAGAGAAACCGCTATGCGTTTAATTCGTGCGCGTGTGTATGAAGAGTATAAGCGGATTAAAGAGGAAGAAGAAGGAAAGATTCGTCGTGCGAAAATTGGTACAGGCGATCGCAGTGAAAAGATTCGTACCTACAACTATCCTCAAAATCGTGTTACGGATCATCGTATTGGTTTAACCATTACGCAACTTGATCGTATCATGGAAGGGAAACTTGATGATGTGATTGCTGGCTTACAAGCAGAAGAAGAAAAGAAAAAGTTGGAGAGTGCAGAATAAGTGAGTACCTTTTTTGAGATTGTCAAAGAATATGAAAAGAAATGTGAAACGGTAGATGTACCTACAGAAACGGTTATGGCTTTCTTAGTGGAACTAAGTCAAAAGGAACGCTATAACTTATATCTTCACTATGAAGAAGAAATGCCAAAGGAATTAGAAAATGCTTTCCGTGAAGGAATGGAAAGAATTCTAAATCAAGAACCGATGGCACATGTTTTAGGATATTCTTGGTTCTATGGCTATAAGATGAAAGTCTCTAATCAAGTCTTAATTCCTCGCGAGGAAACGGAAGAATTATGTGCGAAGATCTTAAGTCGTATTGACTATATCTTTCCAAAAGAAGAAAAGCTACTTGGAGTTGATGTTGGAAGTGGAAGTGGGGCGATTGCGATTACACTTGTTAAAGAAGAAGCGCGTCTTCAAATGGTCGCTACCGATATTTCTTCAGAAGCTCTAAAAGTCGTAAAAGAAAATGCGAAAGAAAATGAAGCATCCATTACCTTCATTGAAGGAGATATGTTGAAACCTCTTATCAAAGAAAACTACCAATTGGATATATTAGTTTGTAATCCACCTTATATTCCAGAAGAAGAAGTGATGGAAAAGTCGGTTGTGGACTATGAACCACATGTGGCTTTATTTGGAGGAGAAGATGGTTTGAAATTTTATCGATCTGTCTTTGAAGATTGTAAGAAAGTTTTAAAAGAAAAATCCTTTATGGCATTTGAAATGGGATGGAATCAAAAAGAAGCTCTTTCGAACCTTGTGGAAGAGTACTTACCAGAGGCAACGTATGAAGTCGTTAAAGATATGAATGGAAAAGATCGTATGTTATTTGTATACTTTAATTGCTCATATAAATAGATATAGGAGAAACTAATGTTTGATGATTTAGAAAAAACACAAATGATTCATGTTCAAGATGATGAAGACGATTATCTTGAAGAGGAAGAAGTAGTTCAACCAAAGAAGGTAGTTAAGAAAAGAAGAAAACTATCGAAGTTTGGTGTTTTTTTGATTCGTTTATTATTAGTAATTGCCTTAGGGGTAGCAGGATATTCTGGTTGGAAAATCTATAGTGGTTTAAAGGCGTATAAAGAAGGTAATGATACCTATGAGAAACTTGTAGAATACACAAAAGCAGGCGATACCAGCGGAATGGGAGTTGATGATGGCGTTGACTTTACCTCTCTTAAAGCCATCAATGAAGATGTGGTTGGTTGGATTCGATTAGATGGAACCATTATTAATTATCCAGTTGTGCAAGGATATGATAATGATTACTACTTGAATCACTTATATAATCGAAATGTAAACTGGATGGGAAGTGTATTCTTTGATTATCGAAACAATAATGAATTCAAAGATCGAAATACAGCCATTTATGCACACCATACCAACAATGGGTCCATGTTCTATACATTAGAATCCTATAAGAGCCAACAATTTTATGATGAACATCCTTCCTTTACTTTCTTCCACGTAAATAGAAAGCGCTATGAATTCCAAGCTTTCTGTGGACTTGTGCTAAATGCGGATGAACCATTTATGCAGTTACAGTTTGAGGATGATGAAGAATTTATGAATTATATTAATGAGTTCGCACCACATTCCACATTCTCATCAAATGTTACCATGACAAAAGATGACCACATGGTTACTCTGGTCACTTGTACAGATGATTTCACCAATGCGAGATACGCATTGTTCTGTAAATTAGTTGAAGTAAAATAGACTTCTCAATATAGAGAAGTCTATCTTTATAACTCTTTAATTAACTTTTTAACTTGTTCTTTTTCCGTTAAGAAACTTGTAACGAATCGGACAATGGAATGATTCTTATCGATACTTCCAAAGGTATGGAAGGCGAAGTTTTTTCGCAGTTCTTTTATCTTCTTATTCGACATAATGGGGAAGAGTTGGTTGGTTTGCGGTTCATAGGCAAATTCATACCCTTTATCCTCTAACGCTTTTGCGAGTAGTTCAGCACACGCTGCTGCTTTCTTAGAAATCTTAAAGTAACGATTTTGTTTAAAGAGCTCTTCAAATTGAATGCCGAGTAATCTACCTTTTGCCAACATGCCTCCGCGTTGTTTGATGTGATAACGGAAGTTTGTTTGAAGTTCCTTATTTGGTATCACAACTGCTTCTCCAAATAAAGCACCGACTTTTGTTCCACCAATATAGAAGACATCACTATATTTCGCAAAGTCTCTGAGCGTTAAATCATTCTTTTTGGACGCAAGACCATATCCCATACGTGCCCCATCCACAAATAAATAAATGTGATACTTTTTACATACTTTATATAAATCCATTAATTCTTTTTTGGAATAGAGTAATCCTGTTTCAGTAGGAAAAGAAATATAAACGAGTCCAGGTTGAACGATATGTTCAAAAGAGGCATCATTCTTTTGAAGAAGAATTGCTTTTTCAACTTGTTTGGCACTAATCTTCCCATCTTTACTAGGCAAATTCAAACATTTATGGCCTGTCGCTTCTAAAGCACCTGTTTCATGCACATTAATATGCCCGCTTTCTGGACAGATAGCTCCTTGATAGGGCTTTAAGATTGAAGCAATAACGGTAATATTTGTTTGTGTTCCTCCAACTAAGAATTGCACATCCGCCTTAGGTGCTTGACATGCTTTTCGAATTAAATCTCTCGCATTTTCACAATGGAAATCCATTCCATACCCAGGTGTTTGTTCCATGTTGGACTTTTCTAAAGCTTTTAATATTTCTGGAATACAACCTTCTGAATAATCACTTTCAAATCGAATCATACATTTCGACCTCTCTTTTCTTTATCATAAACCAAACAGTGGTAAAATAGAAACAGTATCATTTAGAGGAATCTATGAAACGCTATACAAATAAAGAAATAAAAGAACTCGCAAAACTATTAATAGAGGATGAGGTTGTATCAGTTCCGACCGATACAGTCTATGGTTTATGTGCGCGCTATGACCATATTAAAGCACAAGAAAAACTAAGAGATATTAAGCATCGACCAGAAACCAAAGCCTTTCCAATTATGTGTAAAGACCGTAAACAAATTGAAGAAATCGCAATTGTAGATGAGAAAGCCAATAAAATTATCGCTTCTTTTATGCCAGGGCCGATCACAATCGTCTTGAATAAAAAGGATTG